>NZ_CP015750.1:3467219-3782421 GCF_001742185.1 Pectobacterium wasabiae CFBP 3304
GAATTATCAGTTGTATATATAAAGTTGTTGTTTGTTGGTGTTAGTTCGTTTTATTTTTTTGGGGCGTTGGGATTAGTTGCTACGGCATATAGAATTAGTTATATTTTTTTGCCTGTTCTTATTTTTATTATTCCGATGTTAGTCTACGTAATAAAGCCAAGAGTTATACCTTTGGTTATTGTTCTTTTATACCTTTTAATAAATTTATTCTATCTTATAGATAATGTGATTTGGGTAAATCAATGACGTATGATATATGTATTATTTGTGTCCTGTATTCTAAACAACCAATAGAAACTGCAACTGTTAAATCTTTATTGGAAAATCAGCATTACTTAGAATCAAAAAAAGTTACTTTATGTTTCTGGGATAATTCAATACAGGGTTTTAGTGCGTCATCGTTGTCCAATTTTACTGTGCCGACAGAATATTACCATACTGGGGTTAATACATCTTTGTCTGAAGTGTATAATAAAATAATATCTGATATTGATGCTAGTAGTTATATTATTTTTGATGATGATTCTGATTTTAGTATTGAATATTTTACTTGTTTAGATGGTTTTTTTCAGTCTGATGAGAAAATAGCTTGCCCTATTATATATAATGGTGAGCATTTAATTTCCCCTGGAGTTGTTAGAGGAGTTAGAGGTGCTGAAATTACTGAGTCTTGTCTAAAAAAATCTACTGGCAACCCTGATTTGATTTCTATAATGAGCGGCACGGTTATTAAGAAGAGTGTACTTGATTTTATAAAATTTGATGAGAGACTCTCTTTGTATGGAATCGACACTAAATTTTATCTTTCTGCTAAAAAAAATAAAATTAATATCTACATTCTTCCTTATCGTATGAATCATAATAGTGCGTTACATGAAGTTACTGATGTGGAAAATCATATAAAACGCTTGATTGTTATGCTGAAGAGTAAGTGGGTTGTTTTTGATGATGTGCCTTTTTATAAAATCAAATTAGTGTTATACATTAGTGCGTTGAGTCTTTATTTGTCTATTAAAAAGGATGTTAGATATATTAAGCTACTAAAATCCATTTCTTATTTTAAATGACCTCAATGTTGCCGATTGATAATCATCCAGATGTATATGTGAAAAAAATTCCTGCTTTTCTTATTTCCTAGTGCTTTTTTAAATTTTATGTGGCGCAAGTATGGTTGTTTATATTTTCCCTTTTTATGTATAGGAGTTTTGTTTTGAAAATATTGATTCCAATTCTTGGTTTTGGTAAATCTGGCGGAGAGAGAGTTTTATCTAAACTAGCAACAGAGTTGGTGAATAAAAATCATGATGTTATCTTTGTTGTGCCAGAAAAGAAAGCTACGCCGTATTATCCAACAAAAGCTAAAGTGGTTACTACAAAGCAGGTAACTAATAGTAATAGATATATTAATCTAATACTATCGATGTACTATATGCGAAAATGTTGCCGAAATTTAAACCCGGATGTTGTTATAGCCAATTTTAATATTACGGCCTATATAGTTGCTTTTTTACCAAAAAAAATAAAGAAATTCTACTACGTACAAGCATATGAGGTTATATTTTTTAAAAATAAATTTCTCAAGTTTTGCGCTTATATGACTTATTTTTTACCATTAAAAAAAATTGTTAATCATGAGTTCATTTTACCAAGGGAAGTTAATAATTATGTATCTATAGTTCCTGCTGGAATCGATACCGGTGTTTTTTATCCTAATATAAAAAAACAGTATGGAAAAAAAAATGCAATAGGAATTATAGGCAGGGAGGAACGGCATAAAGGAACATCAGATATGATTTCTGCATTGCTAAAATGGAATGGTCGGGAAAATATTCATTTGAATGTGGCTGTATATTTAAGTGATATAGATAAAAGGAAGCTAGAAAATAGTGGTGTCGAGTTTTCATTTTTCCCTATCTCTAATGATGAGGAATTAGGCGAATTTTATCGTAAAAACGACCTAATGTTGGCAGTTGGTCTTGTTGAAGATGGAGCATTTCATTATCCATGTGCTGAGTCGATGGCTTGCGGGTGTATTGTTATATCTAATTATTCACCTTTAGCATATACAAAAAGTAGATTTAAAATAGACACTTTCAACGAAAATGTGATAATCGAGAAATTAAATGAATTTAATCAACTTACCATTTCTGAAGTTGAAAATGAAATAAAAATTAATTCTTTTGAAATAAATAAGATTTCTTGGGAAAAGATAGGAGATAAGTTCAATAAAGCATTGCTTGATTAGAACTGCTAAATGGATTGTAGTTTAAATTCTGTAATTGCATTTTCGATATAAATTGACATTGTTATGACATTAGAATTTGAACTGATTTTTACCAGTGCCACACCAATATTGAAAAGAATTTCACATGACAACAATCTTTTTTGTACATTTATTTAATGACTATAGTGGTAGTCCCAGGGTATTGCGTGATGCAATCGATGCAATACAAGATGAATGTGAAAGTGACGTCCATATTATCAGCAGTGATACGTCTGGTTTTTTGAGTGAAGCTGGTCGTTATCATGTGGTTCCATATCATCCACATGACAATAAATATATGCAACTTTTTCGGTATATAGTTTCGCAGATAGTTACGTTCGTATTACTCTCATATTTGCTGATAAGAGAGCGTTTAAAAGGTAATACTACTATTGTTTTGGTGAACACATTGCTACCGTTTGGTGGTGCTATCGCAGCTAAATTACTGGCACGTCGAACTATAATTTATATACATGAAACACATATTCGTCCTCGTGTATTAATGTCGTTTTTATCAATGATAGCTGATTGGTGCGCAGATCAAGCTTTATATGTATCTCGTTACGTTCAGCAGACGGTTGACCTAAAAAAAACACTAAATAATGTAGTCTACAATGGTCTAAGACGCGATTTTAAAGTGCCTGAGTTACAGCCAATGATGAAATTTGAAGGGAAAAAAGTTCTCTTTGTTGGTTCTCTTAAAGCTTATAAAGGTATTTTTACTTTTGTTTCATTAGCTAAGCGATTACCTACTGTGAATTTTATTGCATTGTTAAATACTTCTGAATCGAGCTTCAAAAAATTTCAGGATGAAATAATAGATATACCCAATTTCTCTGCTTATCGCTCTCCTGAGAATATAAATGACTTTTTTGCTAATGCATTCATGGTTGTAAATTTGAGTAATCCAACCCAATGGGTTGAAACGTTTGGGCTAACTTTACTTGAAGGAATGAGTTTCGGGGCTCCGGTGATCGCTCCACCCTATGGTGGACCAGTTGAATTGGTGAATGATGAGGTTGGACGCTTGATTGAACCCAGCAATTTGGATGAAATCACTGCTTTTATTTCAGAGTTGTCGATTGATTTTGAGCGTTGGAATATTTTGTCAAAAAATTGTCTTCGCCATGCTACTGCATTTTCATCGGATAACTACAAAAAAAATATTCTCAATATTATTCGAAATATTTAAAAGTAACATGGGATTAAAATTGAAAACAAAAAAATTACATATTGCTGTTGTTGGCACTGTAGGCTTGCCTGCCTGTTATGGTGGCTTTGAGTCTTTAGTTGAGAACTTAGTTGATAACTGTTCTCGAGATGTCTCCTATACGGTTTTTTCGTCATCTAAAGCCTATTCTGAGAAAATAACAACGTATAAAGATGCAAGTATTTGTTATGTACCACTTTACGCCAATGGTATACAAAGTATTCCCTATGACATACTGTCGCTGGTGAAGGCATTATTTATTCAACCAGATGTAACGCTTATTCTTGGTGTGTCCGGCTGTATTTTTCTCCCTATTTTTCGTTTGTTTTATCGGGGGAGAATAATTACTAATATTGATGGTTTGGAATGGAAGAGAGAAAAATGGCAGGGATGGGTTAAACGATTTCTACGATTAAGTGAACGCTGTGCTGTACGCTTTTCCGATGTGGTAATTGCGGATAATCAGGCGATTACTGATTATGTGGCTAATGAATATAAAGTTAACGCATTAACTATTGCTTATGGTGGTGACCATGCGTTGGCGGTTAAAGAACAGTATAGTAAAATTAATGTTACTCCTTATTTTTTGTCAGTCTGCCGCATTGAGCCAGAAAATAATGTTGAGATGATATTAGATAGTTTTTCTCGATGCCCTCAATATCGAATTAAATTTGTCGGAAATTGGGATAATAGCGAATATGGTCGTAGGCTGAAGAGTAAATTTAGTTCATGTGCTAATATTGAAATCATTGATCCTATTTATAATGTCGATGTCTTATATGAATTGCGTAGTCAGTGTATTAGTTATATCCATGGACATTCTGCTGGAGGAACTAATCCCTCATTAGTCGAAGCTATGCATTTTTCGAAAATTATTTTCGCTTATGATTGTAGCTTTAATCGTTTTACAACTGAGGATAGTTGTTATTATTTTTCAAGTGCGGAAAATTTAGCACGACAAATCGCCGATATTACTGGTAGTCATCATTGTGCTATGGCTGAAAAAATGAAAAGCATTGCCATGCGTCGTTATACGTGGAATGTAGTGCGGGAACAGTATGAGTCCATCTATGTTCTTCGTAAATCAGGCGCGGAAGGTATAAGTGAAAAAAATAAAGAAACAATTTGATTATTAGATAGTGAGGTTGTATTAAATATTTTCTATTTCAGGAAAGAATCTCCGCTGTGTCTTTCCGCTTATGCGGAAAGACAGGTAGAAATGACCCCATATTAAGACGATAACATAACAGCAAGAGCTTTATTCCAATCGGATAACTTGATGCCCAAACATTGAATTTTTTCACACTTCAACGTGGAGTAAGCTGGTCGATGAGCGGGAGTAGGGTATTGTTCTGTAGAAATTGACGTCAACTCTGGTTCCTTGTTGAATATCGATTCACGCACTGCTGTAAAAAAAATCGCCTGTGCAAATTCATACCAACTCACCTCTTTATCGCCGCTGTAGTGATAGATCCCCCCTGCTGCGTTCCGCTGCAATAAGGCAATAATTGCCTGCGCTAGATCGCCTGCATAAGTAGGGCAACCTCGTTGATCACCTACAATGCTTAACGTATTCCGTTCTTTCCCAAGCCGTAGCATAGTTTTAACAAAATTGTTGCCATATTCACTAAATACCCAAGCGGTGCGAACAATTATTGCTTCTGACGAGGTTTTTATTACTGCCTGTTCACCAGCAAGTTTAGTTTTACCATAAACACTTAGTGGATTTGTCACACTGTCTTCAGCGTAAGGCTCTGTTGCGTCACCATCAAAGACATAGTCGGTGGACACATGGACTAGCTGGATATCTAGTTTGCTGGCGACAATCGCTAAATTTTTCGGGCCTGTAACGTTAATTTTTTCTGCTATTTTAGGCTCTGATTCTGCCTTATCTACAGATGTATAAGCTGCGGCATTAACGATAGCATTCGGTTGGAAATCTTTTACTACTTCTTCAACGCGTTCTAAATTCGTAATATCGAGTTCATTAGAATCGGTTGCTAAAATGTTCCAGTTTGCGGGGAAGCGATCCTGGAAACAGCGCCCCAATTGGCCGTTTGCGCCTGTCAGTAATATTCTCATTTCGTGAGATCCTTGAATAACTTCCCTAATTTATCTTTCTCAGATAGCAACGGATGAGATATTGGCCATTCAATACCAAGATCGGGATCGTTCCATAACAGGCAACCCTCATCGCTGGGGTCATAATAATCTGTACATTTGTATTCAAAATCTGCGATATCAGAGAGTACAACAAATCCATGTGCCAGCCCCGGCGGCAGCCAAAACTGCGCTTTGTTTTCTTCCGATAGTATCAGGCCATGCCATTTCCCGTAGGTAGGGGAATCCTGACGAATATCTACGGCAACATCAAACACCTCGCCGCGTACAACACGGACGAGTTTGCCTTGTGGATTTGTTTTTTGGAAATGTAGACCTCGTAAGACGCCTTTACTTGAGCGAGAATGATTATCTTGAACAAAGTCCAAATCGATATCCAGCATCTCCTGATAGCGTTTCTTTTCAAACGTCTCCAGAAAAAAGCCTCTTGCATCACCGAATACTTTTGGCTGAACGATTTTTGCGCCGTGAATAGCAGTATCAATGATTTGCATGTTATTTCTCTGCGATGAGTTGGGTCAAATATTGTCCATAGGACGTTTTGAACATCACTTTAGCTTGTTCGGCAACTTGCTGGCGGGAAAGCCAGCCTTTGCGAAGTGCGATCTCTTCTAGGCAAGCAACCTTCAGCCCCTGACGCTTTTCGATCGTATGAATAAATTGCGACGCTTCAATTAGACTATCGTGGGTGCCAGTGTCCAGCCAGGCGAAGCCTCTCCCTAGTAGCTCAACTTCCAGTGTGCCTTGTTCAAGATACATTTGGTTCAGTGTGGTAATTTCTAATTCGCCACGGTGTGATGGTTTTACCTGTTTTGCCATCTCCACGACATTTTTATCATAAAAGTAGAGTCCGGTGACGGCCCAGTTTGATTTCGGTTCGGTAGGTTTCTCTTCAATAGATAATGCTCTGAAATCCCGATCAAATTCGACAACACCAAAACGCTCAGGGTCAGTGACCTGATAACCGAAGATCGTTGCCCCTTCTTCTTTTGCCGCCACGGCTTCGAGTTTCTTACCAAAACTTTGTCCGAAATAAATATTATCACCGAGTACTAGCGCACAGCGTTCCCCATTAATGAATTCTTCACCGATGATAAAAGCTTGAGCGAGCCCATCAGGGCTGGGTTGGACCTCGTAGCTAAGTTCAATGCCGAAACGACTGCCATCGCCTAAAAGGCGTTTAAATGCTGGCATATCCTCGGGGGTGGTGATTATCAGTATTTCACGAATACCCGCGAGCATAAGAACTGAAATAGGATAATAAACCATCGGTTTGTCATAAATCGGCAGTAGCTGTTTAGAAACGCCACGAGTAATCGGATATAACCGAGTACCACTTCCACCTGCCAGCACGATCCCTTTCATCAATAACTCCGCTTTTTCATTAGAAATTGTCTTCAAGTAGTCGTTCTAGTATATCACTCTACTCTGACAGAATTTCCTGATGAATCAGAAAAAGTCGATACCTGAGATCGCTTTAGCACTCATTAGGTGTAATCTTAGTGTCATGTGTAGCGTTGTAGCAGTAGGCTACCGAAATAAAAGTGATCGGTCAGATCAAGACTGTTATATAAAACCATCAGATTGAAGAGAGTCAATCCATGACATCATTGAAAGCGATTATCCCCGTAGCAGGCTTGGGGATGAATTTGTTACCGGTGACCAAGGCCATTCCGAAAGAAATGCTACCGCTGGTCGACCGCCCTGTGATTGAGAAGATCGTCAACGAGTGTGTGAGGGCGGGGATTAAAGAAATTGTTCTGGTGACGCATGCGTCAAAAAACGCGATCGAAAACCATTTTGATACCTCCTTTGAGCTTGAATCTTTATTGGAAGAACGTGCAAAGCGACAACTGCTGGCAGAAGTTCAGGCTATCTGTCCGAAAGGCGTGACGATCATGAACGTCCGCCAAGGAGAAACGCTAGGGCTAGGGCATGCGGTCTCCTGTGCTCGTCCAATCGTAGGCGATAATCCGTTTGTGGTGGTATTACCTGATGTCGTGCTGGATGAAAGCACGTCTGATCAGACGCAGGAAAACCTCGCGCTGCTGATTTCCCGTTTTGAAGAAACAGGGCGCAGTCAGGTGTTGGTTAAACATCGACCTTATGAGGTGTTGCCTGAGTATTCTGTTGTTGATTGTGAAAAGCCGTTGGTGAATCCGGGCGATGCGGCCGCGATTACTTCAATGATTGAAAAACCCGAGGCACCTTCCGAAACGGGATCCGACCTTTCTGCTGTAGGCCGCTATGTATTAACTGCCGATGCCTGGGCACTGCTGGATAAAGCGGTACCCGGTGCATGGGGACGCATTCAGTTAACGGATGTGATTGCCGATATGATTGCGACTCAGCAGGTTGATGCGGTGCAGATGTCGGGTAAGAACTTTAACTGCGGCCGTAAGTTGGGTTATGCGCAGGCATTTGTGTCTTATGGGTTACGCAATCCTGAATTTGGTGCCGAATTTAAAGAAAGTATTAAGGTGCTGCTGAAAAAGTAGTATCGAGTGATAACTCGCTGTAAGCCGCAGATCGCTGAATCGTTCTGCGGTTTTTTCTTTTCCTCGCCATATGTTCATGTTGGCGGGAATTTTGCTATCAAACCAATCACTACCCACCCAGGCAAAGCTGAGTTACCATGTTGACCTGTTTTTAAATTGCTTGCGAGGTCGCAACGCGAGACGTTGTCACCGTTGCAGGCAGGTTATCCTTCAGACAGGAGTTGCTTTAATGTCCAAACAGCAAATTGGCGTTGTCGGTATGGCGGTGATGGGGCGCAATCTGGCGCTGAACATTGAGAGCCGTGGCTATAGCGTTTCCATCTTTAACCGTTCTTCCGATAAAACCGATGAAGTTATCGCGGAAAATCCGGGCAAAAAACTGGTGCCTTCTTACACCGTTGAAGCGTTTGTTGAATCCCTGGAAAAACCCCGCCGTATTCTGCTGATGGTGAAGGCTGGTGAAGCAACCGATAAAACGATTGAATCGCTGAAACCTTACCTGGAAAAAGGCGATATTCTGATCGATGGCGGTAATACCTTCTATAAAGATACCATTCGCCGTAACCGCGAACTGTCCGCTGAAGGGTTTAACTTCATCGGGACAGGCGTATCCGGTGGAGAAGAGGGCGCGTTGAAAGGGCCTTCCATCATGCCGGGTGGTCAGAAAGAAGCTTATGAATTGGTTGCACCGATTCTGGAACAGATTGCCGCACGTGCTGACGGCGAAGCCTGTGTGACCTACATTGGCGCGGATGGTGCCGGTCATTATGTCAAGATGGTGCATAATGGCATCGAATACGGCGACATGCAGCTTATTGCCGAAGCCTATGCTTTGCTCAAGCAGGCGCTGAATCTGGACAACGATGAGCTGGCAGCAACGTTCTCTGAGTGGAACAAAGGCGAGTTAAGCAGCTACCTGATTGAAATCACCGCCGATATCTTCAAGAAAAAAGATGAAGAAGGTAAATATCTGGTTGACGTGATTCTGGATGAAGCGGCTAACAAAGGTACCGGTAAATGGACCAGCCAAAGCTCTCTGGATCTGGGCGAACCGTTGTCTCTGATCACGGAATCCGTTTTTGCCCGCTACCTTTCTTCACTGAAAGATCAGCGTGTAGCTGCATCCAAAGTGCTGACTGGTCCAACGGCTCAGCCATTCGGTGGTGATAAAGCTGAGTTTGTTGAGAAAGTGCGCCGTGCGCTGTATCTGGGTAAAATCGTTTCTTATGCTCAGGGCTTCTCACAGTTGAAAGCGGCATCAGACGAGAACAGTTGGGATCTGAACTACGGTGAAATCGCCAAGATTTTCCGCGCGGGTTGCATCATTCGTGCGCAGTTCCTGCAAAAAATCACCGATGCGTACGATCAGAAAGCGGATATCGCTAACCTGTTGTTAGCGCCTTACTTCAAGAAAGTGGCGGACGAATACCAGCAGGCACTGCGTGACGTGGTCTCTTACGCTGTTCAGCAAGGCATTCCGACGCCAACGTTCTCTGCTGCGATCGCCTATTACGACAGCTACCGTTCCGCTGTGCTGCCTGCTAACCTGATCCAGGCTCAGCGCGACTATTTTGGCGCGCATACTTATAAGCGTACGGATAAAGAGGGTGTATTCCATACTGAATGGTTGGAATAATCGTTTCTTATGCCTAAATAATGTAATTGTTTAATAAAACGTCAGATTAGGAAATATCTGGCGTTTTTTATACTATTGAATTAACACATTGATCTCATTGTGATATTTTCGATTTTTTTCCTGATGTACTGTAAGTTTTATTAAAGAAATCTGCTTTTTTACCGAGAACATTGCTGTTTATTACGCTGGGATCTTGCTATTTTTAACTGTGTTGCAAAAATTGAGTTATAGTTTTGTGTCCTGATCTTGCTTATCAGGGGTAGTTTTATCGCCATTGAACTGTAACGCATTACTGGGAGGATCCCGGTAACGGTCATGCATAAGGCAAAATGAATGTGTTTGCTATGCTGCTGGCTGGAATGAAGGACGGGGTATGGCTTTTTTGGCGGTACTCCACCCTGAAGTACTTCATGTTAAAAAGGAAATCGTAATGAAGAAAACGTTAATCACGCTGGCCGCTGTTCTGGCCATGTCGTCAAACGCGTTTGCTGTTGATGGCGTCTCTAGCGCAACGGCTGCGGGTACCACGACTACCAGCGCAAGCGTTGGTGTTGCTGCTGGTGCTGCGGGTGCCGGTGCTGCTGCGGGTACTACTGCTCTGATTGCAGTTGGTGTTGCTGCCGCTGTTGCTGTTGGCGTGGCTGTTGCTGTTGCTAGCAATGACAATGATAACACTGGCACGACATCAGGGACCTGATGTTCCGCTAATTCCAAGGCCACTTCGGTGGCCTTTCTTTATTTCAGGCTACGCTGTTCAACGAGAATTTCATCGCATGACAAGAATAAAACGAATAGCAGAAATGAAAGCGCTGATTGCCGCCCCTCTTTTATCTATTGTGCTCGTCGGCTGTTCCCAAAATGTGGATCAGGTAGGGAAAACGTTCAAACTGGCGTTTTTCGGCCAGGATGATACTCACGTAACGGCCAAACAGGTTGCCAGTACGCCCTATGCGTCTGCCTATCTGAAAGTGGGTAAAGCACCGCAGGCGTTTGTCGTGCTGGCTTTTGCTGAGCAGAATCAGTTGAAATGGATCGGGGCCGATAAAAATATGATCGCGACCCAACATGGCCGTTTAGTGAAAACGCAGGGCTTTGGTGAAGACATTACCTATGTGGATAATCTGCAACAAGATCCCCTGACGTTAGGCCTATTGAAGACATCGACACCGATGACGTGGAAAAGCCGGGTTGAGTGGGCTCAGGTCTTCCGCGGTGGTTACGATACTACGTCCGTTTTCCAGGCCCGTGGCAAAGAGACGGTAAAAATTCTGGATACCCCTCGTGAGCTGCTGCGCTTTGATGAGCAGGTGACCGTCTCTGCCTTGAATGAGTCTTACACCAATAGCTACTGGCTTGATCCGACTAACGGAAGTGTGGTTCAGAGCCAACAGTATATGGGGCCGGGTATGGCACTGGTCACATTCAACGTATTAAAACCCTACGCACAATAAGGGGCTGCAATGTTGGCACTTAATCGTATCGCGACTTTGCTGCTGCTGGTTTCCAGCGTCGCGATGTCTGCACAATTGACGGTGAAATCGCCTCAAGAAACGATCGCCGTTATTAAACAGGGCGACGGTACGCGTCTTGAAAAATTTTACGAACAAGTTTCCTGGCCGCAGAACATTAATTGGCAAACGGCATTGATTTCTGATTTTGCGACGACGCAGAAAGTTCGGGCACAGGGCGATGCCTTGTTGCAAACGCTGGCAGAACTGGAAACACGCTGGCGTAACTCTGGTGATGGCGATTTAGCCATTTCCGCTTGGTTGCTGAGAAAGACGATTAGCCCGATTAATGTTGCGGGTCGCATCCGTACCGATCTGGATCCCGACCGCGTGCGCGTGTATATAGAAAATAATCGTCCTCTGGTGGGGGAATATGCACTGTATGTGGCTCCCCATGATGACAGGCTGTCTCTGATCGGTCTGGTGAATACTTCCTCCGATGTGGGAGAGCTGGAAACGTCGGGGAAAGTGGCGCTGCGTGCCGGATGGTCGGTTGAGAATTATCTCTCTGGGCGGCGGCTTTTAGCGGGAGCGGATAACAGTTATGGCTATCTGATTGGGGGAAATGGCAAGTGGCGTAAAGTACCGCTGGCGCTGTGGAACCGACAGCATAGTGAACCCGCTGCGGGTGAAACGCTTTTTATCGGCTTTGATCCCTCAGCTTTACCTCAGGATATGTCATCACTCAACGATCAACTTGCTGACTACCTTGCTAACCGGATCCCATTCGAATGACAAAGAACAGAAACGTTAAACTAGGCTGTCTGTCGTTAGCGATTGGCGGCATCCTGAGTGCGCAGGCGATGGCGGCTGAAACAGAAAATAGCCGTGCTGCGACGAACCCGAATTTGCGTTTTCAGCCTGCGGGCGTATCGCAGTATGACTTCGGTGGTGTGGGGTTGTTGCAAATGCCAACCGCGCGTATGGCGGAAGTGGGCGAATTTAGCCTGAACTACCGTGATAATGAGGAATATCGGCGCTATTCCATATCCCTCCAGCTCTTTGACTGGCTGGAAACGACGGTACGTTATACTGATACTCGTACAGCACCGTATAGTTTCAGCACTGATTTTAGTGGTAATCAAACCCATAAAGATAAAGGTTTTGATGTAAAAGCAAGACTGTGGCAGGAAAGTTATTGGTTACCGGATGTATCGTTGGGATTACGTGATATTGCAGGGACAGGATTATTTGATAGTGAATACCTGGTTGCCAGTAAACGTTTCGGCCCATTTGATTTCACTCTCGGTATGGGGTGGGGCAATATGGCTGAGAGCGGTAATATTAAGAACCCCGCTTGTTCATTAAAAGCTGGTTTCTGTCAGCGCAGTGAGGGCTATTCTGGTAAAGGCGGGCAATTTGAAGTTGGGAATTTTTTTCACGGCCCAGCTGCATTGTTTGGTGGGGTCGAATATCAGACTCCGTGGGATCCTCTTCGCCTGAAGCTTGAATATGATGGTAATGACTACAGTCGCGAATTTGCCGATCGTTACCGTATTGAAAAGATCAAACAAGACTCTCCTTTCAACATTGGTGCGGTCTACCGAGTGGGGGATGTGTTGGATACCACGCTATCGTGGCAGCGTGGCAATACCCTGATGTGGGGCTTCACCCTGCGCACCAACTTTGACAGTCTGAAGCCGAACTATTTAGACGATGCACCGCCCGTTTATGCGCCAGTGCAGGATGGCAAGGGTACCAACTGGCAACTCGTTTCGAAAGAGCTGAATGATAAGGCCGGCTTTAAGGACGCTGATATTTACGCGGACCAAAAACAGGTTACCATTGTTGCCGATCAGACGAAATACCGTAACAGTGAAGAGGCAACGCAGCGTGCAGCCACGGTGTTGGCGAACCATGTACCGGGCAGTATTGATGAGTACCACTTCGTTCAGCGCAGCCAGCGTTTGCCTATTGCCAGTACGGAAGTGGATGCCAAAGCTTTCCATCAGGTTAAACAGGCTGCCACCCCGCTTGGTCAACCGGAACCAGAAACGCATCGCAAAGAGCCGGTATCCGACGTGCGTGGTCAGCGGGTTCTACTTGCGGAACCCGATCGTCTGACGTATTCATTAGATCCTGCATTGACGCAGTCTTTCGGTGGCCCTGAGTCCTTCTATATGTATCAGATCTCGTTGAAAGGTAATGTGGACTATCGCCTGAGCGATCACTGGAGCATCGGGGGAACCGCGACGCTGAACTTGTTGGATAACTACGATAAGTTCAACTATAAAACACCGCCAGCGGATGGTGCAGCGCTGCCACGCGTCAGAACCTGGGTGCGTGAGTACGTCACTTCTTCCGATCTGTTGTTGACCAATCTGCAATTGACCCGCAGGGATAATCCCGCTCAGGACTGGTATACTCAGGTTTACGGCGGCTATCTGGAAATGATGTACGCGGGTGTTGGGTCTGAGGTGCTGTATCGCCCATTTGGTAAAAGTTGGGCGCTGGGGATGGATGTGAACTATGTTAAACAGCGTGACTGGAACGACATCATGAGGATGACCGACTACGATGTGGTGACTGGCCATCTGACGGCGTACTGGGAGCTTCCGTTTGTGGAAGGTGCGGTAGCGAAGGTCAGCGTGGGTCGTTATCTGGCTGGAGATAAAGGGGTGACGCTCGATCTGTCTCGCCGCTTTGACAGTGGTATTGTTGCGGGTGCTTTTGCCACTAAAACTAACGTCAGTGCGGCGGAATATGGTGAAGGCAGCTTTACCAAAGGCTTCTATGTCTCCATTCCGTTTGATCTACTGTTCACTGAACCAACGGTGAAACGTGGCACTGTCGGTTGGGTGCCGCTGACGCGTGACGGTGGGCAGCAACTGCAACGCCGTAACCCACTGTATGACGTTACCGATCACTAATCGTTCCCCGTTCGTTTAGCGTTAAATCAAGCCCGTCATGGCCGAGTGCCACAGCGGGCTTTTTTGTGCGTCTTTACTTTACAGGTCAGCATTGTCATTTGATAACCAGTGTGAACTATTTCATTTGGTCATTGTTTGTATCTTAATTATCTGATGTCGAGGGTTACGATTCAGGGAGGTGATTCCTAAGCCGCTTGTAATTTAGCGACTTAATAGTGGGTGTCACAACAGATTGGGTAATTTTTAATAAAAAGTGTTTCCTGTGAGTAATGATTGAAATATTTACGTCATGGAAGATTCATATCGCGAAACCTATTATCTCCTGCCGCAGTGGCGAAATAAAAACATAGCCATAGATTTTCATGATAGTACTGACAGGAGTGTGCAACCCGATGAATTTGCCTATTTCCGCTGTTATCTCATTAGTGATGAGTTCTGCCTGGTGTCTTCCTTTGCACGCGGCCGTGCAGGATAACTCTCTTGGTATCTATCAGTTAATTCAGGAGAGGATGGTGCTCATGAAAGATGTTGCGGGGTATAAGGCTCGTCAACATCTGCCGGTTGAGGATCTGAAACAAGAGGAACGTATTTTGAGTAAGGTGCGGGAGCAATCTGTTGCCGTTGGTTTATTCCCTCAGAGTACACAGTTGTTTTTTACTTCATTAATGAATGCCAGCAAAGCCATTCAGTATCGCTACATGGCGGACTGGCTTTCGACACCGGAGAACGGCTGGACGCCCCTGTCGTTGAACGACACGATCAGACCCACGCTACTCACGATTGACGACCAACTCTTAGTTAGTATTAAACGTTACCTCTCGGATGGCGGACATTTTGCGCCTCAGCAAGAGGATGCTTTTCTTTCTTCTATTAATGTTGAGCATCTGTCACAGAACGACAAACGCCAGATTTATGCGGCATTGAGTCACATTGAACCAGACGGCAAATAGCTGAGTGGGAGAGAAGACGATGACTTACCAATTATTGAAAGGGAGCGAGCGCGGAAATATCGCTGATGCCGCGTATCTCGAACGCTGTAATGTTAATGAAAGCGTCAGAGTCATGCTGGTGCTGCGTTTTACTATGCCAGATGATGAGTATTATACCGAACTACACGATAGCATCGATCCGCAGTTTGGCGGGATCAATGCCAATAGACCGCTGTCGAGAGCCAGTTACGCCAGAAAGTTCAGCGCTGACGATGCTGATATAGAACATGTCCGTGCGTTTGCCCGCCATTATCGGTTATCTATTGAACGTGAACATCCTGCCAGCCGTACTGTCTTTTTGACGGGGAGCGTAGGGCAAATGGAGCAAGCGTTTCGCGTGAGCTTAGCCCAGTATGACCATAAGCATGGAGCATTTCGTGGGAGAGTGGGAGGAATTTATCTGCCGGAATATCTACAGGGCGTAGTGATTGCCGTACTCGGCCTTGATGAGCGTCTGGCAACGAACTGCTGCCTGCATGTGAATGACACGTTCTCTAATGCAGCAACGCGTCCGTCAAGTTACACGCCGCTAGAGCTGGCGGAGCACTACCACTTCCCGGAACATGATGGGGCGGGGCAGTGCATCGGTATTATTGAACTAGGGGGCGGATATCACTTACCGCAATTGGAGCACTATTTTAAACGCATGGGCGTCAACCCACCGCAGATTGTCGATATTTGTGTAGGAGGTGCGACGAATGCCCCTACGCCGCCAGACGGTGACAGCGAGGTGAACCCCATTGATATCGAAGTGCAGATGGATATCGAAATTGCGGGTACGCTGGCTCCAGCCGCCAAAATTGTGGTGTACTTTGCTCCGAACACCGATGCCGGATTTTTAGAAGCGATCAACACCGCGATCCATGATGAGAGAAACGCACCCTCGGTGATTTCGATTAGTTGGGGGGGCAGCGAGTCAAAATGGACGGCGCAGTCATTACAGGTGTTCAATCAAGCCTTTCAAACGGCGGCGGCATTAGGTATTACGGTGTGTGTAGCTTCTGGCGATCAGGGGGCGAGTGATGGTGAGCCGCATGGGGCGCATGTGAATTTTCCTGCTTCCAGCCCCTACGTTTTAGCCTGTGGCGGCACGAGATTGCAAAAAGCTCGGGAGGAAACTGCGTGGCACAACCGAGATGGTAGTGCTACGGGGGGCGGTGTTAGCCAGTACTTTGCATTGCCCAGTTGGCAGTTAGGGCTGTCTCTGGTCGATAAATATGGCGGCCAGCACGCCCTGCAATACCGCGGTGTACCCGATGTCAGCGGCAATGCCGATCCCGAAACGGGCTATCTGGTAGAAGTCAACGGACGGGAAGGTGTGGTTGGGGGGACCAGTGCGGTTGCGCCGCTATGGGCCGGTTTACTCGCGCGTATGCTCGCGTTGACCGAGTCGGTATCGTTGTTTATTCCTCCACTGCTTTATCGTAACCGTAATAGCTGCAAGGATATCGTGCGGGGAAATAATGGGGCATTTGTGGCCTCTGAAGGCTGGGATGCCTGTACTGGGCTGGGGTCGCCAGATGGCGTGAAATTGCTGAGGCTGTTGAAGCGGCTTGTCAGGCTTAATGGCGCACGAGAGGACGAAGGCGAAGGTGGGCACTAAACTCGTCGTTAGGTAAAGGCGCTCGTGGACTAAAATACAATGAAACCTGATATGATGCGCGATGTAACCGCATTCATATCAGGTTTTTATCCCCTCAGATCAGCGGTTGTTAAGGTTTAGAGTATAATGCTGTATTAACCTGCGTTTTTCCTCCGATCGGAATATGAATATATGGGGCAGGAAAATCAAACCATGTTGCATTCATGTAATCATCCATATAAGGGAGCCGCGGATTCGACGCCTCGCTGAAATGAAGAAAGAGTAACTCCCAGCCTATATTGGCTGTCTCCAACCCTGCATGCCAGCACTTTGCATTGAAAGCATAGAACGTTCCATCTTCAAATCCATCGAACGAGGGCTCTGCACCCAGCTCCAGAGCATAAGCGCCGCTACCATTCCCCCACAAATGCCTGGAATACGCATCAAAACATCGCATGAACGGAAATCCCTGGCTGTTACGATCGGGGGAAAGGTACTATTGCAGGCTTTGACAGCACGTAAATAACGGGTAAGACCACCGTGGGTTAACGTTCGTGTTACTCTGTTTAGCCGTTACAACGCCAGTTCGTTATGTAACACAATGAATGTAAAAATTACTCATTGTTGCTGACATGCTCTCAGCCATAATATTCTTTTCTCGCTATTAGTTAGTGAACCGCATAGGGGTCGTTATGTCAGCCTTGCCGCCGACGTTTTTGACGGTAGATGTACGTCGCTCAGGGTTACGCTTTTCCCAGCGTGTCTACATTCCACGTATTGCCGGTACGATACTGTGTGCTCTCTTTATATCCTCGGTGCTGATTACCAAGCTTACGCCAGTGTTATTATGGGGATTACTCTTTGTGAACGTTTTTGTCTGGCCTCACCTGGCTTACAGATTATCCCAGCGGTCACGTGATCCTATGCGGTGTGAGAGACGCAATCTATTGATTGATGTGGTTTTTGGTGGTATTTGGATAGGATTTATGGGCGTAAATCTTTTGCCCAGCGCACTGATTGTCGCGATGGTGGGGATGAACGGCACGGCTGGCGGTGGAATCAAGCTGTTTGTTCAGGGCATCGTATTACAGTGTGCCACAGGCGTACTGGTTCTGGTGCTGTTTGCGGTGCCTATCTCGCTGGATACGACGCTGATACAGCTTTATGCCTGCCTGCCGATGCTGTTGATCTACCCGATTTCCCTAGGCTATGTGACCTACACTACCGCGCTGAAACTAGCGGAACACAAACGTATGCTGATGGAAGTTAGCATTCATGACGGTATGACGAATCTCTATAATCGTCACCACTGGGAACACCTGTTGAAGCACGAGTATGACATTTGTCAGCGTTATAAGCGTACTGCGACGTTGGTTCTGTTCGATATCGACCATTTTAAAGCTTTTAACGATAATTTTGGGCACAACGTCGGCGATCAGGCGATATTGCTGTTGGCGCGTGAACTGACGTCTGGCTTTCGGGAAACGGATGTGATTGGGCGGTTCGGTGGGGATGAATTTGCTGTAATTTTACCGCAAACCCGTGCGGGGGATGCGCTGGATGCGGTGAATCGCATTCGAGAGAGTTTATCGCTGAAGTTCCTGAGCCAGACACCCCAGCTCGCGGTTTTTGTCAGCGTCGGTATCGCAGAGATCTCGCTGGACATGGGGCAGTATATTGACTGGTTAAAAGCGGCAGATATGGCACTTTATCGAGCAAAAAATAAAGGTCGCCGCCGAACCGAAGTGGCCTGATCGCGCAAGATAATCGCGTGGTATGTGGCTATCTTTTCGGTGATAGACAAAAGCCCTTATGCCATAGAATGGTGATAAGGGCTTTGTCTTTTTGATTCCACTGTGTTGTGGAATCAATCGGGATCAGACTACAGGTCGTACATTAATGTGGTAATGCTTCTTTTGGATGCAGCCCTAAGTGACCGGGAGAGGGTTCACCTTTCACTTCGCCAAGATACAGACCGATTTGGGTACGGAATGATTCTACCGCCGCACGATCGCTCATGAAATCGGCAAAGGCTTGCGGGCTGGTATTTTTATATTCCCAGATAGGTTTATAGCCAGCAGGTGGCGCAACGTCAGTACGAACCGACCACATATACCAAACATTACTTTGGGTTTCTTTATCCAACAGCCAGCTCAGATACAGCTTGGCGCTTTCCGGATGTTTAGCCTGTTTGAAAATGGCCGCACGCTGTGCCCAAGAGACGAATGGATCGTTTTTAGGCAGAACAAAACGGGAATTGGCATTTTGATCGGGAGCAAGCGCGCCGTCGGTTGAGAATGTCGCCGCAGATTTACCGCTTTCCACATCATCTGCGGGAGCCTGTGTACCACGCACGTAAACGGGGTTCTGCTCTTTGAACTTAGCAACATATTCCCAGCCATATTTATCCACGACCTGCTTGAACCAGAACAGCACGGCGTCGTCATCGTTCGGGTAGGTCAAAACAATGCTGCCTTTCAGATCGGGACGCAGGTAATCATTGGCTTCTGTCGGCCAGGCGTTTTCGGCAATCAGCTTGGTATTGACCACATTGCTGAACGCATCGACAAACACGCCAGTCCAGGCACCATCTTTGTCTTTAAACGCCGGGTATACTTTATCCCAGCCGATGGGTTTGTAATTCAGCAACACGCCATCTTTCTTCCAGCGCGGGTAATCCTGCAAGGTTTGCAACTGCACGACATCTGGCACCAGCGTATTGGTCGCCAACTGGTTATCAATACGGGCATCGTGGAATTTACTGTAGTCCACAATGACGTTGAGTTTCATGCCCGGAAAGCGTTTTTCAAACGCCTGTTTGATGCCATCCTGCTGACCCGGTGTGTCACCGCCTGCATAGACGGTCACAATACCGCCTTCCCGAAGCGCGTTCTGATAAAGCTCATTGATTGGACGCTTATCGGCCTCTACTGCCGCATAGCTAGCCGCTGCCGTCGCCATCAGCGCCGTAAATGCGACCACCTGTTTTATTGTAAACATCGATTCCTCCTGAATGAGAGCCGATACCTACCGACACATTCTTTATTCCTTGAGATTGTTGGTTGGATAAGAATGTGTTGGCGATATTATTAGAATGATTATCAAATTATTTAATTTGTTTGATATTCATTATCCTGCTGAGTTAACAGTTAAATGGCCTGTTGTCAGAGGATTTTTGTATGTTATCTGGTTGTAAAAAATGTTAAACAGGAAAAAATTGAGATTTTAATTCAAAAAAAATGAATTAAATGTGAAGGTGAAAAAAAGCAAAATGAGGAAGGCGTTGTGACGATATATAGGCCGCACGGCGACCTAAAATTAGATTGATTCACACTGTGGGGATGTTGCCGTCAAACGGATCCATCAGCAGAAACGTGCACTCGGCTCGCTGGTGGCTATTTATCATGGGAACCAGACGCTGGAAGTGTTCGGTCTGGCAGTGAATGTCCAGTGCCGCTCTATCCGGCCAGGTTTCGATAAAGGTGAAATGCCCCGGATCTTTCTGATTGATAAAAAGCGCGTAGGAGATGCACAGCGGCTCTTGTCGTGTTTTCTCTACCAATTCGCGGTACAGCGGCATGACGATCTCAATACTCTCAGGCTTAATAAAATCCTGTGCGATGACTTGAAGCATAAAACGGGTCTCCCTATATGTTCATCCTGCTAAGTAAATAGTTCCGGCTAGCCGCGCCGCTGTTTTTCGCTCTGTTCTGTGCCGTTTCCCTGCCGGTAGGCCAGCGATACCATCAGCGACTGTACCAGACACAGCGTAGCGGACTGTGAACGGAATGCATCAACCTGGGCTTCCTTCACCACAAAGCACACATCGCTGAGCGTCGCCAGCGGGCTGATCTGGCTGTCGGTAATCACGATTTGTCGTGCGCCAGCTTTTGCTGCCATCTCGCTGACCATCACGGTTTCCTGTGAATAGGGTGAGAAGCTGATGGAAACCACCACGTCACGCGAGTTGACGCGGCTGAGTTGTTCGCGAAACATGCCACCCAGACCGTTGACCAGAATTGGGCTGCTTTCCAGATGGCTGAGCGCGTAGGTGAGGTAAGTGGCAACGCTAAATGAGCGCCGCAGCCCCACGATATAGATCGTTTCTGCCTGCGCCAACAGATCGACGGCTTTTTGCAGATCGTCTTGAGGCGTGCGTGCCGCTAGTTGTTGCATTGCCTGTGCATTTGAGCGGGCAAACTCATGCAGAATATCCAACGGCGTTTCTGGTACGGCGTCGGCTTCCATCGCCCGAAACAGTCGTGCCCGGTCGGTATAACTGGCAGTTTCCTCCACCAAATTCATGCGGAATAGCTGTTTCATTTCGTTGAAGCCGCTGAAATCAAAGGCGTTAGCGAAGCGAATTAACGTTGAAGGGGGAACGTCAGCCCGTTCGGCGATCACTGCGACGGTATCGAACGCGATGCTGTTGGTATTATCCAGCACATAATGCGCGACCTGCTGTAGTCGCTTGCTGAGCGAATCATAACGCTCGCGGATCTGTTCCTGTAATTCTCTCAGGCTGGTTGCCATGGGCATATCGGGTCATCTCCCAAAGTCTCATCTCACTATTCTGTCTGTCCTTCGTCATGCCTTTCATGATCGGCACCTGAAATGGAACAGAAAATTCATTTCTGAACACCGCTGTTTTATCTGAACGACATTTCCGACGGCACACCTTTTAGGGATGCGGCTATTTTCAGAGGCTGCTCGCCTGTCTTTGAGGACAGTTGTCTTCAAGTTTACATAAAAATTCGCAGCGGATCACAATAATCAATATTTATTTTATTTTTCCATTAAATGGAATATTCATTTCATATACTGTAATTCGGTATCAGCCGTTTGTCTCCTCAAAACCCACAAAGGTGTAAACATGGAAACCGTATCTAGCTTCATTCAGGGGGCGATTGTCTCCAGCCGCAGTCAGCGCTACGCGGCGGTGTATAACCCGGCGACGGGCGAGCAGATTCGCCAGGTTGTGATGTCTGATAAGGCGGACGTCGAGCAGGCGATTGCCAGCGCGGCGGCGGCATTCCCTGCGTGGTCAAAGCACTCTCCGCTACGCCGTGCGCGCGTCCTGTTCCGTTTCAAGGCGCTGCTGGAAGAGCGCATGGATACGCTGGCTCGGCTGATTTCACAGGAGCATGGCAAGGTCTATTCCGATGCCGTGGGTGAGGTGACGCGCGGGCTGGAAGTTGTTGAATTTGCCTGCGGTATCCCGCATCTGCAAAAAGGCGAACACTCGGCGAATGTAGGTACGGGTGTGGATAGCCATTCGCTTATGCAGCCGCTTGGCGTGTGCGTCGGGATTACGCCGTTTAACTTCCCGGCGATGGTGCCCATGTGGATGTTCCCGATTGCCTTGGCGACGGGCAATACCTTTGTGCTTAAGCCGTCGGAAAAAGATCCGTCACTCTCGCTGCTGTTGGCGCAACTGCTGAAAGAAGCGGGCTTGCCGGATGGCGTGTTTAATGTGGTTCAGGGTGACAAAGAAGCAGTGGATGTGCTGTTGACCGATCCGCGCGTGCAGGCGGTGAGTTTTGTGGGATCGACGCCGGTGGCGGAATACATCTATCAGACGGCATCGGCGCACGGCAAACGCTGTCAGGCGCTGGGCGGAGCGAAAAATCACTGCATTCTGATGCCGGATGCTGATATGGGCATGGCTGCCAGCGCGATTATGGGGGCGGCATTTGGCGCGGCGGGCGAACGCTGCATGGCGCTGTCGGTAGTGGTCGCGGTGGGTGATGACACGGCAGAGGCGTTGCATCAGCGTCTGAATGCGCAGATAAACGCGATGCGCGTTGGGCCGGGTCTGGTAGATGGGCAGGAAAATGAAATGGGCCCGGTGATCAGTGCACCGCATCGGGCGAAAATTGCCGACTATATTCAAAGTGGCGTTGAGCAAGGGGCGACGCTGCGTATCGATGGCCGCACGCTGTCCGTACAAGGGCACCCGCAAGGTTACTTTATCGGGCCGACACTGTTCGATAACGTCACGCCGGAGATGAAAATCTATCAGGAAGAAATTTTTGGCCCGGTGCTATCCGTTGTGCGCGTGCCAGATTACCAGACGGCGGTGACGCTGATTAATAACCATGAATACGGTAACGGCACTGCTATCTTTACCCGCGATGGCGAAACGGCGCGCCAGTTCTGTGAAGAGGTGCAGGCGGGCATGGTTGGCGTGAACGTACCGATTCCGGTGCCGATGGCGTTCCACAGCTTCGGCGGCTGGAAGCGATCCATTTTTGGACCGCTGAATGTTCATGGTAGTGACGGCGTGCGCTTCTACACTCGAATGAAAACCGTCACCAGCCGCTGGCCCGCCAGCGTCCGTTTGGAGCACCACACCAGCAACTTCGTCATGCCCACGCTGGAGTGAGGCGCGTAAGTGTTTTGTGCTGCGTTTGTAACGATAACAAGTGCTGAAAATGTGCTGTATCAATAATGTGTAGTTTTAGGGGGAACACGGGGATGAGGTTCCCGTAGGGACGCCTCGCCCCGTGGTATACCCGTGTATCTCGATATTGCAGCAGGGATCAGTCGTTTTAATCCTCCCTTACGTGAAGGAGTAGCTCAATGGATACGTGTCGCATCACCATGGCGCAAGCGCTGGTCAGGTTTCTCAACCAGCAATACATCAGCGTAGACGGTGAAGAATCCCCTTTTGTGCAGGGTGTCATGACCATTTTTGGTCACGGTAATGTGCTGGGCATCGGCCAGGCGCTGGAGCAGGAGGCGAACCGCCTCACCGTCCATCAGGGGTGCAGCGAACAGGGAATGGCGCACATCGCCGTTGGGTTTGCTAAACAACACAAGCGGCGGAAAATCTATGCGGTGACTTCTTCAGTAGGGCCGGGGGCGGCAAATATGGTGACCGCTGCGGCGACCGCCACCGCCAACCGCATCCCAGTACTGCTGCTGCCCGGCGATCTCTTCGCCTGCCGCCAACCGGACCCGGTGTTGCAGCAGGTTGAGCAATACCACGATCTGTCGATTAGCACCAATGACTGCTTTAAACCGGTTTCCCGCTATTGGGATCGTATTAATCGCCCCGAACAACTGATGAGCGCGCTGATTAATGCCATGCGCGTCCTGACCGATCCGGCAGACACCGGTGCGGTAACGCTGTGCTTACCGCAGGATGTACAGGCGGAAGTCTGGGATTATCCGATATCGTTTTTCCGCAAGCGCGTCCATCACCTCGAACGGCGTCCGCCGGATGCCACGCGACTGGATGAAGCCGCGGCGTTGATTGCGAGAAAAAATCGTCCAATGCTGATTTGCGGTGGCGGCGTTCGTTATTCCGGCGCACATGATGCGCTGGCACAGCTTGCTGAGCAGTTTGCGATCCCGTTTGGCGAAACGCAGGCGGGCAAGGGCGCGATCGTTTCATCACATCCACTGAACTGCGGCGGTATTGGCGTGACGGGGGGGCTGGCGGCGAATCGGCTAGCGCACGAGGCAGATCTGATTATCGGCGTCGGGACGCGTTTAACCGATTTTACCACCGGCTCCAAATCGCTGTTTCAGAACCCGAGCGTCGAGTTTTTACTGCTAAACGTTGCCGAGTTCGATGCGTTAAAATTGGATGCACTGCCTCTGATCGCCGATGCCCGTGTCGGGCTTGAAGCGCTGAGTGAACGGCTGGCGGTGGCATCGTATCGTAGCGGCTGGCAGCAGGCTGTTGATGAGGCGCGTGCGGAATGGGAACGCGAGCTACAGCGGCTGTTTACCGTGCAGGATAAGGGGGAACTGGTGCCCGAAGTGGTGGATGGTCTGGAAGACAAGCTGGATGAATACCGCCAGACGCTGAATACCCACCTGACGCAAACGCGCGTGCTGGGCATACTGAATGAGGAGCTGGAGGATAATGCGATCGTGGTGGGTGCAGCGGGCTCACTGCCGGGTGATTTACAGCGCGTGTGGCAGGTGAAGACGCCGGACAGCTATCATCTGGAATATGGTTACTCCTGCATGGGGTATGAGATTGCGGCGGCGATTGGCGCACGCCTTGCGGCACCGCAACAGCCTGTCTACGCGATGGTCGGTGACGGCTCCTATTTGATGCTGCATACCGAACTGCAAACGGCGGTGCAAGAGGGCATCAAAATCACCGTGTTGCTGTTCGACAACGCGGGCTTTGGTTGTATCAACAACCTGCAAATGAGTCAGGGAATGGGCAGCTTCTGTACGGAAAACCGCTACCGCGATGCGGAGTCGGGGCAACTGCGCGGTGCGCTCATTCCGGTAGATTTCGCCAAAAATGCGGAAAGCTACGGCTGCAAAGCGTGGCGGGTGCATGATGAAGCCTCACTCAGGCAGGCGCTGACGGAATCACGCCAGCACGCGGGACCGGTGCTGCTTGATATCAAGGTTCTGCCGAAGACCATGACGCACGGCTATGAATCCTGGTGGCGCACGGGCACGGCGCAGGTCGCCGACAATCCAGAGATTGAGACTGCGGCCAATAGCGTGAAAGCGGCGCTCTCCCGCGCACGGCAATACTAGGTGATCTCCCCTGCATCACTGTCTCTTAGTCGCATTTTTTATGAAAACTAAGAGACGGTTTCGTGCGCGATAGTACCGTCACTTTCATGCTACCCCGTAGCACGCGCCCGACAAGGGACGGCTCAAACGCCGCTCGCCCCTTGACCCCAGGCTTTTTGGCGGAAATTATGCCGCTGACGCGGTTCCTTCGTCGGTATCAGGCTTAACGGACCGCTTGCGACACGTTCCCTACGTGGCGCAAGCTTTCGCCGCGTCCTGCGGCTCATCCTAAGCCTGCTATCTCCTCAGCATAATTTTTTACGCCGGATAAGGGCAAAATTCGTGGTGACACCCTGTAGTTGCATCTCCGAGATGGTTGAATGCAATGGGAGGGAATAAGTTGAAATATTCATTTCATTTTCAAACCGCAGTTTCATTTTTCCTACTGCTATACGCCAGCACCTGACCGATCCCCTGATAGTCATGTCTATCCCCATAAACGTTCTCACGTGATGTGTGATTGGGGTTGCAGAAAACAGCGAAGATGTCATGAAAATGTTAACTGACGCGCAAAAATATAATTTTCAATTTATACAAAATTGAAATAAATGTTTTATTTTATCTATCAGGATTTGCGGTAAAAGTGGGTGATGGGACTGGAGAGAATGAAATTCACCGTTATCCCGTCACTTTATCCGTCTGGCGTTAAATATCACTCAGGTAGCAAGGGAGCATCTATGTTTAACATCGCTTTACTGGGCGCGGGCCGTATCGGTCAGGTCCATGCAGTGAACATTGCGGCACACAAAGAAACCAACCTGTACGCGGTGGTCGATCCCAACCCCGCAAATGCCACCGCGCTGGCCGAACGTTACCATACCAAAGTACAAACGGTTGACGAGGTCATGAACGATCCCGCCGTGCACGCTGTCCTGATTGCCTCCGCGACCGACACGCACGCTGACTTGATTGAGTTGGCCGCCAAGCATGGCAAAGCCATTTTCTGTGAAAAGCCGGTGCATCTGGATATTGCTCGTGTTCGCGACTGCCTGACCGTCGTCAAACAGCAGAACGTGCCGCTGTTTGTTGGGTTCAACCGCCGCTACGACCCACAATTCCGCCGCGTCAAAACGCTGGCTGGCGAAGGCAATATCGGCAAACCGGAATCCCTCCTGATTATCTCCCGCGATCCTTCGCCACCGCCTGCTGAGTATGTCCGCGTTTCCGGCGGAATGTTCCGCGATATGACGATCCATGATTTCGATATGGCGCGCTTCATTATGGGCGAAGAGCCGGTGTCGGTCTTTGCACAAGGCAGCAATCTGGTTGATCCGGCGATTGGCGAGGCGGGCGACATTGATACCGCATTTATCGTGCTGAAATTTGCCTCAGGCGCGATGGCGACTATCGTCAACAGCCGCCGCTCCGGCTACGGCTACGATCAGCGCCTCGAATTGCACGGCGCGAAAGGTGTGCTCACCGCAGGCAATATCCGTGAAAACGTGGTCGAGCAGTGGACAGATGACGGTTGCTTGTCCGCGAAACCTGAATATTTCTTCCTGCAACGCTATCACGCGGCTTACGCGGCGGAATGGCAGCACTTTGTTGATGTGCTGAATGGTCGGACGCAGCCGGAATGCTCCGGGCTGGATGGTGAGAGGGCGTTGAATCTGGCGGATAAAGCCTTTGAATCGCTGGCTCAAGGCAAGGAGGTCGCCGTGTAACCGTATCGGCACTCCGCGTTTTACCTGCTTTCAACCCTACACCGATTCTATAGCAATCGATCCATAACAACAGAAGCAGAGAAAAGACATATGAAAAAGCTCATCAGCGTTACCGCAATCGCCATCGCACTGGGTCTGTCTGGTTTTGCTCAGGCCCAAAATGAACAAATCGTTTTCAGTACGCCGAATCTCGCTATGCCGTTTGAAGTTCACATGCAGCGCACCGCCGTCAAAGCCGCCAAAGAACTGGGCGTGAATTTGCAGGTGCTGGATGGGCAGGGTAGCTCGCCGAAGCAGGCCGCCGATTTAGAGAATGCCATCACGCGTGGTGCGCAGGGCTTTGTGGTGTCACCGAATGACGTTAATGCGGTTTCCAGCGCGGTGACCGAAATTCAGGATGCCAAGCTGCCGGTGGTGACGCTGGATCGTTCGGTGAAAACGGAAAAAGCGGTGCCGCATTTTGGCGCTAACAACTACAAAGGCGGTCAGGCGATTGCCGATTATGTCAAAACCAAATTCCCGAACGGTGCAGAGATCATTCTGCTGACTGGTCAACCGGGCTCTTCTTCCAATATCGAGCGGACGCAGGGGATCCGCGACAGCCTGAAAGCGGGTGGCAGTAAATACCACATTGTGGCTGACCAGACGGGGAACTGGATGCGTTCAGAAGGGATGCGCATCGTTGAAAGTGTTTTTCCTTCGCTGCCTAAACGTCCGCAGGTGATCCTCTCCGCGAATGACGATATGGCGCTGGGCGCGATTGAAGCGTTACAGGGCCAGGGGCTGAAACCCGGTGAGGTGATGGTGACGGGCTTTGACGCTGTGCCGGAAGCGTTGGCTCGTGTACGTGACGGCTGGCTGGCGGTGACCGCCGATCAGCGTCCGGGCTATGCGGTAACCACGGCGTTAACGCAGTTAACTAATAACATCCGCAGTAAAGCGCCGATCACCGGGGCTGACTACCAACCGACCATGATTACCAAAGATAACCTGAACGATGCCGAGCGCATTGGCGAAGCGGGTAAATAAGTCGTTTTCCACACCATTATTAAATCATAAAAGGTATTCAGCAGGCCGCGACTGCGCGGCCTTGCGGGAGGAAGGTACGCATGACGGAACCCCTACTGAACATCACCGATCTGGCAAAGAGCTTCTCTGGCGTCTGGGCGCTGAGTAATGCGCAACTGACCGTACAGCCGGGAGAGATTCATGCGCTATTGGGAGAAAACGGCGCGGGTAAATCGACGCTGTTAAAAGCGCTGGCAGGGGCGCAGCCGCAGACCAGCGGTGATATCTGGTTTGGCGGTCAGCAACTGTTACCGCTCGAATCGCCGGTTGAACGCCAAAAACGGGGAATTATCACCATTTATCAGGAATTCAATCTGCTGCCGAATATGAGCGTGGCGGAAAACATGTTCCTGGGGCGTGAACCTCAGAGCAGTGGATTATTTGTCGACGCGCTGGCGGTCAATCGCGAGGCGAAAGCGGTACTGGATTACCTGAAATTGAACATTGCGCCGACGACGCAGGTGGCGCGTTTGAGTGTAGCGCAGCAGCAGATGGTGGAGATAGCCAGAGCGCTGACGCTGAACGCCAAACTGATTGTGATGGATGAACCATCGGCAGCGCTGAGCGATAGCGAAGTCGACAGCCTGCATCGCGTGGTTCGTGAGCTAAAAGGTCGTGGCGTGAGCGTGGTGTATGTGACGCACCGACTCCATGAAGTTTTCCAACTGTGCGATCGCTTTACCGTGTTTCAGGATGGCCGCTACACCGGTTCCGGGGATGTCGCCAGCACCAACGTGCAGGAGATTATTCGCCTTATGGTCGGGCGTGACGTGGTGTTTAACCGTCGTCCGCCTTCCGAGACGCATCATCAGGATAAACCGGTACGTCTGGCGGTGAAGGGCTTAAGCCGAGAAAAGCCGCCGCTGGATGCACACGGCATCGCGCTGAAAGATATCAGCTTTCAGGTGCATGCGGGCGAGGTGCTCGGCATCGCCGGGCTGGTTGGTGCAGGGCGCACGGAAATCGCACGCTGCCTGTTTGGTGCCGATGCGTTCTCTAGCGGTGAGTTTGTGCTGGATGACGCGCCTTATCATCCGTCCACACCCCTACATGCGCTGTCGCAGGGTATCGCGCTGGTGCCGGAAGATCGCAAGAAAGAGGGCGCGGTACTGGGATTGTCAATCAGGGAAAACATCTCGCTCTCCAACCTCTCGTCGCTCATGCGCTGGCGCTGGTTTGTGAACACCCGTAAAGAAGACGATCTCATCGACGCCTACCGTCAAGCGCTGCACATCAAGATGGTGAACAGCGATCAAGAGGTGCGCAAGCTGTCGGGTGGTAACCAGCAAAAGGTGATTCTTGCCCGCTGTATGGCGCTGAACCCGAAGGTATTGATCGTGGATGAGCCCACGCGCGGCATCGATGTCGGCACTAAGTCCGAAGTGCATCAGGTGCTGTTCGATATGGCGAAACGGGGCGTCGCCGTGATTGTGATTTCCTCCGACCTGCCGGAAATCATGGCGATTTCCGACCGTATTATCACGCTCAGCGAAGGGCGGATCAGCGGGGAAATTCATGGCGATGACGCCACAGAAGAAAAACTGATGACGATGATGGCCATTTGCCACGACGCATTACACGCAGCATAACGGAGGTGACGCATGTCCCAGCAGCCGCTTTCTAAGACCATTACGCCGTCCAATCCGCGCGGACGTTTTGACCCGATTGCCTTTTTTGAACGCTTTGGCGTGTTTATTTTCATGATTTTGCTGCTGATTTTCTTTCAGTCGCAGAATGGCAACTTTCTGTCCGAACGCAACATCACCAACATCCTTACCGAAGTGTCCATCTACGGCATCATGGCCGTAGGGATGACATTCGTCATTTTGACTGCCGGGATCGACCTGTCCGTCGGCTCGATTCTGGCGGTATGTGCGATCACTGCTGCCTCGGTGATTAAAGGCGACAACTTTACTACCGTCGATCCCGATGCCTGGTACGGCCTGAGCTGGCTGGTCGCGTTAGGCGTCTGTCTGGCAATGGGCACCTTTATTGGTTTCCTGCATGGGTTAGGGGTGACCAAACTGCGTCTGCCGCCGTTCATCGTCACGCTGGGCGGGATGACGATCTGGCGTGGATTAACGCTGGTGATGAACGACGGTGCACCGATTGCGGGCTTTGACCCCGGCTATCGCTGGTGGGGACGGGGCGAGATCCTCGGTATTTCGGTGCCGATCTGGATCTTCGCCTTGGTTGCCTTGCTGGGCTATCTGGCGCTGCATAAAACCCGCTGGGGTCGCTTCGTCTACGCCATTGGCGGCAACACCGAAGCTGCGCGACTGGCGGGGGTGAATGTGCAACGTGTATTGGTCAGCGTCTATGTTGTGATTGGCTGTCTGGCCGGACTGGCGGGATTTATTCTCAGCGCCCGTCTCGGTAGCGCAGAAGCGGTCGCGGGGATCACCTTCGAACTGCGCGTCATCGCCTCGGTGGTAATCGGTGGCACCTCGCTGATGGGCGGCTATGGCCGGATCAGCGGTACGATTATCGGTTCGATCATCATGGGTATTCTGATTAATGGACTGGTGTTGATGAACGTATCGGCCTACTACCAGCAGATTATCACCGGGTTGATTATCGTGCTGGCCGTGGCGTTCGACACCTATGCCAAGAGCCGTCGCGGCGCTATCTGATCCGCGCCTGTACCGAATCTTTTTTTACACCGAGGTGGATATGAAGAATGTACGCATTGGGTTAATCGGCACGGGCTATATCGGGCGTGCACATGCTATTGCCTACGCGCAGGCACCAACGGTCTTCCCGCTGAAAGGCAATCTGGTGAAGGCCATGCTGGCGGAAGTGTCGCCAGAACTGGCGGCTAAACGGGCGCAGGAGTTCGGCTTTCAGCGCTCAACCGGGAACTGGCGTGAACTGGTGGCGGATCCCGACATTGATGTGGTGGATATCTGTGCGCCGAACTTTCTGCATAAGACGATGGCGATGGCGGCCATCCAGCACGGCAAGCATGTTTACTCGGAAAAACCGCTGGCACTGAACGCGCGTGATGCCAGAGAAATGGTCGATGCTGCGCAGCGGGCGGGCGTGAAAACGCTGGTGGGCTTCAACTATATGAAGAACCCGACCTCACAGTTGGCCAAAGAGATTATCGCTAGCGGAGAAATTGGCGAGGTGGTGCATTTTTACGGTACGCACAATGAGGATTATCTGGCCGATCCGAACAAACCCGCAGACTGGCACTGCTTTAAAGAAACCGCAGGGCTGGGGGCGTTAGGGGATCTGGCGGCGCACATCGTCAACATGGCGCAGTATCTGGTGGGCGATATCGCCAGCGTCTGCGGCGATCTGCAAACGGTGATTACGCAGCGTCCGACAGCGCTGGGCAGTAGCGAGTGGGTTCAGGTGGAGAACGAAGATCAGGCGCATGCCATGGTGCGGTTTGCCAGCGGCGCACGCGGCGTGATTGAAACCTCACGCATCGCCTGCGGCCGCAAAATGGGCCTGACCTACGTGGTGACCGGCACCAAAGGTACGCTGAGTTTCACACAGGAACGCATGGCGGAATTGAAACTCTATCGGCATGACGAACCGGAAAATCGGCAGGGATTTAAAACGCTGCTGACTGGGCCACAGCATCCTGATTACGCGGCCTTCTGCGCCAGCGCTGGACACGGCATTGGATTTAACGATCAGAAAACGGTGGAAGTACGCGATCTGATCGACGGTATTGCGGCTGACGTACCCATGTGGCCGGATTTTGAAGAAGGCTGGAAAGTCTCGCGAGTTCTGGATGCGATAGTGCAGTCACACGAAACGGCGCGTTGGGTGAACGTGGACGAGGTGGGCTGATTAAGGCTTTTTTACGCGACTTTTTTTACAGGGTTTGCCGCTATGAGTAAGGAAAAGACGTTTGATGTGATTTGCATGGGGCGCGTTGCTGTCGATCTGTACGGGCAGCAAATCGGCGCGCGTCTGGAAGATATGGGCAGTTTTGCCAAGTATCTGGGCGGGTCGTCCGGAAACGTGGCTTACGGCACGGCGCGACAGGGGTTACGTTCTTCGATGCTGGCGCGGGTAGGCGACGAGCATATGGGACGTTTCCTGCGTGAAGAGCTGAATCAGGTCGGCTGTGACACCAGCCATTTGATTACCGATAAGGAACGCCTGACAGCGCTGGTGCTGTTGGGCATCAAAGATCGCGATACCTTTCCGCTGATTTTCTACCGTGACAACTGCGCTGATATGGCGATTTCACCGGAGGATTTCACCGAAAATTACATCGCATCGTCCCGCTGTCTGGCGATTACCGGTACACATCTCTCTCACCCTAACACGCGTGCCGCGGTGCTGACGGCGCTGCAATATGCACGGCGCAACGGGGTGAAGACGGCGCTGGATATTGACTACCGTCCGGTGCTGTGGGGGCTGACGTCGCTGGGCGATGGCGAAACCCGCTTTGTTGAAGCGCAGGCGGTCACGGCGCAGTTGCAGCAGGTGCTGTCGCTGTTCGACGTGATTGTCGGCACCGAAGAAGAATTCCACATTGCGGGCGGCAGCACGGATACCTTGCAGGCGCTGCACTCGGTACGGCAGTACACGCAGGCGGAGCTGGTGTGCAAACGTGGAGCGCTGGGCTGCTCGGTGTTTAGCGATGCCATTCCCGACCATCTGGATAAAGGCATTACGATCAAAGGTGTGCGCGTGGATGTCCTTAACGTGCTGGGCGCGGGCGATGCATTTATGTCCGGCCTGTTGCGTGGCTATCTCAACGGTGAAGGTTGGGAGAAAGCCTGTGCTTACGCCAATGCCTGCGGAGCGCTGGTGGTATCACGCCACGGCTGCGCACCAGCCATGCCAAGCAAGATTGAACTGGATAACTATTTAGCGCGGGCGGCGAGCGTTCCGCGTCCCGATCTGGACGAAGAGCTTAACCATCTACACCGTGTTACGACCCGCCGTAAACAGTGGCATGAGCTGTGCGTGATTGCCTTCGATCACCGCAGCCAATTGGAAGACATGGCGCTGAACTGCGGCACGGAAATCAGTCGTATTCCGGCGTTGAAGAAACTGATTCTGCGTGCGAGCTATGATGCGGCGCAGCAGGCAGGGCTGGAGAGCAAAGCCGGTCTGCTGTGTGACGGTACGTTCGGACAGGATGCGCTCAACGACATCACCGGAAAAGGCTGGTGGATTGGCCGACCGATTGAGCTACCGGGATCGCGCCCGTTAATCATGGAACGCGGCAACATCGGTTCACAACTGGTGAGCTGGCCGCTGGAGCACGTGGTGAAATGTCTGGTGTTCTTCCACCCAGAAGATGCTCATGCGCTGCGGCGCGAGCAGGAAATGAAGGTGATGGAGGTCTATCAGGCCTGCCGTCAATCGGGTCATGAACTGCTGCTTGAAGTCATTCTTCCTGTAGGGATGGCGCACAGCGATGCGCTTTATCTGCGCGCCATTCAGCGCTTCTACAATCTTGGCGTGCGACCAGATTGGTGGAAGTTGCCACCGCTGTCCGCCGAAGGTTGGGAACAGCTCACGCCGCTGCTGGCACAGCGCGATCCTTACTGTCGCGGCGTGGTCATCCTTGGGTTGGATGCGCCGCTGGAAACGCTGCAACAAGGCTTTAGCGCCGCCGTCAATTTCCCGATTGTGAAAGGGTTTGCCGTCGGGCGCACGCTGTTTGCCCAGCCTGCGCAAAAGTGGCTGCGCAACGAAATCGATGACGCCGAATTGATTGAGCAAGTTAAACATAACTACCTGCAACTGATCGCCGTCTGGCGTCAGCGCGGTTAACCCATTTCTCTGTGTTTGAATAAGGGACATAACATGACTGTTCAACTTGGTATAAATCCACTCACTTGGACAAATGACGATCTGCCTTCTCTGGGCGCGGACACACCGCTGGAAACCTGTTTGAGCGAAGGGCGGCAGGCGGGCTTCGTCGGTTTTGAATTAGGTAACAAGTTCCCACGTCAGGCCAGCGTGCTGGGGCCAATCCTGCAAACGCACGACTTGCGCTTAGTTTCTGGCTGGTATTCCGGTGAGCTGCTGACCCGCTCGGTTGAAGAAGAGATCGAAGCGGTACAGGGGCATCTGGCGCTGTTGCGCGACCTCGGCGCGACGGTGCTGGTGTTTGCAGAAGTGACAGGCGCGATTCACGGCGACCAGCAGAAACCCGTTCATCTGCGTCCGCGTTTCCCCGAAGAACGCTGGCCGGAATATGGCAAAAAGCTGACCGAATTTGCGCGCTACACGCAAAGTCAGGGCGTGCAGATTGCTTACCACCACCATATGGGCACGGTGATTGAAAGCGCGCAGGACGTGGATAATTTGATGGAGCACACCGGGCCGGAAGTTGGGCTGCTGCTGGATACGGGTCACCTGACGTTCGCGGGGGCCGATCCGGTGGCGGTGGCGAAACGCTGGATTAATCGCATTAATCACGTTCACTGCAAAGATATCCGCCCAGACGTGCTGAAAGACGTGAAAAACCGTAAAACCAGCTTCTTGGATGCGGTGCTGAGCGGCGTCTTCACCGTACCGGGCGATGGCTGTGTGGATTATCCGGCGGTGTTCAGCATCCTGAAAGCCAATAGCTACAGCGGATGGCTGGTGGTCGAAGCGGAACAGGACCCAGCCGTCGCGCATCCGTTAACCTATGCAACGCTGGGCTACAATAACTTGCAACGTTTCGCCCAGCAGGCGGAATTGATCTGATTTGTGGTGATATAGGAGGCAAAAGATGTCCCGACTCTTATCTCGTCATCGTGATCCTGACGAACACGGACGGACGCAGCACATTACGCCGGAAACGGCGGGCTGGCGATACGTGGGATTCGATGTGTATCAACTGGCATCGAAGCAGGTGCTATCGCTGCCCGCCAGCGATAACGAACGCTGTCTGGTGCTGGTCGGCGGCAAAGCTACCGTTGTCACGCCGAGTGAGCGTTTCGAGCAGATTGGTGACCGAATGAGCCCGTTCGAGCGCAGGAAGCCTTATGCGGTTTATGTCACGACTGGTGAAACGATTACGGTGACGGCTCACTCGGCGCTGGAGCTGGCAGTGTGCGCCGCACCGGGGTTCGGCACGCACCCAACTCGGCTGATCGCGCCGCCGAATATTGATGCCGAGCAGCGTGGCGTCGGCAATAACCAGCGCTATGTACATAACATTTTGCCGGAAAATAAAGCGGCGGATAGTCTGCTGGTGGTCGAAGTGTACACCGACGAGGGCTGTACCAGTTCCTATCCCAGCCACAAGCATGATGTCGATAATCCGCCGCAGGAAACCTATCTGGAAGAAACCTACTACCATCGGTTGAATCCAGAGCAGGGGTTCTGCCTGCAACGCGTCTATACCGATGACCGTTCATTAGATGAATGTATGGCGGTGTACGATCGGGATGTAGTGCAGGTGCCGCGCGGCTACCATCCGGTCGCCACGATTGCGGGTTATGACAGCTATTATCTGAATGTGATGGCCGGGCCTACGCGCCAGTGGCGTTTCACCTGGGAAGCGGATCACCAGTGGATCAATAGTCCGGAATATGCGGATAAGCACAGGTAGGGCAACGCGTTGAATACTGACAAATGTGCTTAATAATGGGCAGTGGCTTATGAGCGTCTGTAGGCTGCTGCCATATTATTCGAGGATGTGTATTGTTGAAAAATATTAAAATTCAATATGTTAGTTTTATTTATCTGTCTGCAAGTCGCTTTCATAATCTTGTCCACCATGCCAAATGCCCAGAACGGTTACTATTCTTTTTTCTTTCTCTACCATAAAAGCGATGAGTGTTCGTTTGCTGTGGTTAGTGACACGCAGTCCAGGCAAGATATCGTTGCGCTGATTTCCTCTTTCAGGGAATAGCTCAAGTGATTCACAGTAACTGATAATGCTTTCTGTATAGCTGAGTGCGGTTTTGGGGGACGCAACTTTCGCTATGTAGCGGTACAGTGCCGCGAGTTGCTCTTCCGCTTCCGGTGCGAACACTACCCTGTAATCCATTACTCTTCTCCGGTCATTTTCCTGAACTCGGTTTTTAATCTGCTTCTGATGTCGTTGCTGCTTAGACTTTCTGTTTCACTGCGTTGTAGCGCATTCCAGGCGGGAACGACTTGTTCCTGTAGCCAGTTCTCTACTGCATTATCACGAGCAATGAGTGCTCGAAGCCCTTCCCGAATGACCTCACTTTCTGACGCATATTCACCGCTGGAAACTCGTGCTTTCACCTGCGCCGCCATTTCATTCGGTAGCGTTATACTCATCTGTTGTGTTGTTCTCATTGCTTACCCCTTTAACATGCTGATAGGATTTAATCATACTCACTATTTCCCATCTTGTCAGGGGTGAACCACCGAATCAGGCGTCTCAGTTCACCGAAATATTGTCGAGTTTGCCTTCTTTCAAATAACCAATGTGATTGGCCATGAGTTCAGCTTCCTGCTCGCTATGCGTAACCAGGAGTGCGGTTTGTCCGGCGTCTCGCAGGATATCGCGGACTTCCTGCCCGAGTCGTTTGCGGCTGTCGGGGTCGAGGCTGGATAGCGGCTCGTCGAGCAGCAGCACGGCGGGTTGAGGCGCTAATGCGCGTGCTAGCGCGATTCGCTGCTGTTGTCCGCCGGACATTTCATGTGGGTATCGCTGTGCCAGCGCGGTGAGATCGACCAACTCAAGCATGGCGCGAACGCGCGATTGTTGCAGATCCTTCGGCTGTTTTCGCAGGCCAAAGGCAATATTCTGCGCGGCGGTCAGGTGGGGAAACAGCGCGTAGTCCTGAAACACCATCCCGACGTTGCGCTGTTCCGGTGGCAGATGCAGGTCTGGGCTTGCTACACAGCATCCGCCAACGTGAATCGTTCCCTGACTCACGTGCTCGAAACCTGCAATGGCGCGCAACGCTGTGGTTTTGCCGCATCCAGATGCACCCAATAGACAGGCGAGTTCCCCCGCGACAACCTGCATGGAAAAACCGTTCAGCACATGATGGAAATTATGCTTGTGCCCGTAGGCGACGTGGACATTATTCAGAACGAGTGTAGCCTCAGACACCTTGACTCTTCCTCATGTTTTTCATTCTTTCTCAACCGACGTTTTTAACTGGCTGCGTGCCAGCAGCACCACCGGAAGCGTGCCGGCCAGCACGATCAGCAGTGCGGCAATCGCGCCTTCCTCATAGGTGCCTCTGGCCGCTTCGGCATAGAGGACGGTCGCTAGCGTCTCGAAATTGACGGGCCGCAGCAGCAATGTCGCGGGGAGTTCTTTCATCGCATCAGCAAACACCAGTAGCGCACTGGTCACCAGCGCTGGGCGCAGCAGGGGAAGATGCACGCGGAAAAAAGTGACCAGCTCGCTTTCACCTAGCAGACGCGACGCCTGTTCCATTACGGGGGGAATTCGTGTCAGCCCAGCATCAAGCGCACCTATCCCAATCGCCATAAAGCGAATAGCGCAGCAGATAACCAGCAGGATCCCAGCGGAAAGTAGGGGCAATCCCTTATAGCCGCTCAACTCGGCGAGAAAATTATCTGTCGCCATACCGGGCGTTAGCAGGCCAATCGCCAGCACCGTACCGGGAACGGCGTAACCTAGCGAGGCGATTCTCAATACGGCGCGGCGTCGTTCTGGCGATCGGTCGGTGATGGCCGAATGACGGGCATACCACGCAATAATCAGGCTAACGACGGTGACGACCAGCGTGACGCCAACGGCCAGCAGCAGCGAGTTTTGTAATGACCGTATCAGACCAGCGGAGATCGTCACGCTATCCCCCAGCCGTTTGGTGCTTTCCCATGCGAGAAAGAGGGCAGGGGCGATGAAGCCGAGCAGAATCGGCAGCAGGGTTGCGCAGGTCGCCAGCCCAGCGCGAACGCCTTTCAACGGCGCGGGTATGATGCCGCGCATCTGTCGGCTGGTGCCGTAACGCTGGTTTTTTCGGCCGTAATATTCCAGCGTCAGCAGCAGAATGACCACTGTTAGCATCGTGCAGGCAATCTGCGCCGCGGCGGGCAAATCCGAACGGGTGACCCAAGTGGTGTAGACTGTCACGGTCAGCGTATTCACCCCAAGGAATTCAGACGCGCCAATATCATTTAACGTTTCCAGTAACGCCAGGCTGGTGCCGACCGCCAGCGCAGGGCGCGCCATCGGCAGGGCAACGTGCAGGAAGGTGCCTGTGGCGCTCAACCCTAGTGTGCGTGCCGCTTCCAGCAGGTGTGCGGGTTGACTGATAAACATGGCACGCATGGTTAGGTAAACGTATGGATAGAGCACCAGCCCGAGTAGCAGAATAGCGCCTGTCATTGAGCGCAGATCCGGCAGACGGAACTGACGAGGGCTGTCATAGCCGAGAAGACTACGGATCACTTCCTGAATCGGGCCGATGGGGTGCAGTAGATCGAGCCAGGCAAAGGCAACAATGTAGGTTGGCATCGCCAGCGGTAGCAGTAGTGCCCAGCTAACGAACTGTCTGCCAGGGAAATCAAATGCGGTGACCAGCCAGGCGCAGCCCGCGCCAATCACCATCACTAATGTGCCGACGCCGATCAGCAGAATCAATGTATTGAGCGCGGCATCGGGTAGCACATAGCGCATCAGGTGATCCCAATGGCCGACACCTGCGCCAGCCGCTAGCCACAGCAGGGAAACCAGCGGAGCCAGTACGCCAAGCGCAATGACAACGGCAGTGATGCGAAGTGGAGAAAAAAAGAGGCGCGGCCGCCTGAAGGCGCCGCGCAGGGTTGACGAACCGGTCTTATTGATCGAATCCAACTTTATCTACCAACTGACTAGCCTGTTTACGGAATTTAACGATGTCAGTCAGCGGAATACTATCCACATTAACTTCACCAATCGCGCTGCCGATAGTGGAATCCAGCGTGACGCCTTTGCGTACTGGGTATTCATAGTTCGCCTGAGCGTAGAGCTGCTGGGCTGGTGCAGAAACCAGATATTCCATCAGCTTCACGGCCTGATCTTTATGCGGTGCATGGCGTGCCACAGCAGCACCAGTGATATTGACGTGCGTGCCGCCGTTTTCAAAGTTCGGTTGAACCACCTTGATGGCATCGCCCCATTTACGGGCATCGGTGCCTTCTTTGGCATTCTTCATGTGGCCGACATAATAAGAATTCGCCAGACCCACATCACAGATACCGCCGAGGATATCGCGTGCGACGTCGCGGTCACCGCCAGTGGCCTTACGTGCCAGATTGTCTTTCACACCACGCAGCCAAGTTTCGGTTTTAGCTTCGCCATGGTGTGCGATCATCGCGGCAACCAGTGCGGTGTTGTAAGGGTGTTGACCCGCACGGATACACACTTTGCCCTTCCATTTCGGATCGGCCAGATTTTCGTAAGTAATGCTGGTCAGCGGCAGTGATTTTTCCGCATAGAGCACGCGGGAGCGCATCGACAGGCCAAACCACTGGTTGTCTTTATCGCGCAGCGCGGCTGGGATGACATCGGTTAACGTGCTGGACTGAATCGGCTGGGTTATGCCAGCTTCCACCAGATCGATCAAGTTGCCGGCATCGACGGTCATCAGCAGGTCAGCCGGTGAGTTTTGGCCTTCCGCCTTCACACGCTCCAGCATGCCATCCTTGATGAACACGGTATTCACGTTGACAGATGTCTCTTTAGTGAAGGCATCAAGCAGTGGCTGAATGAGTCCAGGCTCGCGCGTGGTGTAGAGGGTCAGAGAATCCTCTGCGGCGGCAGGCAATGCATAGGCCACCATCAGCGATGAGGCCAGCGTGAGCAGGCGCGCTTTTTTGCGCAGAACAGACAGCGTTTTTGACATGTTATTATCTTCTCCAGAGTGAATGTGATGCGTAAATTAATAAAATAAGGAGATATTTTCGGCAGGTAACTAAAACAGTATATGATAATAACTCTTGTTTGCAATCTCATTGACGCAGTTTGTTCACTATCGTGATGGGAGTCAACATACCGGCTCCTCTGGAGAGATCGCGGATCTCTGTGTCGGTATATCGTGGTGGTTGGTGGCTTTGAGTAGGGCTATTGCTACGGCGTCTGGCTTACGGATAGCCTGCTGATATGAATAGTTAATCCGGTAAACTATTCTTTCGGTAAGGATCGTGGATTTGCCATTCTCAACAATAAAATGTTGCTTCTGGTCACGAGCGTAAAGTTCCAGCAGAGAAATTTTCAGCCCGATGTTGTCAATTCTACCGACTAACGTAATGACTGTTTCTGCGCCAATGTATGTCAGCGAAAAAAAGATCAAATCCGCATTTTTGACGTCATTACCGCACATTAGTGAATTCTTATGCTGGTGTAATCATCTGGTTATTATCTGATGAGCGCGATCCGGCATTTTTGGCTGTATCCAGAGTGAGTTTGCCATCTTCTAATTTCAGTCCAGTAATGGGAGAGAGTAGATCAAACAGGGGTTTTAGCGGATCTGAATTTTTTCCTGATTCCCCAGTCATAAAATTGAAATCCATTTCTATCATGTACTTCAGGCGGGGACATAACCTTCAGGTGCCTGTGCTTGCTCGATTAATGGCAGGCTTTCATGGTGTGCTAACACCATTTTAAAAAATTCAGTTTGTTTAAACTCACCGCGATTCCACTCCATCTTACTTTGGGCTATGGCCATTGTGCGCCAGACTTCTTCTTGATCGTAAGCTTCGCTCCAGGCTGCTCTTCGCTCATTTACGGTAAAAGTTCCACTGTTGTCATAAGTAATCAGCGCTAGTTGTTCACGAGATAAGCCTCTGAAAGGGTTGCTTCCTTGGCGGTTATTATACGCCGTAGCTTGTTTCGCTCTGGCTAATCGCTCAGGATCATCGCTATCAGGTATTTCTGCATCGTGCGCTTTTTTGTTATTGGCGTAATTCTCGCCGAGGATCTCATTATTCGCGCTTTTGGCTTTGGCTGCCAATGTACTGCGGTCACTAGTGGCATCTCTGGCCTCGGCTCTGATGGCGGCATCGCTCAATTGCCTTGCGAGTGTTGATATTGAGCTGGTTTTACCCGATTTATCTGGGTCTACGGAGGATGAAAACAACTGAGCGTTTGTTGAGGGGGCTTTTGCTTTAGCGGTACCCGCTTCTGTCAGTTGATTAACAGTGGATGTTGTTGATGCTTTCTGTATATCAATCATTTAGTGCCTCGTTGTTCTCGGAGGACGGGATAACCCCATCATGCGGAATACGAAGCTGCATTCTGTCGCTGTAAAAGCTAAGTAAACCGATTCTCGTATAGCAAATCGGCATTTTATTGAGAAAGTTTAATTGTTTATGGTTATTTTGATGATGGTCTACGGCTGATGAGGAGGTATCCTCCAGCGTGTTTTAATCGCGAGTGACATTGCTTAGCTTGGTAATTACTTGTTGCTGTAAACAGTTACGCTGAGTAATCAAATGTAGGGTACAGGGGCGCTTGTTAGGTCAAAAGACATCCAGCGCCTGTTTTTTAATTAGAATGGGTACTAAAATCCTAGGTTAAATAATTCGAATCGCGGAAAAATCGCACGGATTTATCTTGAATTATTTAAAGTATATATTGATTTACCAGCCGCAGACGTTGGTTTCTTCATCTGCATCGTAACCACGGACGATATTAACCAATTCCTTCACCGCTTCAGCAGAATTTGTTTTGTCTTTTAATTCATCAAGCGTGGAGAAATCTTTGTCAACGGATACACCATTATTATTATTTGTTACCGTCAGTAAAAAACCTTTTTTATTTTCACTGGCTAATGGCAGTTCATTAATCAGTTCTGCGACTGCGCCTGCGGCAAAGTCTGGCACATAAAAAGCCATCGGTTTAAGATAAACTTTCTCTTTTTTTTCATTATTATCGCAGTTCAGCAGTGTTAATGAGTATCCTTTGTTTTCACTTGTCATGATATTTACCTCAACCTTCTATCAGGATTTTTGGATCGACATAAAAATCTACATTGAATAGCGTATCATCAGATAACGCTTCAATCCTATGCCATTTTTCCGCAGGAAATACGCCAAATTGTCCGGCTTCGATCGTTAGTGTTTCGACGGGCTCAGAGCTTGTCTCATCAGCATACCCATAATAACGAATCGTCCCTTGCATCACACACAAACGCGGGTAAACACCTTGACGTGTTCCTGCGTCTAAATGGCGCTGCCAGATCGACGCTGGTGCCGTCTCTTTTGTCCAAAAAGGCGTTGTACGGGTATGAACATAATTTGCGGGTATGACAATTCGTTCCATGTTTAAACCTCATGCTTTACCCAGTCACACTGTGGACTGGAAGGAAAAAACCATATAGTGCATATCATATACCTCTTTTGAAACTTGTGAATTATTTTTTGCTAATTAATTTTTTACAATACCGAAACACTTCGTAAAAAGGCTCTATTATCAGGGATCGGTGTTTCGCATTCCGGTTATTTTTCTCCGTTGCTGAGTTGAGAGGACGCTCACACTAAGGAATAGTTACATTAAGTTATTTATTAATGACCTACTTATTTTGGATAGTACATTAGCAAAATACCCTCATCGCTACTCAATTGTAGTTATTGTTAAGTGTAAATCAAAAGAGTAAGAATAAGAAAGTATAACGCTAGTCTATGATGAGGTTTTAACTCAAATGAAAAAGAACGTGAAACTCAGTTCATTTTATTACGGCTTCCCTGTTTTTCTTGTTACAACGACGGATAATAGCAACGGGAATATTAATGTCGCTTCTATCTCATCGTCAATTTCTCTCGGTGATAAAATTATTATCGGTGTCAGTAAAGGAAGCAAAACATACGATAATTTATTATCTGGATCTGATGTTGTTATCAATATCCCTGATTACAAACTTTGGGAGAAGGTTGAAGCACTCGGTAAGTTGACCGGAAGCGATACGCTATCTGAAGGCCAGATAAAATGGGGTGTTCAGATATGTCACGATAAATTTTCCAAAGTTGGTCTTCATACTGAATCCTCTACAGATATTACGCCACCTCGGGTTATTGAATGTCCTATCCAGGCAGAGTGTAAGACGGTTAGCACGACAGATAAAGGTCGTTTCATTCTTGTCGAACTGGATATCGTTAATGTTTGGGTGGACAGTGAGTTATTAGGTTCAAATGATGTTATCGACTCGTCGAAATGGAAACCCCTGATATATAACTTCCGCGAGTACGATACTACGGGTGATGCATTAGGCTTTAATTTTAAATACGGCCATTAATGTCCTAAATAACTTTGCATATTATCGCTCCACTTTAGCCAGACCATGATGATTGCCGGGGAACGGTGAGGCCGCATTCATAAATTGATTTACCCGACCCAGCAATTGCCACATATATCGGCACTGATGGTTACGCGTTATGGTTTCGTGCAACGACAGCCACAGCAATTCTATTGGATTCAGCCACGGCGAATACGTTGGCAGGAACAACAACCGGAACTTCTTATTTTTCTCCAGCCAGCGCTCCACCTTGTGGCTTTTATGGATAATGTAGTTATCTACCACTATCGTGAGCGTTTTTGCTCGCCGGTATGTGCGCCGTAATGCCTCTAACAGGTTGATAAATAAATCAGTGCACTTGCTGTTACCGCCGACATAATGGACTCGCCCCGTGTCCGAATGCAGTGCACCTGCCAGATAATGTTTTTGGTTATGTCCCGGCGTAGTAATACGCTTCTGTTGTCCTTTGAGCATCCAGTCCGCGCCGATTTTCGGGTTCAGGTCGATATCGACTTCATCCTGATAGAATACCGGATGGTCTGTCTGCTTCCGGGCGACAGCGTGTTCGATAGCGAGTCGCTTTTCCTCATAGTGCGGGTCTTTGATTTTCAGTGTCGGTGCGGCTCTGCGCCAGACAATACCCGCTCGTCTCAGGTAGCGGTGCAACGTGGCGGGATGAAGCGCTACATTAAAAAGCCGATTAACGATAAGTGCCAATAACTCAGTGCTCCAGCGGGAACGCAGCCAGCCAAAGTCCTGAGGGGAACGCTGAACCAGAAGCGGCAAAATATGCAGGATATCCGCGACTGGCCAACGTGGTTCTCGTCCAGACCTGAGGCTCTTTAATCCTTCAACGCCATGTAAAGTAAACCAATTTATCCATCTTCCGACGGATGAGCGAGCGGCACAGAGCAGTCTTGCGACGTCGGTGACGGTCATTCCCCGATGCAGCATCAGTATGGCGATGAGTCGTCTGGAATGGTTTTTATCGCGAGTCTGCTGGGCTTCTTTACGCATTAGTCGTCGTTCTTCATCAGGGATTGCTGCTATGATCGGCATCGCTCAGTCCGGTTGGTGATTTGTTTTGATTTGGCGATTGATCAGATCGCATAACTCGGACTGAGTTCCCTTCAAGTGATCTACTATTTGGCGAAGCTATTTAGAGTACAGGTTGTCGCTGTGTTAGCAGTAGGCAACCGCTCTATTGGCTGGAATAGCTTTGCTGAATAAATCGAATTTTTGTCGGATTGCCGGTTCAGATCGTTAGGTTGTACTTTAATAATTCTAGGTTCCTGCCAGATCCACGATGGAAAAATAAACGTTTTAAATCACCCACTCTTACTGTCTGAGTATCATTAAATGCCCATGTTTGTCATTCTGTGAATGTCGCTGTATTCGTCATACTTCAACCTGTTTGTGCATTAGCTGCGTTACCTGACACACTTCTCCCTAACGAGTCAGCGCATAGCGTTGTTAAAAATGCTAACGTTTTGTCATGCCACCCGGATTATTTTGGGCATAGGTGAAGTATGGCACAATAGTATAGGGTATGATAACGTTAGGAAAAGCGTCTGTGTTGTTCGCTATATTATGTGGTAGAAATAAACCACACCGAATATTGATGAACTTAATTATCAATAAAAATATCGAATTAATGCATTGCGGATATTATTTTAATTATTGTTAATAATCACTGCCAAGGATGAGAATGATGAGTTGGGATATATTTTTACAAGCGCATGAAGATGGCGGGGTTGGGTATTTTCCTCTATCGATTTTTTTTGAGTCATTCGGTACTGCTATTACCTATTCTAAGATAGAAGGAAATGGATGCTGTATCGTTTTAGAATACCACAATCCAGATGCGGAAAAATATAACATTGTACCAATCAGTAGCGCGGAAATTGATATTGAAATTGAACTTATTGACAATATCCAGATGCTATCTGCTTTTTCCGTGAATCGTCCACCGGGGCATGATGATTTTTGGCAAGGATTATGTAATATATTAAAAGTAACATCGTCTGCGCTTTTCTGGGGCGGTGATGGTAACTGTTTAGCTGTTGGGAGAGAAGAGACGATTAAACATCTTCCAGAGTCGATGATTGAGGCATTAGGTGCACCAACCGTTGTATCAAATTATCAAGATATTTTTAGAATGATACGATCGTGATGCGGATAAACCTCGTTGACGTTCTTCTTGACCGATTAAAGCCAGATTTGAATTGTTAAATCTGGCTTTAATCATCACTGTCAGGAGAAGAATATTCTTATTTCTGATCGCTATTTCACAATAACATCGCGGAAAGTAAAGCGTTGTTTCTGACCTGATTTTTGGTAGCCGATACGCACGAAGATACCTAAATTTTCGATGTAGGCATAATCACTGCTCATTGGCACGCCATCTCCACGGTTATCTGTACAAATGATTTCAAGATAACGCCCTGTGAACGCTGAACTCATATCTTTAGCATTGGACCATTTTTTATCAGCCTGACACTGCTGACTTGTTGATTTATTGTCGCTGCCCATGCTTTTCCATTGATATTCAGCCCCTTCTTTTGGGGGAAGGGAGAAGGTATTCTCGAGTTTTTGGCTAACAACGGGGGAGGGGGCGATGGAATCCCATTTCTTTAATTCAACAATATTAAATAAGCGTTGATGTTGTGTATAAAATGGAACACCACCAAGCGTTAATTTATCCAGCGTCAATGTTGTCCCATCCGGTTGACGAGCGATTATCGTGGCTGAGTGCATGCTAATATTCATTTCTTCGTCGTCGGGTGATACTTGAGTATAAGCCAGTTGCTGGAAGGCCTTAGGTTGGGGAGCATTGGCTAACGCTTTCTCAATGACCGTCGTTACTTCTTTGGCGAGAGGATAATTTTGTAAGTACGTAGGATCATTTTTTTCAAAATTGGGTAACGTGAGTTGATTATCCGCCAGTGCTTTTTCGCGAAGCATTAATGTCCCTGTGCTTTTAAGTTGATGAATATCGCGAATGGCACAAAGTTTTTTTGATATTTCAACCTTTTCTTGACCAAGGGGGATGAAATTATCTTCAGCCGTAGCTGTGTAGTCTGTAATCAATCCTTGGTTATCTATGAAATAACTGTTTATCTCTTTACCTTGGTTGTTTTTACAGTTCAGGATCATGTCCTGAATCTTGATAGAATATGGCGCGGCATATTTTTTATCTTTATAGGTTAAGGCATAGTCGGTTGCCAAACGTATTTTCAGGATTTCCCCTTCGCGTTTACTCTTGCTAACGTCAACAAAATATTGATCTTGTAAGTCATTTTTAATGGAAAGATCAACCCATTGCGGGGCTGGAATAGTTTGATGGCAAACATCCAATTCGGGCTTTGTCTTGAGTAAACTGTTTTCATCGGGCTCAAAAGGTACACCGGGGATGTAACGAAGAAGGGAGTTTGTCCCATAAACTCGAATATCCGATCGGGTTGATGAGGTCACTGTAGAAAATAATAGCGTTTTCTTATCCGTTGTACAGTCAGCGTTCAACCATGATTCGTTAACTTCGCCTGTGTACATTGCTATGCGATAAAGCACATTAATGCTTTTTCCTACCTGAACCGTGCTATCGGGGACCCAGTCTACGCTTTTTAACATTTCTTGTGGCGAGGGAAGGGCGAAAGCCGAGGAAGATAGCATCAACCCGACAGAAATTGCGGTTAACCGATTCATTTTTAATTCCTTTTCACTAACCCATAGACGCGAAGATGTTACCCGAAGAGTAAATTTGAAAGCCAGTCATTCATCCACTTCACAGTAATATACCCAATTTCAGGTGCACATACGCTGAGCGAGGGAGCCTGTGAAGGCGAGTTTCATTTGTCCCATTGAGTACAATAGGGTAAGTGTGGAACCTTTCCAGAATCCCTACTCTTTTTACGTAGCTGAACATTTGAGCAAGCTGAAAATGACGACGCTATTCCATCAATTAAAAAAGGATGTTTTCATCGAAAATCCTATGTTAGGGCGTTTTTGCCTAGAGGCATTGAATGTTTGCAACGACAGAGAGGGAAAGATATGAAAATTGAGAGTGGAGAAAATAACCTTTTTACGCATCGTTCTTCGATGGCTAATTCAACGGTTCAGACCGGTAGTCGAGCCTCGTTTGCTGCTATTTTGGCGGGGAAAACACAGGAAACGAGCGTAAATAACGCCCCTGCCTCTTCTGCTAAGACTAAGCAATACGATTTCACAAATATGACGCCACAAGAGCTGAATGAAACGGTCAATAGCCTGATTCAGAGTGGGCAGATGGATCTTGATGAATCATCATCACTATTGGGTTTTATGGCTCCAACGGCATTGTCTAAAGTTGTTTACGACGGCACTGCACCCGCTTCGCCACGCCAACCGATGAACGTGTTCTCCAAAATTCAAGAAGGCATTGATGGGGCGTTATCGCGTAATGAAAAGGCGAGCGCAGAAAGCCTGCAACGAGCTGCTGATGCTTTGCTTCGTTTTCAGGATAAAGCCGTAAAAGTTACTCTTTCCGCGTAATGAATAAGGCCAAATGTAACAATTTGGCGGCGAGTGCGATACACTTCGGCTATCTTATCAATGGAGTACGATAGCGAATCATTCGGCGTGAGCGTTAAACGAGTAGCCGCCTGGCTGGCCATTTTTTCTATGATGATGCTGTTTATTGCTCCTCTGATTTCAAAATCACTGGTGCAGTTATCAGCCTGTCAGGTATCGACTCACGCTATGCCTATGTCGCAGCAGCATCATGCCGCACATGAGCATGATGCATGCCATCACGGCGGTACGCCACATAATCTGATGATGTCTAGCGTTGGGCTTTCGCCGATGGAGGATATTGCCTGCGGATATTGCCAACTGTTGGTGCATTTGCCGCTTATTCTTTCGGTCGTATTGCCGCTGCTTTGGCTGCTATTGTCCGCTCACCGACCGACGTATTTCCCTGATTTTGTTTGCCCAACGTTATTCCGACCTTATTGCTCACAACGTGCTCGTGCGCCTCCTGAGGCGGTTTCTTTGTTTTGACTTTTTTTAATTAACGATATTTGTCGGCGTACTCCCTTATGGTCGAGCGATCTCCCCATAGGTGTTTTGCCGTGCGTCGTTATGGCATAAGAAACCGTAAGGCAACACGATGAAAAAAATTGAACTGATATACACGCCCGCCGCTTCTCTAGTGCTGGTGGCGTTATCTTCTTTACCTGTGATGGCACAGGGCGATCACGATCATTCCGCGTCTCACGCCACGCTAAATGAGGATGCCGTGATGGTGGTAACAGCCCCTGAAATTTCTCCGCTCACGCTGGTGACCTCACCGAAAACACCGCGCCAGCCAGTACCTGCCAGCGATGGTTCGGATTATCTGAAAACCATTCCTGGATTCTCACAAATACGCAACGGTGGAACGAATGGCGATCCTGTTTTCCGGGGTATGTTTGGATCACGACTGCGTATTCTTTCCAATAATGGTGAGATGTTGGGCGCCTGTCCGTCACGTATGGATGCACCGAGTTCGTACATCTCACCCGAAAGCTATGATCTGTTAACGTTAACCAAAGGGCCGCAGACCGTATTGTGGGGGGCGGGAAACTCAGCGGGAACCGTGCGGTTTGAGCGGACGCCGCCGCGTTTTAATGAGCCAGGAATACAGGGCAATGCCAGCGTGTTGGCGGCATCAAACGATCGTCATGATGAAAATGCCGATATTAGCTTCGGGAGTGAAGAGGGCTATGTTCGACTGATTGGTAATAAATCACAGTCGGGTGATTACAAAGATGGCGATGGAAAACGCGTGGCATCAAAGTGGGATAAATGGAATGCGGATGTGGCGCTCGGTTGGACGCCAGACAGCGATACCTTGTTGGAACTGACCGCAGGCAAAGGCGATGGGGAAGCACGCTACGCCGGACGTGGCATGGATGGTTCGCAATTTAAGCGTGAGAGTTTGGGTATCCGCGCCGAGAAATCAAATATAGGGAGCGTGTTCGAGAAGCTTGAGGCGAGTGCGTACTATAACTATGCCGACCACGTTATGGATAATTACACGCTGCGATCACCAAGCGGCATGGGGATGATGGGGATGCCTATGGCCAGTCAACTGGATAGAAAAACGGTTGGCGGACGGATGATGGCGACGTGGATATGGTCCGACTACGAGCTGAAAAGCGGAGCGGATATGCAAACGAATACGCATCGCCGCTGGCGAAATGATAGCTGGAAGAAAGATGCGCAATTTAACACCTATGGCGTCTTCAGCGAGCTCACCTGGCAGGCCACTGGTCAGAGTAAGGTCATAGGAGGAACGCGCCTTGATAAAACCAAGGTCGAGAATGACACGGGCACTGGTGCGAGCGAACGTCATGATACGTTGCCAGCAGGTTTTATCCGCGTTGAGCATACGCTGGCCGATAGCCCGATAATGCTGTACGCAGGTGTTGGTTACACCGAGCGTTTTCCTGACTATTGGGAGCTTTTCTCGCCGACCTACGGGCCAGGCAGAACGCAGAGTGCATTTGATCATGTTAAAACCGAGAAAACGACTCAGCTCGATATCGGCGCACAGTACAGCGGCGAACGACTGAACAGTTGGGTTTCTGCCTATGCGGGACGGGTTAATGATTTTATCCTGTTCCGCTATGATCCGATGAATGCCAGAGTCAGCGAGGCGGATAATGTTAATGCGACCATCATGGGGGGAGAAACGGGATTCAGCTATAAATTAACGGATAGCTGGAAAACGGACGCCAGTCTAGCGTATTCCTGGGCGAAGAATACCGATGACCATCGACCGCTACCGCAAATTCCGCCGCTGGAGGCGCGGTTGGGATTATCGTGGGAAAAAGGGAATTGGAGTAGCACGGGTTTGCTACGTCTGGTGAGTCAGCAAAATAGGGTCGCGATTAGCGAAGGTAATGTTGTCGGGAAAGACTTTGATAATAGTCCTGGCTTCGCGATTTTTTCGGCCAATGCGACGTATCGCGTCAACCAATACGTTAAATTGAGTACGGGTGTCGATAACCTATTTAACACCACTTACAACGAACACCTCAACCTTGCTGGTAATAGCAGTTTCGGTTATTCGGCCAACACGTCCGTAAATGAACCGGGTCGAACCTATTGGGCGAAGGTGAATGTCACCTTCTGATTCGTTGTAGCATTCGGATAAACTGCACCGTAATCATTCTCTGACGGATTACGGTGCGGTTCGGGTGGCGATACGCCGCGTGAAACATGCACTTTCATTCTCTCTGCGAAGATTAGTCTCAATTATTTCGACACATGCTGACAAATCCCGGGTGCTGAACTATTTTCATAAGTAATTATCACGTTACGGAGGTTGATATGGGATTTTGGCGCATCGTACTGACTATTCTTCTGCCACCGCTGGGCGTGTTATTGGGGAAAGGGATTGGTTGGGCATTTATTCTGAATATTATTTTGACGCTGTTAGGCTATTTTCCCGGTTTGGTGCATGCGTTTTGGGTGCAGACAAAAGACGATGGGATTTAATGGCTGAAAAAGCTGAACGACGATTGTGACGAAATAATGGGGAGGCATGTTGGCCTTCCCATTATTTTTTACGTACGTGCAAGATTGGCAATTAATAATAACCAATCAGTTTCCACCACACTAAGCCGACGATAAAGATCAGAGCGACGTTAAACGTGACGATGCAGAAATTGATTTTATAGAAACGGTGGCGTTCAAAATATCCCTGAGCAAAGTAGATAGGGCCGGGGCCGCCACCGTATTCGGTATTTCCCCACATCAGGTTACTAAAAATCCCAAAACAGATGGCGACCATCATGGGCGGTGCGCCTGCGGCTATGGCGGTAGCGGCGAAGGGCGCATAAAGCGCGGCGACGTGACCAGAGGCGGTAGCAAACAGATAATGCACATAGATATAGAGAATGCCGAGAATAACAAAGGTTTCCATCGCGCCGAAGCCCTGTATGGAATTACCCAGCTTGACGGTCATCCACTTAATGAAGCCAAGGTCAGACAGCCCCGCGGCGAGGCTGATAATGACGCTGAACCAGATTACAGTATCCCAGGCTGCGCGATCGCTTAGAACCTCTTTCCACTGGACGGCCTGAGTGACGAACAGATAGGCAACTAGTGCCAGCCCGACGGATGTAGCAGAGAAGCCCGTGATTAGGCTGGTGCCCCAGCCAAGCAGCGCAAGCACAAAGCCAAACGCCACTTTTTTCTCTGCCGATTTCATGTTCCCCAATTCCGTCAGTGACCGGCGTCCCATCTCCTTGGCTTCTGGCGTTTTTTTCAATTCCGGGTTCAGTATTTTGTAGACCAGCAATGGCATCAGACAGAAGCAGCACATGGCTGGCACGACAGCCGCAATAAACCAGCCGCCCCAGGTAATATCCACGCCTAATGAGGTTTTTGCCAGGCTGCCAACGAGCGGGTTGGCGGCCATGCCAGTGAGGAAAATCGCGCCAGTGATCGGCGTAAACTGAAAGCAGACCATGATCAGAAAATCCCCGATCTTTTTACCGCTAACGCCGGGTGTTGAGCCTAATACTTCATTAATTGAACGTGCGATGGGAAAGATAATTCCGCCCGAACGCGCGGTGACGGATGGCATGGCAGGCGCCATGATCAGGTCGGATACGCCCAGTGAATAAGCGATCCCCAAACTGCTTCCACCGAATAGCGACAGCATTTTGTAGGCGATACGTTTTCCCAACCCGGATGTGACAAAGCCCAGCGAGAGGATATAGGCGCAGAAGATGAGCCAGACGGTGCCGCTGGAAAAACCGGCTAGTGCTTTCGCTTCTGTTAATGTTCCCGTGAAAATGGTGATGCAAAGGACAAGTAGCATAATCGCGCCCGATGGCAGAGGCTGCGTCAATATCGCTGCGATAGTGGCGGCAAAAATCGCAAACATATGCCATGCCTGTGGCGTAAGGCCATCAGGAACCGGAGAAAACCAGATAATCAGGCCCAGCAGGAGAGGAATAATAACCGCGACTATTTTTTTCTTGGTGGAGGATTCGGATGACATAGCGTCTCCTTAATCGTGCAAGCAATGGTTATCCGCCATCGTTCCCGGCAACAGAGAGCCTGCCCAGACGCGTTATTATCTTGCGTCTGGGGGATATCGATCTCAGCCTGTGAATTAGGGAGATACCGGATAATTACCGGTGATGACTATTTTCTTTCCGTTTTATTTACTACCTGATCAACCATTTGAGGGGCACTCCCCAAGTAATTGACGGGGTTGGTCAGGTCTTCGATTAATTTGGGATCGAGGCGACTGGCGACGCTTGGCATTGCATTGAGAACATCGGCCAGCGTGCCGCCTTTCTCATTTACGATACGGCAGGCATCGTAGACGATGTCATGCGCTTCCTGACGACCAATATACGGTGCCAGCCCCATCATCACGGCTTCTGCCACAATCAGGCCATTGGTCATATTGAGGTTTTTCAGCATCATCTTCTCATCAACAATGAGACCATTTAGCATGAACTTAGCCTGATGAAGTGCGCCCGCGGAGAGAATGAAACTTTCCGGGATGGCGATCCACTCTGCATGCCAAGGGCCTGTGGCGCGTTCCAGATCTTGCACCATCGCATCCAGCATTAACCCAGCCTGTTGGCGAACGCCTTTAGAACAGGCCAGCATTAGCTCGCTGGAAATGGGGTTACGCTTTTGCGGCATGGTGCTGCTGGCTCCACGGCCTTTGACAAACGGTTCATACAGTTCGCCGAATTCGTTGGAGGCCATCAGCATGACGTCATAGCCAATTTTCCCTAGCGAACCGGTGATGACTGCCAGCAGGTTGACGGCTTCGGCAAAGCCATCACGAGCCACATGCCAGGTTGAGGTTGGTACGCCCAGACCCAGTTCTGCCATCAGTGCTTTTTGCACCGCGAGTCCTTTGTCACCCAGTGAGGCCAATGTTCCAGCGGCACCCGCGAACTCACCCACCAGCACGCGAGGGCGCAGTTGGGCGAGGCGCTCGGCATGACGGTCAAACATATCCAGCCAGATGGCCGCTTTGTAGCCGAAGGTAATCGGTAGTGCCTGTTGTAAATGAGTACGCCCAGCCATTGGCGTATTACGGTAACGCACGGCCAGTCCGGCCAAAATAGAACGCAGTGCCTCGATGTCAGCTTCAATTAACGCGAATGCATCACGGATTTGCAGCACTACGGCGGTATCCATAATGTCCTGAGTCGTTGCGCCCCAGTGAACATAACCGCCAGATTGACCAGCCTGCTTGGAAATCTGGTGCACCAGCGGCAGGATAGGGTAGCCCACAATTTCTGTTTCGTGGCGCAGTAGCTCAAAATCGAGTGTGTCGGCGTTACAGCGGGCTGTGATTTCTGCAGCAGCCTCTTCTGGAATCACGCCACAACGCGCTTGCGCATTGGCCAGTGCGATCTCTACTTCCACATATTTACGAATAAGTTCCCGGTCATCGAAGATCGCCCGCATTTCCGGGGTACCAAATGAATCACGGAATAGAACTGAATCAAGCACATTCGAAGCCATAACGCCTCCTGAAGCGGATGTATTGGTGATAAGATGCAGACCATATCCGCGATAAGATGAAGCGTGCTTACCTTGATGAGCGGCATGGCCTGAAAAATCAAATATACGGACATGTTTAAATGTCCGGACATGTTGTATTTATAACATCATGTCCGGACAAGTTAGGGAAGCAGTGAAATGTTATTTTGTGATGCAGGGCATCAATATTGATTAAGAGCGTGAGCCGATGAAAGAACCCTTGTATAAGCGCATTGCCCGTGAACTCAGCCAGAATATTACGCTAGGCCAGTATCCGGCGGGTTCGTTGATCCCCTCCGAGCTGGAACTCTGTGAGCAGTATCAGGTTAGCCGTCACACCGTTAGGGAGGCGCTGCGCGATCTCACGGAGGCGGGTTTGCTATCCCGTCGCAAGGGGGTGGGTTCCGTTGTTGTCGATAATGATGAAAAGCGGGAACGCAATCATCCTCTGGCTAGCCTTGAGGATCTGTTCGTGCTGGCAAAAACCAACCTGCGCGTAGTGAAGAAGATTGATGAAGTCGTGGCGGATGTTGAGCTGGCACAGATTATCGGTGGCAAGCCGGGCGACCGCTGGCTGCATATTGCCAGTATTCGTGAAGACAGCCAGAAAAAGGACTCCCCGATATGCTGGACTGATAGCTACGTTAGCCCGGATTATGCCAAGGTCAAAAGTCTGGTACGCAGCGATCCGTTTGCTTTGATTAGCGATTTGATTGAAAAGCATTACGGCGTGCAGGGGGAAGAAGTACGTCAGACGATTTCTGCCGTTGGCGTTCCAGCCAAAATAGCGAAAACGCTGGGTGTTGACGTCGGTTACCCGGCATTAAAAATCGTACGTCATTATCTTGATCGCTCGGGAAATGTCTTTGAAACCACGGTATCGATCCATCCGGCAGACCGATATACCTGTTCCATTACGCTGAAGCGCCAAACGGGCAACCGAACGTAATCCGCTTGATGCCTTCGTGAAGTCTGTTGGTTTCCCGTCTACACGTGCCTGCGTGAATAACGCAGGCACAACCCTTGTTGTTCGTGTTTCTGTTGTCATTGCTGTTGTTACGCACGCACTACCTGATTGCGTCCTTGCTGTTTGGCCTGATAAAGCGCGATATCGGCGCGGTTTATCAGCATGCTGAGTGTTTCACCAGCCCGATATTCAGCAACACCACAACTAACGGTCACCTGAATGGTTCCTTCACGGTAGGGAAGGTGGGCTATTTCTATACTCTGGCGTAGTGCCTCGGCGCGCTGTTGGGCGGCGTTGATATCGCAATCATCGAGCAGAATAACGAACTCTTCACCTCCCCAACGGCAGGACTGATCGCTGGAGCGGGTATTGGTGGACAAGAGAGCGGAAATTTCTTGTAAAACCAGATCTCCCACATTGTGCCCATACTGGTCATTGATTTTCTTGAAGTGATCAATATCAATGAGAAGAATGGAAAGCGATTTGTGCTGTAAGGCACTTTTCGTACCAAGACGATGGAATAAATAATCAAATGCCTGACGGTTCATGAGGCCGGTTAATTTATCCGTTGTCGCCATTTGTTCTAGGCGGCGTTGGTATCCGCCAATGGTCAGCCACAGCAGAAATAAGAAAAGGACACTGACGAACGTGCTGATACCCAGGTTTTTTAGCAGCGTGGAGAACAGTCGCTTTTCACTGGGGTGGCTGATTTGTTCTACCATCAAATACCAACCGAATTCGGGGAGTAGTCGGGTGTTAAGGAAAATATGCTCCCCGTTTGATTGATATTCATAAGCGCCACCGGGAGCGGTTAGGATCATGGTCGCAATATTGCTCAACCCCGGTTGTTGCTGGATCTTGAGCGGACGGCGATAGGTTTCGCTATGTAAGGTAATGTTGCCTTCCTTATCAACGAAATAGATCGTTCGGTTATAGCGTTGCTCATATTTATCAATGAGGTGTTTAACCCGCTCCACGGGAATACCTACGCCAGTAATACCGATAAAATTGCCGTCATAATCCACGACTTTGTGATTGATTAAAATATCAAGGCGCGTGCGATTCTCAGGATCGAACGAGATATTGATGGCATAAGGCATCTCGTCCGATAGCGTTCGGTGTTGAAAATACCACTGATCGTCTGGTGAATCCTCTGAGACGGTTTTCAGGATGCGTAGTGGGTCGTAGTAGCGCTTGGATTTATCAGAAATGAAGAAAGAAAATACGGTATCGAAGCGACGATCGATTTCTCGCAGGTAGCGAAACATGGCTTGCGGATCGTTTTCATCGTTTAGCACCCAGTCGCGTAAAAAGGTATCGTGTGCCATCAGCGACGAAATAAAGATAGGTTTTAACAAGTCTTGTTGGATTTCTGAATAGACGTTATCACTGGTCAGCGGCAGGGTATTTTCTTCAATTTCTTCTTCCAGTGATTCCTTAGCCACTTCATAACTGGTCCAACTGATAACGAGAAAGGCGGCGAGCAGCATGGAGCCAAGTATTATGATTGCGCGCGTTTTGTCCAGCCAGCGTGCATTATTGATGAATCCAGTCTGCAAAATAATCTCCCCAGAGAACCCTTTATGAGGTAGGTGAATAAACCTCTGTTTTCACCTAAAAATAGTGGTGCAACATTTTACTGGAATGACGGTGTGGCACAATCGGGTGAGTGAATCACTGACGCATCGGGTTCAGTATAGTGGTTCCGCGGTGGAAGTATTAGAGCGGATTGCTGAAACGTCAGGCTTTGGATTGTGGACGTGCCTTTGTCGGTTTGATTCTCCTTCCCACGTTTTCATGCTGTACATAGGTTTGTAAACAAACAGGGCACCATGTGGTGTCCTGTTTGTTTATAAGGATGATTCAGCGGATTACTTAAATACGCGGAAACGCTCTTCAAAGGCGATATAAGTTTTCTCACCCGCAGGCTGCTCGATTGAGCCGAATGGCATTTGAGCACGCAGCTTCCAACTGGCGGGCAGATCCCACTGTGCTTTGACGTCATTGTCGATCAGCGGATTGTAATGCTGGAGTGAGGCACCGATTTTTTCCTGCGCCAGCGTGGACCACACGGCGGACTGAGCGATACCGGTTGAGTGTTCTGACCAAACCGGGAAGTTATCGGCATAAAGTGCGAATTTTTCCTGCAGCGCTTCAATTACGCTGGTGTCTTCAAAGAACAGGACGGTTCCCGCACCGGCAGCAAAGGAGGCCAGTTTGTTTTCTGTCGAGGCAAACGCGTCCGCAGGCACAATTTTCTTCAGTTGCTGTTTAACGATATCCCACAGCTTGTGGTGTTGCTCACCGAACAGAATGACAACGCGGGAGCTTTGCGAATTAAAAGCGGAGGGGCTTTCATTAACGGCTTCAGTAATGAGTGCGGTAACCTGATCTTCTGGTATCGGCAATTTGTTGCCGATGGCATAGATTGAACGACGGGCCTTGATTGATTGCAAAAAAGCATTACTCATGGTGTGTTCCTCAGTTTACGTGATGACTAACCTTGATACTGTGTCACTGATTTTTCTTGTGTTCAACGGTTTATGTGCCGGACATGAATCTTTCCCACTTCGCGGTTACCCGCCGCAGACGTCGCAGCGTGGGTTTTTTGGCAGCGTTATTTCACGAAATTGCAGCGTCATCGCATCAAACATCAGCAACCGTCCGGTGACGAGTTTACCGTAACCTGTTAGCCATTTAATGGCTTCCATCGCCTGCAAGCTCCCGATGGTGCCGACCAGCGGCGACATGACGCCCGCTTCGACACAGGTCAGCGCATTGGCACCGAACAAACGGCTGAGGCAATGGTAGCAAGGTTCATCAGGCTGATAGGTAAAGACGCTGATTTGGCCTTCCATCCGAATTGCTGCACCGGAGATCAGGGGTTTCTTGAGCTGAAAGCCAATACGGTTCAGGCGGTTGCGAATGTCGACGTTGTCGGTACAGTCCAACATGGCATCATGCTTGCTAACCAGTTCCTTTAACGCCTCGTCATCAAGATTGCCATCAACCGTGTCGAGCGAAAGATGCGGATTCATGTCGGATAGCGTCAGGCGTGCTGATTCGACTTTTGCCATCCCGATACGGGTATCGCGGTGTAGAACCTGACGTTGCAGGTTAGACAGAGATACGGTATCAAAATCCAGCAGCGTCAAGTGGCCTACGCCCGCCGCAGCCAGATATTGCGCGGCGGCACAGCCCAGACCGCCCAGCCCGACAATCAACAGGCGCGATGCTTTTAGTTTTTCCTGTCCGTCAAAATCAAAGCCGCGCAACACAATCTGTCGATTGTAGCGCAGCATTTCTTCATCGCTCAGTTCCGGCAACATACTTAGTGCCCCAGCAAGGCGTTGAAGGGCTCGATTTCTACCCATTCGCCAGCGGCGACGCGGCCTCGATCTTGTTCAAGCACGATGAAACAGTTCCCGAGACTGAACGAGCTGAAAACGTGCGAACCTTGATGTCCGGTAGTTCTCACTTCCAGCTCTCCCTGCGCATTTCTGCTGAAAATGCCGCGCTGGAAATCGGTGCGCCCCGGCGTCTTTTTCAGTGCGCTGGTGGTCTTGACGCGCACTCGTGGCGGCTGGTGCCATTGTGTATAGCCAGACAGACGCGCTAACAGCGGCTGAACCAGTTGATAGAATGTCAGCGCAGCGGACACCGGGTTCCCCGGCAGGCCGCAGAACCAGGCGTGGTGTAACTTGCCGAAGGCGAAGGGTTTGCCAGGTTTGATTGCCAGCTTCCAGAAATGGATATCACCCAGTTCATCCAGCATTTGTTTGGTGTAATCCGCTTCGCCAACGGAAACACCGCCGCTGCTAATCACCAGATCGGCACGTTGGTCTGCCTCATGGAATGCGGCACGTAGCGCGTCTGGATCGTCGCGGATGATGCCCAGATCGTGCACGTCGCAGCCCAGTTGTTCCAGCATCAAACGGACGGTGAAACGGTTAGTGTCATAAATTTGGCCGTCTTCCAGCGGTTCGCCAACCGGTTGCAGTTCATCTCCGGTTGAAAACACCGCGACTTTCAGGCGGCGTACCACGTCAACCTGCGCAATTCCCAGCGAAGCCAGCAGCGGCAATTCTGCTACGCCCAGTTTGCAGCCAGCGGGTAGCACAGTGGCACCCGCCTGAATATCTTCTCCTGCCAGACGAATATTCTGACCGGGTTTGACCTCATGGGAAAAACGGATGCCAGTCTCGCTAACGTCGGCCTGTTCCTGCATGATCACGGCGTCGGTTCCTGCGGGAATCGGTGCACCGGTCATGATGCGAATGCAGGTTCCCGTGGGCCATGCGCCAGTGAAGGGCGCGCCAGCGAAGGCCTTTCCTGCTAGCGGCAGCGGTGTGGTAACCGACAAATCGGCGCAGCGTACCGCATAGCCATCCATTGCGGAATTAGCGAAAGGCGGGACGTTAATCGGCGAGGCGATAGCATGGGCGGTGATCCGTCCTGCGGCGTCGAACAGGGATACGCGCTCTGTCTCGGTAAGGGAAGGAACCTGAGAAAACATGTTTTCCAGAGCTTGTTCAAGAGTCAGTAAACCTGAGTTAACGCTTTCCATCTTCACTCCACCGTTTTTTCATCAATACAGATTGTTTCATTCATATGGCGTGTTTCATTAGCACGGTATGTTCCACCAACATGTCGCTCATGAGCGGAAACCCGTTTCTTATGCCAGTATTAATTATGTCAGAGTTCGTAACGTGGGTGAATGTATGCAAGTCAAGGAATCCGGCTTTTGGCATGTGAACTCCGATTAGAGGCTAAGCCACCAGATAGGGTTCAACGCAGTCATTTTTTCTTCAACTCGACTCATTTCGGGTGAAAGTGATCGCATCTGCGGGAGATATCGTGCTTTATTAAGTTGCTTTATAGTGATTAACTTAATGTTATAAAAAGAAATTTTTCATTGCACGGATTTCAGTTTCCGCTTTACATCATACCTTGCGCTAAATATAGTCGAAAACCGCTGATAATTTGTTCCTGACCGCGTTGCGCTGATTCCAGCCGCATTTATAGGGAGATTCGCCGTTCATGTCGCTCACACAGGATCATTATGCCTCGCTGTCTTCCTCTGTTCCGGGGCTGGTTTTGCCTGAAAAACGGGTAGTGGAGGTGCGCAACCTGAGTGTCTATTTCGAACAACAGGGGCAGCGGACGGACGCTGTACGCAATTTGACGTTCTCTGTCGATCGCGGTGAAACGCTGGCTATCGTCGGGGAGTCGGGATCGGGTAAATCAGTGACGTCTCTGGCGCTGATGCGTCTGGTCGAACACGCGGGTGGGGTGATCCATCAGGGGGATATGTTCTTTCGCCGCCGCGATGGGCACGTGCTGGACCTTCGTGGTGCCCGTCAGCGGGTGATGCGCAGGTTACGCGGTGCGGATCTCGCGATGATTTTCCAGGAACCGATGACGTCGCTCAATCCAGTTTTCCCGATCGGCGAGCAGATAGCCGAGTCGATTCGTTTACATCAAGGTATGAACCGGCAGGCTGCGCGTGCAGAAACCTTGCGCATGTTGGATCTGGTCAGAATACCGGAAGCGCGCAATGTGCTGGATCGCTACCCCCACCAGCTCTCTGGCGGAATGCGCCAGCGGGTCATGATTGCAATGGCGCTCTCCTGCAAACCGTCGCTGTTGATTGCCGATGAACCGACGACCGCGCTGGATGTCACCATTCAGGCGCAAATCCTGCAACTTATCCGTGTGCTACAGCGTGAAATGGACATGGCCGTGATCTTCATCACCCACGACATGGGGGTGGTGGCGGAAGTGGCTGAACGCGTATTGGTGATGCATCGTGGGGAAAGCGTTGAAGCGGGAAGCGTGGGACAGATCTTTACCGCGCCACAGCACCGGTATACGCAGGGGCTGTTGGCGGCAGTTCCGGCATTAGGATCCATGCGCGGGCAACCGTTCCCGGCAAAATTTCCGCTACTGGATCAAAACACGGCACGCCTTGCGGACAATGTGCCGCAGGACACAATTCCCGCGCAGGCGGGACCGATCTTGCAGGTTAATAATCTGGTGACGCGTTTTCCGATTCGTAGTGGGTTATTGAACCGCGTGACCCGGCAGGTGCATGCGGTAGAAAATGTCAGCTTCGATCTCTGGCCGGGCGAAACGCTTTCGCTGGTTGGCGAATCGGGGTGTGGCAAGTCCACCACGGGCCGGGCGCTGCTCCAACTGGTTGAAAGCCAGAAGGGCAACATTATCTTTAATGGTCAGCGTATCCATCAGTTGAAAGGGACTGCATTACAGCATTTGCGGCGTGATATTCAACTGATTTTTCAGGATCCTTATGCGTCTCTGGATCCTCGTCTGACGGTCGGCTTCTCAATTATGGAACCGCTGCTGGTACATAACATTTGCCGTCGGCAGGAGGCAGAAAAGCGGGTTGAATGGCTCTTGTCGCGCGTGGGGTTGGAGCCGGAACATGCCCGACGCTATCCGCATGAATTTTCCGGTGGTCAGCGTCAGCGCGTTTGTATTGCCAGAGCGTTGGCGCTGAATCCTAAAGTGGTGATTGCGGATGAGGCCGTATCCGCGCTGGACGTGTCGATTCAGGCGCAAATCATCAATCTGATGCTGGAACTACAACGTGAGTTTGGCATTGCATTTTTGTTTATTTCACATGATATGGCGGTGGTTGAGCGTATCAGCCATCGCGTAGCGGTGATGTACATGGGGCAAATTGTCGAGATTGGCTCACGGCAAGATGTGTTTGAACGTCCCCGGCATCCTTATACCCGCAAACTGATGTCGGCAGTTCCTATTGCCGATCCCTCGCGCCGCCAGCGTGAGCAGGTTCTGCTGGTTGATGAAATACCCAGCCCGATCCGGGTGATTGGCGATGAGCCAACCACAGCGCCCTTGGTTCAGGTTGGTGAGCGACACTTTGTTGCTCACCATCCGATAGCCGGTGCTTATTAACAAGGATTCACAAGGAGAACGTAGCATGAGCGTAATGACGATAAAGCGGCGCTGGTTCGTGGCCGCAGGGGTAACCGCAGTCATGGCAGCCTCACCCGTCTGGGCAGCTAAAGATGCGGTTATCGCCGTAGGTTCCACGTTTACCAGCCTGGATCCGTATGATGCCAACGATTCACTATCGCAGACGGTGGCGAAGTCATTTTATCAGGGGCTTTTTGGCTTCGATAAAGACATGAAGCTGGTAAACGTACTGGCGGACAGCTACGACGTCGGCCCGGATGGCCTGACGTATACCGTCAAGCTGCACCCTGGCGTCAAATTTCACGATGGATCGGCGTTTAATGCCGCCGCTGTCAAAGTGAATCTGGATCGTGCCAGTAACCCAGACAGTCGTCTGAAGCGGTATAACCTGTTCAAAATGATCGACAAAACCGAGGTGGTGGACGATCTGACGGTGAAAATCACGCTGAAGACGCCGTTCTCGGCGTTTGTTAACAATCTGGCGCACCCGGCGGCAGTGATGATCTCTCCGGCGGCATTAACGCAGTACGGCAAGGAAATTGGCTTCCATCCGGTTGGTACGGGTCCGTACCGCTTTGTGGCCTGGAATCAGACCGATTTTGTCAAAGTTGAGAAGTTCAACGGCTACTGGAAGGCTGGCTTGCCTAAGCTAGACAGCATTACCTGGCGTCCGGTAGTGGATAACAACACGCGTGCGGCACTACTGCAAACGGGTGAAGCGCAGTTTGCTTACCCGATACCGTTCGAACAGGCCAAGGTGTTGGAGAAAAATGACAAGCTGGCGCTGGTGGCATCACCATCGATTCTGCACCGCTACATCAGTATGAATGTCACGCAGAAACCGTTCGATAACCCGAAAGTACGACAGGCGCTGAACTACGCCATTAACAAAGAAGCGCTGATTAAAGTGGCATTCTCCGGTTACGCGACGCCAGCCGAAGGGCCACTGCCGGGCAGTATCGATTATTCGGTAAAATATCACCCGTGGCCTTACGATCCAGCCAAAGCGCGTGAGTTGCTGAAAGAAGCGGGCTACCCGGATGGTTTTACTACCACGCTTTGGTCGTCACATAACCACAGCACGGCGCAGAAAGTCTTGCAGTTCACGCAGCAACAACTGGCACAGGTTGGCGTGAAAGTGCAGGTGACTGCGATGGATGCGGGGCAACGCGCGGCTGAAGTGGAAGGTAAAGGCGTGAAAGAAACGGGCGTCCGCCTGTTCTACACCGGCTGGTCGGCATCGACGGGCGAGGCAGATTGGGCGCTGTCGCCACTGTTTGCTACCGCTTCCTGGCCACCGGCGCAGTTCAACACGGCGTTTTACAGCAACCCGCAGGTTGATGCGGATCTGGCTGATGCGTTGAAAACGACGGATCGAGCGGAAAAACAGAAACTGTATAAGGATGCACAGGACAAAATCTGGGCCGATGCGCCGTGGATTTTTCTGGCGACCGAACGCTTAGTGTCGGCTAATAGCAAGAAATTGACCGGATTTTATGTGATGCCGGATACCTTATTTAGTTTTGATGATGCCGACCTGACGGAATAATCCAGTGCGAAAGTATGACCAGGGAGTCGGGTGGCCGCGAGGCTACCCGCAGTGGTCAATGCAGGTTCACTCATAGGAGAGTTTGACGCATGTCTGTGGAAAATCGTTCATGCTGAATTATTTTATTAAACGGCTACTGGGGCTGGTCCCCACGCTCCTGATTGTTATGGTGCTGGTGTTCCTATTCGTTCATCTGTTACCCGGCGATCCGGCGCGTTTAGCCGCCGGGCGCGAAGCCGATGCCGCCGTTATTGAGATGGTAAGGCAGGACTTAGGATTGGATAAACCGCTACCCTACCAGTTCTGGCACTTCTTCACGAATATCCTGCAAGGGGATCTGGGAACGTCGATAGTGTCGAAACGGCCCGTTACGGAAGAGATCGCCATGCGCTTTATGCCGACGTTCTGGCTGACGGTTTGCAGCATGGCGTGGGCGGTAATTTTTGGCATGGCGATCGGCATCGTGTCTGCCGTATGGCGCAACGGCTGGCCGGACAGGATCGGGATGACGCTGGCGGTATCTGGCCTCTCTTTCCCCGCCTTTGCGCTCGGTATGCTATTGATGCAGATCTTCTCCGTTGAGTTAGGCTGGTTGCCGACAGTTGGTGCGGATACCTGGTTGCACTACATCTTGCCCTCGCTGACGTTGGGGGCCGCGGTGGCTGCGGTGATGGCGCGGTTTACCCGTGCGTCGTTTGTTGATGTATTGCAGGAAGACTACATGCGCACGGCGCGGGCAAAAGGCGTGCGTGAGTCGCTGGTTGTGGTGAAGCACGGGCTGCGCAATGCGTTGATTCCGGTGGTCACGATGATGGGATTGCAATTTGGTTTCCTGCTCGGTGGCTCCATCGTCGTGGAAAAAGTGTTCAACTGGCCGGGCTTAGGGCGGTTGCTGGTGGATGCGGTGGAGATGCGCGACTATCCGGTAATTCAGGCTGAGGTGTTGCTGTTTTCACTGGAATTTATTCTGATCAATCTGCTGGTTGACATGCTGTATGCCGCGATTAACCCAGCTATTCGTTATAAATAAGGAAAGGGAATGAGACACTGGCGACGTAAAGCGATGCTGGCGACGCTCCCTGTCATGAGGGATAAACCGGTTCGTACGCCGTGGCGTGAATTCTGGCGGCGTTTTCTTCAGCAACGTGTGGCGGTCGCCGCTGGTCTGTTTGTGCTGCTGTTGATTGTGGTCGCGTTTCTGGCCCCGTATCTGGTGCCCTATGATGCCGAGAACTATTTCGATTATGAACGCCTGAACGAAGGTCCCTCTTCGGCACACTGGTTGGGTGTCGATTCATTAGGGCGTGATATTTTTAGTCGAATCCTGATGGGGACGCGGATTTCGCTGGCGGCGGGTATTCTCTCGGTGCTGGTCGGGATGATTGTCGGCACGACATTAGGCCTGTTGGCGGGGTATTACGAAGGCTGGGCGGACCGGATCATCATGCGCATAGGCGATGTGCTGTTTGCCTTTCCCGGTATTTTGCTGGCCATTGCCGTGGTGGCGATTATGGGCAGCGGAATGGCGAATGTGGTTGTCGCCGTCGCGATTTTCAGCATTCCGGCATTCGCCCGTCTGGTGCGGGGCAACACGCTGGTACTAAAGCAACTTACCTACATCGAATCTGCTCGCAGCATCGGTGCTAGCGACCGGACGATCCTCTTTCGGCACATTTTGCCCGGTTCAGTGTCTTCCATCGTGGTGTTTTTCTCGATGCGCATTGGGATGTCGATCATCACCGCCGCCAGCCTGTCATTTTTAGGACTGGGTGCTCAGCCGCCAATGCCTGAGTGGGGCGCGATGCTGAACGAAGCACGATCGGATATGGTGATTGCCCCGCATGTTGCCATCTTCCCGAGTCTGGCGATCTTTCTGACGGTATTGGCGTTTAATCTATTGGGTGACGGTCTGCGCGATGCGCTCGACCCGAAATTGAAAAGCTGAATAAAAAAAGCGCGACAACGAGTGCCGCGCTTTTCAACAGTCAGACCGTTAGCGTTTAGAACGAAGTTCGTTTGTAGCTGCGGTACTGTGGCTGCCAGAAGTTATGGTCAATCGCTTTTTGCAAGGCATCGGCAGAGGTCACAACCGCCACACCTTGTAGCTGCGCGGCCTTACCCACTTCCAGAGCAATACGCTTGGACACCTGCTGGATATCGGACAGATCCGGCAGCAGAGCGCCTTCACCGTTATTCGCCAGCGGCGAGCAGTCAGCCAACGCACGGCTAGCGGCCATCAACATGCCGTCAGTGATACGCTTGGCACCCGACGCCAGTACACCTAACCCGATACCTGGGAAAATGTAGGAGTTGTTGCACTGCGCGATAGGGAAGACGTTATCCTGATAGTGAACCGGAGAGAACGGGCTACCGGTTGCAACCAGAGCGGTGCCCTCTGTCCAGCGAATGATGTCTTCTGGACGCGCTTCCACACGAGATGTCGGGTTAGACAGTGGCATCACGATAGGGCGAGCGCAGTGTTTGTACATTTCACGGATGATTTCTTCCGTGAACAGACCCGGCTGGCCGGATACACCGATCAGGATGGTCGGCTTGGCATTACGCACCACTTCCAGCAGTGAAATTGCATCGCTGCTACAATCCCAATCAGCCAGCAGTTCGCTTTTCTGTACCAGCTTGCTCTGGAAATCGAGCAGGTTTGGCAGTTTGTCCGTCAGCAGACCGAAGCGGTCAACCATGAAGACGCGTGCGCGAGCTTCTTCTTCACTCAGCCCTTCGGATTTCATCTGTGCGACGATTTGCTCAGCGATACCACAGCCTGCGGAGCCCGCACCCAGGAAGGTGACGGTCTGATCGCGTAACTGTGTGCCTGCTGCACGGCTGGCGGCAATCAGGCTGCCGATAGCGACGGCGGCGGTGCCCTGAATGTCATCGTTAAAGCTACAGATTTCATCGCGATAGCGGTTCAGCAGCGGGGTCGCATTTTTCTGTGCGAAGTCTTCAAACTGCAACAGCACGTTCGGCCAGCGGCGTTTTACGGCCTGAATGAACTCGTCAACGAAGGCATAGTATTCGTCGTCGGTGATGCGTGGATGACGCCAGCCCATGTATAACGGATCGTTTAGGCGCTGCGGGTTGTTAGTACCCACGTCCAGAACGACGGGCAGGGTGTAGGCTGGGCTGATGCCGCCACAGGCGGTGTACAGCGACAGCTTACCGATTGGAATTCCCATCCCGCCGATACCCTGATCGCCCAGACCGAGAATACGTTCGCCGTCGGTGACAACGATGACTTTCACGTTCTGCTTGGTGGCGTTTTGCAGCATATCGTCGATATTGGCGCGGTTAGGATAGGAGATAAACAGGCCACGGGCGCGACGATAGATATCAGAGAAGTGTTCACAGGCTTCGCCGACGGTCGGGGTGTAGATGATGGGCATCATCTCATTGAGGTGACCGTCCAACAGGCGGTAGAACAGCGTCTCGTTGGTATCCTGAATGTTGCGTAGGTAAACGTGTTTTTCAATATCGTGTTTGAATTCCTGATACTGACGCCAGGCGCGTTCTGCCTGTTCTTCGATGGTTTCAACGGCTTCTGGCAGCAGACCTGCGAGATTAAAATCAGCACGCTCTTCTTCAGTAAACGCGCTGCCTTTATTCAGCAGGGGAAATTCGAGCAAGATCGGACCAGCATAGGGGATGTAAAGAGGACGTTTGCTTTCGTATTCTAATTCCATGACTTTTTACTCTTCGGGTAACAGAAAAGAAATTCAGGTGTTGTCGATGAGAAACTGCTGCGGATCTTAAATTACCCAGAGAATATGTACAGGGAATGTTAATTTAAATAGTTACAGATGGCTTGCATATTAAGCAAAAGACAGGCTTTATCGATTCACCTCTCTTTTTTTCACCTTCACGGCGCCGATTTTTTGCGCTTCTCGCCGCCATCATTCCTCAATAAAGTGGTGCTCAACGTCGGTGCAACCCAGTTCGGCCAGCATGATTTGTGAGATCGCCCAGTGGCTGACAGTCGCATTGCGGCGTTCAACGATAGCGGCATGTGTAATGGTACGAGGATCTTCGCCGGCAAGGTTCATCAGATTTAACGCGGTTTGCAAGGGCGGTAGGCTGGGATTGAATGCTGCATTTTCTGCATAGCGGCCGGTATAAAGGTTGCCACTCGCGGTTTCCAACGCTATTCCGCTAATCGCTTTGCTGTAAGGCGCGTGGCTACGGTTAGCGGCATCCAGCGCCTGACGCGCTAGCGTATTCACATTCTGCAACGTCGTGCCGTGGTTGATGTCATCCATCAGCAGGGTGTCAATATTCAGATCGACAGGGCCAAAGGCATCGGGCAGATAGTGACTAAGCACCGCAGGCTGGCGACCCGGCAGTTGAATACGCAGCGATGCCGCATTGCGCAATTCATTCATGAACTGGCGACAGTGGCCGCATGGCGTATAGTTCACGGTCACTGCCCGCAACCCACGTTCATTGCGCAGCCAGGCGTGGCTGATGGCACTCTGTTCCGCGTGAACCGTTTGTTGAAGCTGAACGGCGGTGAACTCCATGTTTGCGCCAAAGTAGAAATTCCCGCTGAGCCCTTGTGCAACCGCACCAACCTGAAAATGCGAGATGGAGGCTTGCGCGCAGGCGGCTGCCAGGGGTAATAGCGCAAAGGCTAACGTGTCGGTATCTATTTGGCTGGCTTCGCAGATTGCATTCACGTCGTCAGCGGTTAGCATCGCGGCAAAATCGGGTTTATCGAGCACGGGACCGAGTGCGGTTTGCAGGTTGGTAGGTAATTGCTGAAAGGCGTTTTCAAATCGTGGATGCATGTCGGTTTACTCTTTTTTGCCCGTCAATGACGTCATGTTAGAAAGCAGAGTAACAATAAATTGTGATCAAAGTCTCTTTGTTGAATGAAATGACTGCAACTTGATCATTAAATGCGAGATGTATCTCAATTTTTATCCCTGTGCTGCTCCCTTATATCGGTTTCCTCTCCTACAACTGCAATCGGTGAGACAAAAAAGCGTACAACCGGGGGCTTGTTATGCTCTGTTGTACGCTTTTGTATCGTTGGACTCGCAGGTTTAATTAAGAACGATCTTTTTCTCTCTGGCTGTTTCCAGCAGTTTTCCAATCTTTTGGAGAAACTTCACCGTTTCCTCGGCAATAGTTTGTGTTGAGATACCTTCTTTTTTGGCCGCAATTTTCCACTGTCGGCGCTGTTTCTTTTCCAGATTGGGATAATGAGAGCGCAATAACCGATGTAGTTCTGGAACATCGCACAATTCTTTCGATATGTTGTCTTCGTAGTAAACCAGCGAAAGGGTAAACGGAGAATTAGGGCCATTTTCGCGGACGACACTGACATAAATTGGCCAATAGCCATTATCTGGGTGCCTCAGCGCGAGTATGGCGGGCATCGTGACATTCAACCAGGTTCTGCCTATTTCCAAATGATCTTCTGCCAACAGTGGGAATGATTTGCGCAGAGTAACCAAAATACCGGAAATGCCTTTAGCCTGAATGAGTTGATCGCACAGTTGATCGTTTTGCTGCATAAAAAGCAGGGCTTCACCCTCAACCCCTTCCAGGTGCGTCGGTTTCCACTCTGTTGGTTTTAATTTTTTTAGCTCAGACAGACGATCAATCACCGATTCATACTGTGCGGCTAGTTGAGCGGACAATTCAGAAATATGTTTTTCATTTGGATCTTGCCACTGTGCCTGTTTCTGACAGTAGGCCATGAGTAGCTGTGCCGCAGCGTTGTTATTTTGCAATTGCAGACGAGCACGCCGAGCGGCTTGCTCCAGCCATTGGTAGCTTAATAATGCCCATTTATCGCCCAATTCTGCCAGTTTCTCTTCGCTGTAGGTTTCCAGCTTTTTATCCATAACGATATAGGCAAAATCGTAGCCTTTGAACACGGATTTACGTGAGAACGCTGTATTGACCGCATCGCAATAATCATCGAGTTGCTCACAAGATAGCGATGCTTCCACTTTGTTCTCAATGGTAACAATGAACTTATTTGCCATATCGATTAAAAAAAGATCGAGGCGGCGTTTCGAACCTGCACTGTCATTAATACCAAATTCACGCGTCATAAAAGCCGAGCCAAAACTTGTCGACTGGATACGGCCCGGCGTCCATTTTGCAAAGAACTTTTTATTGGCGGATTTATTTGTTTCATGACCAGCCTGATAAGCCGCGGTCAGAAAATCTTTGATGACGGCATCGCCCTGACAGTGTCCTTCATTGGGGTTCAGGCACCACGCGAGCATGCTGGAATTTTGATTTTCGGTAAGGTTGATGACATCAAGGATATTATCTGAAGTGCGTAGTTTTTCTCGTAACTCGAGTAACCGATCGTCCATGAGAAAGTCGTAAAATTCCTGCATTTCCATATCTTGTTTCTCCGTTTTCATTTATGAAAAATTCAATAACCAACAATATTCAGTAACAGAGGGAATACCAATGGTGCAATCAGCGAGGTGATGATCCCACATATCACCAGCGCCAGTGAACTGAACGCCCCTTCCTGATAATCCATTTCAGCGCAGCGTGCCGTGCCGAGTGCGTGCGAAGCGGTGCCCATCGACAACCCACGTGCGGCTTTGGTTTTGATGCCCACTCGATTGAACAGGCTGTGGCCGAATACCGCACCGAGAATACCAACAAAAATCACGCAGACGGCGCTGATAGCAGGAATGCCGCCGATGGAACTGGCTACCGCCATCGCAATCGGTGTAGTGACGGACTTCGGCAGTATTGAGGCCGCAATTTCCGGCGATGCTCCCATCCACAGCGCCACCAGCGTACCGGAGATTATCGCCGTCAGGCTACCGATGAAGCACACGCTGATGATCGACTTCCAGCGGGCGCGAATTTGGTGCAACTGTTCATAAAGTGGAAACGCTAGCGCGACGACTGCGGGTTGCAGCAGGTCGTTAAGGACTTTGCTGCCTTGAAAATAATGCTCGTAGGGGATTTTCAACACCAGCAGCAGCGGAATAATAATCGCCATCGACACCAGTAGTGGATTCAACAAGGAGAGCTTGGTCAGCACGGCCAGCTTACGCGCGGCGAAAAAAACCAGCAGAGTCAGCGGCAGTGACCACCATAAATAGCTGAACATTATTCATTATCCTTCGGGGGCGAGCGATCGCTGGCTAGGGCGCGTTCACGCTGCATAATCTGGGTACTAAAACCGACAACCAACATCACAATAAAGGTACTAATCAGACAGGAAACCACGATAGGGCCAAACTGTTGGCTGACCAGATCGTAATAATTCATGACGCCGACCCCAATGGGAACGAATAGCAATGCCATATGGCGAATAAGAAGGTGGCAGCCCGGTTTCACCCACTGCGCGGGCAGAACCTGTGAGCAGAGCAGGGTGAACAGGACCAGCATACCGATGATACTGCCGGGGATAGTGAACGGAAGTAACGCGGATACCGCATTGCCTGCCAGCAGGCAGAGATAAATCAATGCGAAAGCGCGTAAATACTGCCAGCAAACGATGAACGTATTACGCATGGGAAATTCCTGATTAGCCGAGGGGATTATCATAACGCTAATGAAATTTACGTGCCACAGCTCACGAATTTTGTTGTGGGGGGAAGGTGTTCCTGCCTAAAGAATAGGCAAAATCGGTCTGAACTGAAAATGAAAAGAGAACGTTGATGAGACCAATCCGGTTCAGCCCTACGTTAACGTATTTATTGCGGCTGGGCGGGGAGGAATAGTAACGCCAGAAGCTCTATTTTACGTCTACACGCCATTCGGTGATGTCGATCTGTCCATCGCCGCCAAAGATCTCGGTGCCAAACTCAACGCTGCTGATGTATTTTTCATCGCTCATCCATTGCTTTGTCTCCACTAAATAGTCGGTGAAGTGACGAATATTGAGTGACGCACTGTTGGTGCTGGAAGTATGGACAAAGGAAAAGACATTCCACCCTCCACCATTATCCGCGTTGATCCAGCCTTTGAATACGTTCCAACTGCTACCGCCGATGAAAACGGTTTCAATATAATCACCCGCAGGGCCTGCATTGGTATCATTGAGCCAAATCATCAATTCGTCGGTAGGGGGCGAGTCCCAGTTAGCTTTATCGGTAGTATGGAACCAGATGTCGTAAGCGGCGTTGTAAGTACCCATAGCCTGGATAGAATAAGTGACGTTGCTGGTGATACTTTTATTACTGGATAATTGTATCGGCAATCCGCTATTTTCCGTATAGCCCGCCGTCCAGTGCCAGCCGCTCACCAGTGAAGGATAGGCTTTAACACTGTGGGTGCTGCTTGGCCAGTGCCAGTTCCACCCCATGCTGGTTGGACTATTATAGAAAATCGTTTGCTGCCATCCTTTTATTTCATCTTTTCCCCATACGTTATTGAATAGGTAATATTTATTATTCTCGAAATAGAATTTATCCGCATCGTTTGATGAACTGGCGGCAGACGCCGTTAGTGATGAGAGTAGCAACGAAGAAAATACTGCGGGCAATAATACGCAGAAAATACGGTGTGGCTGGGTATTCACAGTCTGCATAATGAATCTCTTTTTAAATATATCATTGAGATATTTTAATCTAAAAGTTAACACATCGTTATCGCGTGTCTATGATTAAATCTGAGATGGAGTGAGTTTAACCGTTTATGTTATTTCTACTCTGTCGGAATAATCCAATTCATGGGAAAATGATTAAAATCGTAATAAATATAAATAATGTGAAATAAAATCAGGGCGTTATTTTAAGGCGCACGTAAGTGTGCGCCTTAGTTTACTGATTATTCAAATAACTGTGCGTTGTGGATGGCCGCGCAGACGGCATCGGTCAGTTTACGCAGTTCATCAGGCTGAATGATAAACGGCGGCATCAGATAAATGAGCCGACCAAAGGGGCGGATCCAGACGCCGCGTTCGACGAAGAAGCGCTGTAGCCGCGCCATATTGACCGGGCGCTGCGTTTCTACCACGCCGATAGCACCGAGTACGCGAACGTTCGCCACCAGCGGAGATTCTAAACAGGGGCGCAGTGCTTCTCGCAACTGCTGCTCAATATGTTTTACCTGATTTTGCCAACGGTTTTCCGCCAACAGCGACAAACTGGCGTTGGCTGCCGCACAGGCTAGCGGATTACCCATAAATGTAGGGCCGTGCATAAAACAGCCTGCCGGACCGTTGCTGATGGTTTCAGCCACGATCCGGGTGGTCAGCGTGGCGGAGAGTGTCATGTAGCCGCCAGTCAACGCTTTTCCCAGGCACATAATGTCGGGGGAAATTCCCGCATGTTCGCAGGCAAACAGTTTGCCGGTGCGGCCAAATCCGGTCGCGATTTCATCGGCAATCAACAACACGCCGAATTGATCGCACAGTTCCCGCACTCGGCGCAGATAGGCCGGATGGTAAAAACGCATTCCACCTGCGCCCTGCACGATGGGCTCCAGAATGACGGCGGCGATCTCACGAGCGTGTGCCGACAGCATCGCCTGTAATGGCGCGATATCGGCTTCCTGCCACCTGTCGGCAAAACCGCCTTCGTTGATAGCATCACAGGGTGGCGCATCGACAAACAGGTGGGTGGGCAGATAGCCCTGATACAGGCTGTGCATTGAGTTCTGTGGATCGCAAACGGACATCGCCCCGAAAGTGTCACCGTGATAGCCGTGGCGCAGGGTGAGAAAGCGCTGGCGAGTTTCACCGCGCGCTTGCCAATACTGTAGTGCCATTTTCATCGCCACTTCTACGGCCACCGATCCGGAGTCCGCCAGAAAAACACATTCCAACGCATCCGGTGTGATGTCCACCAGTTGACGACACAGCGCCACCGCCGCCGGATGGGTGATCCCGCCGAACATCACATGCGACATCTGGCTGAGCTGAGCCTGCACCGCCTGATTGATTACCGGATGGTTGTAACCGTGGATCGCCGCCCACCACGATGACATCCCATCAATCAGGCGACGTCCGTCATCCAGATGTAGCTCGACTCCGCTGGCTGATATGACCGGATAGCAGGGTAGCGGTGTAGTCATCGACGTGTAGGGATGCCAAATATGGCGCTGGTCAAAAGTGAGGTCTTCCGGGCTCATGATGATCTCTCGTAAACCAAAATGGATTCTATTTGGTTGACAGTATATCGGGTTAATTTACACTGGCGAAACGTTTTTAGTTTGGAGATGCCGAGATGGCTAGCCGCATTTACTGGACGCTTGAGCAAGCGCAAGACTTATTTAATAAACCTTTTCTGGAACTGATGTTTGAAGCCCAGCAGATCCACCGGCAGCATTTTGACCCCCGTCAGGTACAGGTCAGCACGTTACTGTCGATAAAAACCGGTTCCTGTCCTGAGGACTGTAAATATTGCCCGCAGAGTTCCCGCTATCGGACAGGGATTGATACTGAACGGTTAATGCAGGTCGAACAGGTTTTGGATTCGGCCCGTCAGGCGAAAGCGGCGGGATCGACGCGCTTTTGTATGGGGGCCGCGTGGAAAAACCCGCACGAGCGCGACATGCCTTATCTGGAACAGATGGTACAAGGCGTTAAAGCGATGGGGATGGAAACCTGCATGACGCTGGGGACACTGCACCACGATCAGGCGGAACGTCTGGCTTCTGCTGGGCTGGATTTCTATAACCATAACCTTGATACCTCGCCGGAGTTTTACGGCAGCATCATCACCACTCGCACCTATCAGGAGCGTCTGGATACGTTGGATAAAGTGCGCGGTGCAGGTATTAAAGTCTGTTCCGGCGGCATTGTTGGGCTGGGGGAAACTGTGCGTGACCGCGCCGGGTTACTGGTGCAACTGGCTAATCTGCCGACGCCGCCGGAAAGTGTGCCGATCAACATGTTGGTGAAAGTAAAAGGAACGCCATTGGCGGAGAACGAGGATGTCGATCCGTTTGATTTCATTCGTACTATTGCCGTCGCACGTATCATGATGCCTGCTTCCTATGTGCGTCTGTCCGCCGGACGCGAGCAGATGAGTGAACAAACGCAGGCGATGTGTTTTATGGCCGGTGCGAACTCCATTTTCTACGGTTGCAAACTGTTAACGACGCCAAACCCGAAAGAAGACAAAGATCTGGCGCTGTTCCTGAAGTTAGGTCTGAACCCACAGCAAACAGGAACCGAATTTGGAGACAACCAACAGCAGCAGCGCTTGGCAGAACAGTTGATTAACGCCGATAGTGAGCAGTTTTATAATGCTGCGGTATAACGTGCGGTGTGTAAACCGCGGGATAAGGCGTGTTGAATTATGAGCTGGCAGCAACGTATTGATGCCGCACTGGTACAGCGTCAGCATGATGATGCTTATCGCGTGCGGCTGGCTAATCAAGGCGGTAGCGGACGCTGGCTGATGCAGGGCGACCGCTGCTATCTGAATTTTTCCAGTAATGATTATCTGGGGCTGAGCCATCATCCCGAGATTGTGCGTGCCTGGCAGCAGGGTGCTGAGCAATTCGGCATAGGCAGTGGCGGTTCCGGGCATGTGACGGGGTATACCAATGCGCATGCCGCGCTGGAAACTCAGCTTGCCGACTGGTTGGGTTACCCGCGTGCGCTGCTGTTTATTTCCGGCTATGCCGCGAATCAGGCCGTGGTGGCTGCGCTAGCACAGGCGGAAGACCGGATTTTTGCCGATAAACTCAGCCACGCTTCATTGCTGGAAGCAGCCGCACAGTCACCCGCAACGTTGAGACGCTTTAAACACAATCAGGCCAATAGTCTGCAAGCACTGCTGGAAAAACCTACGGACGGTCAGACGCTGGTGGTGACCGAAGGTGTTTTCAGCATGGATGGTGATACTGCGCCGTTGCCTGCGCTACAGGCACAGTGCCGCGCGCACCATGCCTGGCTGATGGTGGACGACGCACACGGGATTGGCGTGCTGGGTGATGAAGGACGCGGGAGCTGCTGGCAGCAAGGCGTTAAACCGGAGCTGCTGATCGTCACGTTCGGCAAAGCATTTGGCGTCAGCGGTGCGGCGGTGCTATGTGCGGAGCCGTTGGCCGAGTACTTTCTGCAATTTGCCCGTCATTTAATTTACAGCACCTCGATGCCCGCGGCACAGGCCTGTGCGCTGAGCGCGGCAGTCAATTGTGTCCGGCAGGGAGACGCGCGGCGTGATGCGCTACGGCGCAACATCGCGCAGTTTCGCGCGGGCTTTTCCAATTCGTCGTACCAACTGATGGATTCACAGAGTGCGATTCAGCCGCTGATTGTCGGTGAGAATGCGCGGGCGCTGGCATTGATGAGCCATCTGCGTGAACAGGGCGTGTGGGTCAGTGCGATGCGGCCGCCGACGGTGCCGCCGGGCAGTGCGCGTCTGCGAATTACGCTGACGGCGGAACATCAGTCGGAAGATATCAGCCGCTTGCTTACGGTGTTGCACCATGCTGACAGAAAACTATAACAAGCAGGCGATTGCACAGGCGTTTGGGCGGGCGGCGGGGTGCTATGACCGCTTTGCCGAACTGCAACGCACTAGCGGAGAACGTCTACTGACGCTGATGCCAGCACACAGCGGTGTAGCAGTATTGGATGCGGGGTGCGGAACAGGGCACTTTAGCCGCCACTGGCGTCAGATGGGGAAAACGGTCACCGCGCTGGATTTGTCGGCGGCGATGCTCGCACAGGCGCGTGAGCGGCACGCTGCGGATCGTTATCAGGAAGGGGATATCGAAAATCTGCCGCTGGCGGATCGCTGTGTGGATATCAGCTACAGCAATCTGGCCGTGCAGTGGTGCAACTCGTTACCGCGTGCGTTGGCAGAGCTATATCGGGTGACGCGGCCGGGCGGCGTGATTGCGTTTGCCACGCTGGCGGACGGCTCCTTAAGCGAACTGTCGCAGGCATGGCAGCGGTTGGACGACACGCAACGGACGAATCGCTTTCTACCGTTCTCCGCGATTAACGCGGCCTGTCAGCCCTATCGACATGATCTGGTGCAGGAGCGTGAAGTGTGCCTTTTTCCCGATGTGCTAGCGCTGATGAAATCATTAAAGGGGATCGGTGCGACCTGGCTGCATGACGGGCGCACGCCGGGACTATTGAGCCGGGCACGTTTGGCGGCACTGTCTGCCTGTTACCCGCAAGCACAGGGCGGCTATCCGCTCAGCTATCAACTGGTTTATGGAGTGATTTATCGTGACTGAACGCTGGTTTGTGACGGGCACAGATACTGAAGTTGGGAAAACGGTCGCTAGCATGGCGTTGCTCCAGGCCGCTCATCAGGCTGGATATCGTACCGCAGGCTACAAACCTGTGGCGTCTGGCTGTGAGATGACGGCTGACGGCATTCGCAACAGCGACGCGCTGGCGCTTCAGGCTAATAGCAGTATCCATCTTGATTACCCGATGGTAAATCCGCTGGCGTTTATGGAACCGACGTCACCGCATATTATTAGTGCGGTGGAGCAGCGGCCTATTCATCTCTCGGTCCTGTCGGCAGGGCTCCGCGAATTAGAAATGCAGGCTGATTGGGTGCTGATTGAAGGCGCTGGCGGGTGGTTTACGCCGTTGTCGGAGCAGGATACGTTTGCCGACTGGGTGGTGCAGGAACAGCTTCCAGTGATTTTAGTGGTCGGTATCAAACTAGGCTGCATTAACCATGCGATGCTTACCGCCCATGCGATTCAACATGCAGGTTTGCACCTTGGTGGCTGGATCGCTAATGACATCATGCCGCGAGGAAAATGGCATCAGCCGTATCTACACACTTTGCAGCAACGCTTGCCTGCGCCGATGCTGGGTGAAATTCCTTATTTATCGACTCTTCATCAGCATAATCTGGGGCAGTATATTGATATTGGGTTATTAGCCTATCCGTAGGCCTCTTAGGGCCTATCCCAATAACGTTTATTCCAGACAACAATGCCGCAGGAAAAATGTAATATCGCTTCATCGTTTCCAACTTTTTGATGGTGATCGTAATATGTACAGTGTAGATAAGAAGATAACACCGCCTAAAACAATTTATAGTCATTATGTCTTGTTTACCTTTTTAGCCTTGTCTCTATTGTGTCCCCCTGACGCCAAAATCCTACCACTATTTATCCTCATAATTACGCTGATTGTTATTTCAATTTTTATGTTTCCTCGTTTCTGGATAATAAGCAATATGTCTAGAGTTGGGGCGAGTAGAAGAAAAAGAGTGAGAAGGTGGAGTAGATATAAAACGACTCTTGTGTTGATATATGTGGCAGGAATTTTAACACTGTTCTTCTTGTTTTTCACAGAAGTGGTTGGTAATTATAACATTGCAATGTCATTTCTTATTGCTTCTGCTTCTTTAATGTTCATTTCAATTTATTTTTATATCTCTAACTCTAATTGGTATTTCGAGAAAGATAAAGGGGGAGTTATTTGGGGGGCTCGATTTATATCAATTTTCATCGCCTATTGTATACTTTTTTTTGCGAAAAATAGTACGATGAATTATATGGATTTGACTTATGGTGACGCTTCTTCTCGAACTATAATATATGCTTATTTTATTATATTAATGATTGTCTTATCATTTGTTTTTTCTGGTTTTATTTATATTTTCATAACTTTCTTTGAAAGTAAAGTGATTGATAGGAAATTTAATTCGATCGTTGGGGGAAATGTTAAGTTATGTATCAGATACGATTCAATGCCCGTTGCCATTCCTTTTATTTTATTTATTGCCATGATTTTCTTTTGTTATTCTAAACACCGTATGGCTGTTGATAGTTATTTCATTAGGCAATCGATAGAATTTGATTCTTCAGAGGGGTTCTATTGTGCCGGTGGATACAAAACATTTGGTAGTGACAAAGAGGCCAGGTTTATTAAAGTCTCGGATAATGATTACAGAGCGTTTATTTTCGATGGTTACAATATAAGTTCATATCGTTTGTCATGTATGGATGCATATCCTTATTATAAAATGAATTTTATTTTAAATACGGCTGAAAGTATAAGAGTAAAAATGAAGCTTGATGAGCTTAATGATGATTTAAATCATATTATTAAAATAAAGAGATGAATTTTCAGTAATGCCTACTAATTAGTAGAGCATGTACTTTTCAATGAAGGCTCCGATGACCTTTCGTGTCGCTCTACATAACGTGAGAAACAGAGAGGTTACGGGCCAACCCTTTTATTTTGGTTCTCAGCGTCAGCAGTTCATGACAGGCTTCATCCGTTCGTGGACCAACGGTGTAGGCCAGTACGCCACCCGTTTTTGTACTAGAAGGAGGTTGATCGCGTTTTTTCCTGGATACAGGTATAGATCAATAGATAAAACCTTCTTGAGTTTTTCTCTACCCCACGAGGTGCCTGAATGGTGGCATGGGAGCCTCCGGCTGTTTTTAGTCTTTTTCCGTCTAATACTTATGCGATAAATCACAGAAAGCGTGTGAAGAAAATCCATATCAGGAGGGATCGTGAATGAAGCGGGTATTTCCCTAACTCAGGGCTGATGCGGGGTTGTGGGAGTTATCCACCATTTCTGTGGATAACTATGTGCATTATGGATAGACAACGCGTCCTAAGCGAGAGTTGGCGCGGGTTGACGCTAGGTTGGCGCTATTCTCCACGCTTTTGTTAATCTATTTATTATCATATGGTTAAGTAAAATCAAGCATCTTGAACATCAACAGTGCGTCGTTGCATAAATTAACATCGCTGGTCATCCCTGTATGTTACATCTTTATCCAATCTGGGGATAAATCATGATTATTTTATCTGGTAGATTCCAGATGGATGTGCTAGCAAATTGATTTGTCGATTAATCATCCAATCCAGCGATAATTTTCTTGATGCTGTTTTTATATCCAGTATCATGACGGTGGCAAATTTCATCATTGGCATTCAGAATAAAGCATCGTGCGTCACAGGTAGTGAGTACGATAGCTGTACTTCTGACGACATCATTGCCGTGCCAGAAATCGTCAGCCTGTATCTTTTACCTGCCTCCGTGCGTCCATCCACGAACATCGTATTTAGCGATGAGTAATAACGATAAGTAGCGTGCTTAACGATGAGTAAAGTATTTACACTGCATTCCGACTTTAAACCGGCAGGCGATCAGCCTGAGGCTATTCGTCGTTTAAAAGAAGGCCTGGAGGACGGGTTAGCACACCAAACGCTGCTCGGAGTAACAGGTTCAGGTAAAACGTTCACGATAGCCAACGTGATTGCCGACCTCAATCGGCCGACGATGATGCTGGCGCCGAATAAAACGCTAGCCGCTCAACTGTACGGCGAAATGAAAGAGTTCTTCCCTGATAATGCCGTCGAGTATTTCGTCTCTTACTATGACTACTATCAGCCAGAGGCCTACGTTCCAAGTTCGGACACCTTTATTGAGAAGGACGCGTCGGTTAACGAACATATCGAGCAGATGCGTCTTTCCGCGACAAAAGCGCTGCTGGAGCGGCGTGATGTGATCGTCGTGGCCTCGGTGTCCGCTATCTATGGTCTGGGCGATCCCGATCTCTATCTGAAAATGATGCTGCATCTGACACAGGGGATGCTGATCGACCAGCGTGCTATTTTACGGCGTCTGGCAGAATTACAATATGCCCGCAACGATCAGGCATTTCAGCGCGGTACGTTTCGCGTGCGTGGCGAGGTGATCGATATTTTCCCTGCGGAGTCTGACGAAATCGCGCTGCGCGTTGAATTGTTCGATGAAGAAGTGGAGCGGCTGTCGCTGTTTGATCCGTTGACGGGTCATGTTCTCCAAACGGTGCCGCGCTATACCATCTACCCGAAAACGCACTACGTCACGCCGCGTGAGCGTATTTTACAGGCGATGGAAGACATTAAAGTTGAATTGGCCGATCGCAAAAAGGTGCTACTGGCCAACGATAAGCTGGTGGAAGAGCAGCGATTGAGCCAGCGCACGCAGTTTGATCTGGAGATGATGAACGAACTGGGTTACTGCTCCGGTATCGAAAACTACTCACGCTATCTTTCAGGTCGTGGCCCCGGTGAGCCACCGCCGACGCTGTTTGACTATCTTCCTGCGGATGGGCTGCTGGTGATTGATGAATCCCACGTTACTGTGCCTCAGATCGGCGGGATGTATCGCGGCGACCGTGCGCGTAAAGAGACGTTGGTTGAATATGGTTTCCGGCTGCCTTCGGCGCTGGATAACCGACCGATGAAGTTTGAAGAATTTGAATCACTGGCCCCGCAGACGATCTACGTGTCTGCGACGCCGGGTAACTATGAGCTGGAAAAATCGGGCGGTGAAATTATCGATCAGGTGGTCCGGCCCACCGGATTGCTCGACCCGCTCATTGAAGTACGGCCTGTCGCGACACAAGTGGACGACCTGCTTTCCGAAATTCGCCTGCGTGCGGCGATTAACGAACGCGTGCTGGTGACGACGCTGACCAAGCGGATGGCGGAGGACCTGACGGAATATCTGGAAGAGCACGGCGAGCGGGTGCGTTATCTGCACTCGGATATTGATACTGTCGAGCGTGTGGAAATCATCCGGGATTTACGCCTTGGTGAGTTCGATGTGCTGGTCGGTATCAACCTGTTGCGTGAAGGTCTGGATATGCCTGAAGTGTCGCTGGTGGCGATTCTGGATGCTGACAAAGAAGGCTTCCTGCGTTCCGAACGTTCCCTGATCCAGACGATTGGCCGCGCGGCACGTAACCTGCGTGGCAAGGCTATTCTTTACGGTGACAGAATCACAGCGTCAATGGCGAAAGCGATTAGCGAAACAGAGCGGCGTCGCGAGAAGCAGGAAGCGTACAACACCGAGCATGGGATTGTGCCGCAGGGAATTAATAAGAAAATCTCCGATATTCTGCAACTGGGCCAATCGGCGAATAAAGGCAAAGGGCGAGGTAATCGTAAAGCGGCAGAACCCGCAGCGCGTTATGAACTCATGACGCCGAAGGCGCTGGAGCTGAAAATCCGCGAGTTGGAAAGTAAGATGTTAACGCACGCGCAGAATCTTGAATTTGAAGAGGCTGCCGCCTTGCGCGATGAGGTGCAGGCATTACGCGCACAATTTATTGCCGTCTCTTAGTGCTCGCTGCCTCCTCGCGATCGCAGCATGATAACGACGTAGCACACTGCTAAGGAATCATGATGACCCCTATTATACCGGGCGTAGAGGTATTGTTTGTGGCAGGTTTCGGGCCGATTGTGAAATCACTATCGGCCAGCCACGCACTCTATGTCGATACGCTGAAGTTACCGCTGAAACCGGTAGCGGAAGGGAGTGACTATCTGGTGACCGATGCGATGGATGGGGTGAAGCATTTCGCCCTGTGGCCGCTGTCACAGGCCAGCGAATCCTGTTTCGGGCAGGGAAGTTGGCCAGTGGATCTTCCTGAACCGCAAAGTTGGTTGGAATTTGAAGTAGCGGATATGGCGCAAGCGACGGCGGCACTGAAAGTGCAGGGCTATGCGCTGCTGGTCGAAAACCGTCTTGAACCTTGGGGACAGCAGGTAACTCGTTTCCTGAGTCCAGAAGGGATGCTGATTGGCGTGACTTATACGCCGTGGCTGCGAGATTGAAGGGGCGCACGATTAATGATTTCTTTTTGATGTGATGCCTCATTGTCAGGGGGCACGAGAAAATACGGCAGTCGTGAACGACATTTGAGAACGGCTGGCTCCTGAAGTAAGACGAGGTTTACGGGATGATTGATAGGGAATTGATCAAAAATAACGCCAAAACATTTCTTATTGTTGTTGCAGCGCTGTCTGGCTGGACGATATACAACTATCAGCAAAAAATGCAGTTTGAGGATTATCGCAATGAGCAGCTTAATCAAATTCGCGAAAGGGAACTCGCGCTGGTGAAGCAAACGTCGGTTGTGGATTTCCGTGAACAGCAGTTGGCAACGCGTGAAGAGACATTTAATAGCCAGATTCGACAACTCGCTGAGCGTGAAGGGCGGCTTGACTTGCGTGAGCAGAACGTTGCGCTTTCGGTTAAGTCGCTGGAGCCTGAATTAAGAATCAACAAAGTACGCGATGAGCTTTCTGCTTTGATGAGTAAGTTCTCCGATTTAGGCGTAAACCTTGCTCATCTTCCACCGTGCAATGACGCTGATATGTTGAAACGCTATTTTCAGGCTGAGGCAGTTCTGCATGAGATTGGCAGCCGTGCTCAGGCTGCGAAAATATACGAGGAATACCGTCCGTTCATCAGCATGAATACCCCAATGCTGGTGAACATAGAGCGCTGTGAAAGCCCGAAAGTCTTGCGGTAGTCGGTGCCGAAATATTCTATCCTAGCTGTTGCAACACGACGTCTATGGCTTGACGCAGCAGTTCGCGATCGTGATGGTGTGGCACATCATCAGCGGCCAGCGGCTGCTGTATAACCAGACGGTTATTAATCTGGCTGACATCGACTTTCGGACCGACGATGACGGCATCAACCACCGGTTTCCCCACTTTGTGTTCGATCCAGGACAGCTTCTCCACCAGCGTCAAACGGGCAGCCGGATTGCTTTGTTCACTGCCCAGGTTGCCGATATATACCATGGGCGCGGGCGTGCGGCGGAGTGCTTGTGTTAGATCTTCCAACAGAAGCAGCGGCATGAGGCTGGTCAGGAAACTGCCAGGGCCGATCAAAATGAGATCGGCTTTGGTGATGGCGTCAATGGCTTCGCCCGTGGCCGGTACGGTCGGGTAGAGTTGCAAATCTTGCGGTAAGGCCGCCAACTGATCGATCTCAACTTCGCCATAAACAGGGTTGCCCTGTTCATCAATCGCCATTAAATCGACAGGATGCTCGGACATCGGAATTAAAAAGGCGTCCACCTTGAGCAGATTGCGAATCAGGTTGATGGCTTCCAATGGACGCACGCTCAGGTGATCGAGCGCTTTTAGCATCAGGTTACCCAGATTGTGCCCGGCAAGTTCGCCGTTACCGTTAAACCGATACTCAAACATCGCCGATGCCACGCTGGGTGTAGTGATCAGTTGGTTCAGACAGTTGCGGGTATCGCCCCAGGCAATGCCGCCTTCGGAGCGACGGATACGGCCAGTAGAACCACCGTTATCCGTGGTCGTGACAATGCCAGTCAGCCGTGAATCTAGGGAAGAGAGCGAAGACATAACACGACCTAAACCGTGTCCGCCTCCTAATGCGACAACCCTGTCAAGGTCGGCCAACGTGCGATTGCGCATAGAAACCTTATGAATAAGCCAGAGGAATATAAATAACGTGTGACGATCGCCGCTAAGGTAGCCGATTTCGCTTTAAAAGGCGAAAAATCCTCACACAGGCATGACCTAAGACAATTTCTGTCGCGTATTTTTCCGTATGCTGTGCAACATAAGATATTGAAAATACGTTATATATTTATTTATATACCGGTTTTGAGAGTGGTTAGCTGTGCTTTTTCGCAGTAGACTACTCAGTGAAATCACGATTCTTCACCGGTTATTCCGCCACGGTTTAACGGATAAACGATGAGAATCAAACTCCTAGCCTTGGTGCCTAAGTGATGCGCTTATTGCGCGTGATACGGTACTTTGGCCGTGGCCTTCGCGGTCACCAGGGTGCGAGGTAGAAATGCCTGCATCTCCCGTATTTGGAAAGGTGTTTATGGTGAGTCAACTGACTGATGCGTTTGCGCGCAAGTTTTACTATTTGCGTCTGTCTATCACAGACGTCTGCAATTTTCGCTGCACCTACTGCCTGCCTGATGGCTATCAGGCCAATGGCACCAATCCACATCGTTTTTTGTCACTCGATGAGATTCGTCGTGTCAGCCGCGCCTTTGCCGAATTAGGAACGGAAAAAGTCCGCCTTACTGGTGGTGAACCGTCTCTGCGTCGTGACTTCGTCGATATTATTGCTGCAATTCGAGAAAATCCGGCGATCCACACGCTGGCGGTGACCACTAACGGTTATCGTCTGGCGCGGGATGCTGCGCAATGGCGTGAGGCCGGACTCACGGCGCTGAACGTGAGTGTAGACAGCTTGGATGCACGCCAGTTTCATGCGATTACCGGGCAGGATAAATTCCGCCAGGTAATGGATGGTATTGATGCGGCATTTGACTGCGGTTTTGCCAAGGTAAAGGTCAATACCGTGTTGATGCGCGATGTGAACGCGGGCAGCCTGCAAACCTTTCTCGACTGGATTAAACACCGCCCGATTCAACTCCGCTTTATTGAACTGATGGAAACCGGTGAAGGAGGAGAACTCTTTCGTCGCCACCACGTTTCCGGCGAGGTGATTCGTCAACAACTATTGCAGCAAGGGTGGCAACAGCAGCAACGTGCACGCAGCGATGGCCCAGCCCAGGTGTTTTACCATCCTGATTATCAGGGGGAAATCGGGCTGATCATGCCGTATGAGAAAGATTTCTGCCTGAGCTGCAACCGTCTTCGTGTGTCTGCCATCGGTAACCTGCATCTGTGCCTCTTCGGTGAACAGGGTATTCCACTGCGTGATTTGCTGGCTGACGATCGCCATCTTGATGATTTGAAAATGCGTATTTCGGGCGGGTTGTCGACGAAGAAGCAGACTCACTTCCTGCATGACGGCAATAGTGGCATGACGCAAAATCTGTCATTTATCGGCGGTTAATCCGCGACATCACTGATTATTAAAGGAACCTGACATGAGCAAAGTTAGCAGCGAATTCGTTTCTCTCAATCTTGCGGTTCTGACCGTTTCTGAACGCCGTTCGGCGGAAGACGATACCTCCGGCGATTATTTGCGCGAAGCGGCACACTCTACAGGACACCGCATTGTCGCCAGCGCCATCGTGAAAGAGAACCTGTACCAGATTCGAGCACAGATCTCGGCGTGGATTGCCAGCGACGAGGTGCAGGGCATTCTGATTAATGGCGGGACGGGTTTTACGGCGGGGGATGTGGTGCCGGAAGCCATTAGCGTCTTGTTCGATCGGGAAATTGAAGGTTTCGGCGAACTGTTTCGCATGGTGTCGTACGAAGATATTGGTACTGCGACACTGCAATCCCGTGCGCTTGCCGGTCTGGCTAATCAGACGGTGATTTTTGCGATGCCGGGTTCGACGCGCGCCTGTCGAACGGCATGGGAACGTATCATTCAGGAACAGTTGGATGCGCGTCAGAAGCCGTGCAATTTTTATCCGCACGTGAAAAAACCCTCTTAACGGTAAGCCTTATTTATTATGTCATCATCTAAGCCACAACTGACCCACATTAACGCCGCTGGCGAAGCCGCGATGGTGGATGTTTCCGCCAAAGCTGAAACCGTGCGCGAAGCGCGTGCGGAAGCCTTCGTTGAAATGGCACCGCAGACGCTAGCGATGATTATTGCCGGCAGCCACCATAAAGGGGATGTGTTCGCTACCGCGCGCATCGCCGGGATTCAGGCCGCAAAACGTACCTGGGAGCTGATTCCGCTCTGCCATCCGCTGTTGTTGAGCAAAGTTGCTGTCGAACTGGAAGCGCAGCCTGAGCACAATCGGGTTCGCATCGAATCCGTCTGCCGCCTGACAGGGAGAACCGGCGTGGAGATGGAGGCGCTGACGGCCGCCTCTGTTGCTGCGTTGACCATCTATGACATGTGTAAGGCCGTACAGAAGGATATGGTGATTGGTCCGGTGCGCCTGCTGGCGAAAAGCGGTGGCAAATCCGGCGACTTTACAGCGGAGGGATCATGATTAAGATTCTGTTTTTTGCACAGGTGCGTGAACTGATCGAAACAGACAGCCTGTTACTGCCTGCCGATTATGCCACCGTGGAGGACGTGCGACAGGCGTTGTGCCAGCGTGGCGCGCGTTGGGAATTAGCATTGGAATCCGGCAAGTTGTTGGCAGCGGTAAATCAAACACTGGTTGAGTTGTCGCACCCGCTACAGGACGGTGATGAAGTCGCCTTTTTCCCACCGGTAACAGGAGGTTGATCGTGGCAGAAACGCGAATTCAGGTCGGCGAAGAGAATTTCAACGTAGGTGATGAATATCAGTGGCTAGCGCAGTGTGATGAAGACGGTGCGGTGGTGACGTTTACCGGTAAGGTGCGTAATCACAATCTGGCAAAAAATGTCAGCGCGTTGACGCTGGAGCATTATCCCGGCATGACGGAAAAGGCGCTGGCGGAGATTGTCGATCTGGCTCGCGAACGTTGGGAATTGCCGCGCGTGAGCGTAATTCATCGGGTAGGCGCACTCTATCCAGGGGATGAAATTGTGTTTGTCGGCGTCAGTGCTGCCCACCGCAGTGCCGCATTTGATGCCGCCGAATTCATCATGGATTACCTGAAAACGCGCGCGCCGTTCTGGAAGCGGGAAGCGACGCCGGAAGGTGAACGCTGGGTCGAATCGCGCGACAGTGATAAACAGGCTGCGCAGCGCTGGTAGTCGATTTCTGTGTTAGGATAAAAGGATGGCGGGGAGAGTATTTTCAGCCTCGATCCCCCAAACAGGCGGTTCGCGCCGCGTTAATCAGATAACTTTATGCAAAGGTAACATCATGGATAGATATCCACGCTCGGGTTCAATCGTTGAACGCACGCAGTCTGGTCTTCAGGCTTATATGGCACAGGTTTATGGTTGGATGACCTGTGGCCTGCTGCTGACGGCGTTTGTCTCCTGGTATGCGGCGCATACGCCAGCCGTATTTGATTTTGTTTTCTCCAGCCGCGTTACGTTCTTCGGACTGATCATTGCCCAATTGGGGTTGGTCTTTGTCATTTCCGGCATGGTACAGCGCCTGAATGGTGCGGTTGCCACATCACTATTTATGCTTTATTCCGCGCTGACGGGACTCACACTTGCCAGTATTTTTTTTCGTTACTCTGGCGCATCCATAGCCAGCACCTTTGTGATTACGGCGGGGATGTTTGGGGCGATGAGCCTGTACGGCTACACCACCAAGCGTGATTTGAGTGGCTTTGGCAGCATGCTGTTCATGGCGCTGATCGGGATTATTCTGGCCTCGCTGGTGAATCTGTGGCTGCAAAGCGCAGCGCTAATGTGGGCTGTGACCTATATCGGCGTGGTGGTGTTTGTCGGCCTGACCGCGTATGACACCCAGAAGCTGAAAAACATTGGTGAGCAGTTGTCTGTCGATGATAAAGATAGCTTTCGTAAATACGCCATCGTAGGCGCGTTGACCCTGTACCTCGATTTCATCAACCTGTTCCTGATGCTGCTGCGTATTTTCGGTAATCGTCGTTAAGGACAAGGCTGTAGCCTAAATGCCTCACTGCTTTATGTTAATGAGTGCAAAGATTTCGGGCGTGTCAAACACCGTGTTTTTTGTGCCTCATCACACGCCCGACAAGGAGCGCTCAGTCGCCGCAGCTCCTTGACCTATGGCTCTTTGGCGTTAATTGTGCCGCTACGCGGTGCCTTCGGCGCTTGTGTCCGCTATTCGTGCCGCCAGTGACGCGTTCCCGACGCGACACTGGCTTTCGCGGCGTCCTGCCGCTCACACGGCGGCCACGTCACCTCAGCACAATTTTTTACGCCTCTAGCTATCTGTTTCCCTTACTTATCTGCTATTAAGCGATATTCCGTCGGAAAATCGCGTAGGCCGCTGAACCGGTGGTTAGCGTGATGATAAGCAGCGGCCATAAACTGCCCCAGATAATGCGGAAATCTGCGTCCTTGAGGTAAATCTGCTTGGTGATATCCGTGAAATGGCGGATGGGGTTAATCCAGGTGATGTGCTGTAACCAGACTGGCATATTCTCGACCGGTGAGACATAGCCGGAAAGCAGGATCGCGGGCATCAGGAAGACGAACACCCCGATAAACGCCTGCTGCTGTGTGGCACAGAGCGAGGAAATCAGCAGACCAAAGCTGACCAGCGACAGGCCGTAAATGAGCATCGTGGTGTAAAACAGCAGCAGCGATCCGGCGAAGGGGATATGAAAAATCAATATGCCCGCCAGCAACACGATTGTGGCCTGAAATGTGGCGACAATCAGCGCGGGTACCGCTTTTCCAATGAAGATCTGGCTAGTAGAGAGCGGCGAAACCAGCAACTGTTCCAGTGTGCCCTGTTCCCGCTCGCGCGCGACGGAGAGCGCCGTAACAATCAACACGCCGATAGTGGCGATCATGGCAATCAGCGACGGCACCACAAACCATTTATAGTCCAGATTTGGATTATACCAGTGGCGTACCACCAGTTCGCTGTTGTTATGAAATGAACTGCTCTGGTTAGCGCTGTTTTGAGCCGGTCTGGCTGCCAGTAATTCCAACTGATAATCACGCACAATGTGCTGCACGTTGCTGGCGGCGATTTGGGCGCTGTTGGAGCGTCTGCCGTCCAGAATAAGCTGAAGTGAGGCGCTGTTCCCGCTGGCAATATCACGCGAGAACTGCGATGGGAAACGTAGAATCAGCAGTGCCCGCTGATTATCCAACGTCGGTGCCACGTCCTGCGGGCTATGTAGCATCAACACGTGAGAAAAGGATTTCGCCTTGGCAAAGCGCTGCGTCAACTCTACTGCGTGAGGGCCGCTATCTTCGCTGTAAATCGCAATGGTTGCATTGGTTACGTCGAGCGTGGCGGCGAAGGGGAATAGGGAAACCTGAAGGATAACGGGCAGCACCAGAATGGAACGCGTTTGCGGATCGCGCAGCAGCGATTGTAGTTCCTTGATAATCAACGTCCACAGACGATGTAGCATTGTCGCTCCCTAATCCAGCCTGCGCCGGGTTCGCCAGGCCGTCAGACCAATAAAGATAATCGCAGAGAGAATAAGGAACAGCAGGTTAGTCATTAGCACTGTACCGATATTTCCCGCGAGAAACAGCGTTTGCAGCGTGCTGACAAAATAGCGTGCCGGAATGATGTACGACACACCACGGACAAACTCCGGCATGCTGTCGATTTCAAAAATAAATCCGGACAGCATGATAGCCGGCAGAAATGCTGCATTCAGCGCCACCATGGCGGCGTTGAACTGGTTGCGGGTAAGGGTGGAAATCAACAACCCCATGCCCAGCGTGCTGGCAAGAAACAGGCTGCTGATAATAAACAGTAAAATCAGTGAGCCGCGATAGGGCACCTGCATGATGAAGGTGGAGACCAGAATGCACAGCGTCATGGCGATCATCCCAAGGACGTAATACGGGATGAGTTTGGACAGCAGCAGTTCTGCACGGGTGACCTGCGTAGAGAGCAGGGCTTCCATCGTCCCGCGCTCCCACTCACGGGCAATCACCAGCGAGGTGAGGATAGCCCCAATCACCGTCATGATGATGGTAATTGCGCCGGGAATGATGAAATGCTGGCTGATGGCGGCCGGATTAAACCAGTAGCGAGATTGTATTTCAATAAGTTGCTCGAACGTATCGCCGCGATCTTCCGCTCTCTGCTGTTGCCAAAGCAGCCAGATGCCTTCTGCGTATCCCTGAACAAAGTTTGCCGTATTGGGTTCGCTGCCGTCGGTGATGACTTGTATCGGCGCACGATCGCCCGGCCGCGCCAGCCGCTCGGCAAAATCAGTTGGGATCACGATCAGACCACGGATGCTGCCTGCCTGCATTTGTTGAATCAACTGCTGGCGGTTATTGCTGATAGTCGGCGTGATAAACGGTGAGGCTGCAAAGGTATTCGCCAGATCGTGCGCCTCTTCACTCTGCTGTTCCAGCAGGATGCCAACGTGTAGGCGGCTGGAGTCCAGATTGATGCCGTAGCCAAAGATAAAGAGCAGCATTAGCGGAATCACGAACGCAATCAACCCGCTGCTGGGGTCACGCAAGATTTGACGCGTTTCTTTCAGACACAGCGCCCGCAGACGACGCCCGGAAAAATGCGTGCTGCCGTGCTGACTCGCGCTGTCCTGTTTAACGCTATTCTGTTCAACCATGTCCGGCTTCCCCGTCGTAAGCCTGAATCAGCGTAATAAACGCCTCTTCCATCGTCGGTGATGGTGTTTGTTGGCTGGCGGCCTGATGCTTCAGCTCGTCCGGCGTACCGCTGGCAATCAATTTGCCGCGATACACCAGTCCAATGCGGTCGCAGTATTCAGCTTCGTCCATGAAGTGGGTGGTGACCATGACGGTGACGCCGCGATTGACCATACCATTGATGTGTATCCAGAATTCGCGTCGGGTAAGCGGATCGACTCCAGAGGTGGGTTCATCGAGAAACAGAATATCGGGTTCGTGCATCAGCGCACAGGCCAGCGCCAGACGCTGTTTGAACCCTAATGGTAGGGCATCTGGCGTTTGGCGGTAAATCGGCTGAAAGTTGAAGGCGTTGGTCATACCGGCCATTTTATCGCGTTGTGCTTTGCCCTTAAGTCCATAGACGCCGGAGAAAAACCGCAGATTCTGTTCGACGGTCAGGTTGCCGTAGAGCGAGAATTTTTGTGCCATGTAGCCTAAATGCTGGCGTGCTTTACCGGAGCTGGTTTTCAGATCCATATCGAGCACCAGTGCTTTGCCGTCGGTCGGCACCAGCAGGCCGCACATCATCTTGAAGGTAGTTGATTTTCCCGCACCGTTCGGGCCGAGTAGACCGAAGATTTCACCTCGCTTCACCTGAAAGCTGACATGATCGGTTGCGGCGAAATCGCCAAATTTTTTCGTCAGCGCCTGTGCCTCAATAACCGTTTCACCGCCGCTGACGTCAATCTGCGGCATGATGCTCGCCAGTGATGATTCGCTGGCTGGGCCGCCGCCTAACAGGTCAATAAACGCATCTTCAAAGCGCGGATCGATATCGTGCAGACTACTGGCTTCCAGATGCAAGGCGGAGAGCAGTGCTGTCCGATCGGCGTCGGGTGTTAGCATCAGTCTAACGTACTGCCCCTGAATCACGCCGTCGCTGACCTGCGGTAGACGCAGTGCTTCCTGCAACACATCCCGATGTCGTCGCGTTCCGGTGTCAATCAGAATACAGCGTCCCGCCATGCGTGCGGTCAGATCGCGCGGCGCACCGCGATATAATAATTCGCCCTCGTTCAGCAGTAGCACATCCCGGCACTGTTCCGCCTCATCGAGATAAGACGTGCTCCACAGGATCAACATGCCATCGTCGGCCAGCTCATGCACCATGTGCCACAGTTCACGGCGAGAAATGGGATCGACGCCCACGCCTGGCTCATCCAGCAGGAGCACCCTAGGTTGCCCCAGCAGCGTACAGGCCAGCCCCAATTTTTGTTTCATACCGCCGGACAGCTTGCCTGCTAGCCTGTCGGTAAAGCGGGTCAGATCGGTAAATGACAGCAAGCGGTCAAAGGTGTCTTTGCGTACATCGCCAGTGATACCACGTAAGTCGGCATACAGCGTCAGATTTTCCATCACCGTCAGATCTTCATACAAACCGAATTTCTGCGGCATATAGCCCAAAATGGCATGGAGCTGACGATCCTCTTTAATAGGGTCAAAATTGGCGACGCGTAGTGAGCCGTGGCTGGGCGTTAATAGTCCCGCCAGCATACGCAGCAGGGTGGTTTTCCCCGCACCGTCAGGGCCGACCAGTCCGGTCACGGCACTGCTGTGTATTTCGGCGGTGAGGCTGGCAAGCGCGGGCTTTTCCTGTCCGGCAAAGCGCTTTTCCAGCCCGTTCAACACGATGTGTGCGAGTGAATCAGTCATGGCGAGCGGGCTCAGTAGCGCGATTGGCCTCCTCGCTGCGCACATCCTCAAAACGCAGTGTGACCGGCATCCCTTGCCGTAAGCCGTCATCGGGGTCGTTAACCACAATACGCAGGCGATAAACCAGATCGGTGCGAAGATCTTCGGTTTCGACACTCTTTGGTGTGAATTCGGCACTTGGTGAAACAAAACCAATTTTGCCGTGATAAGGCTGGTTTGGGCGAGCATCGGTGTAAATCAGCATGTGGTTACCGGGCACGACGCGACCGAGATCCTTCTCGCTCACATAGGCGCGAACCCAAACGGGGCGAGTCAGGGATAGCGTGAAAACGGGACTACCTGTCGCCAGCATACTGCCTTTTTCGGCGGCGCGGGTGAGGATCACGCCGGGAGACGGCGCAAGCAGTTCGGTGTCCTGTCTATCCAATGCCGCTTGTGCCAGTCCGGCTTCGGCCTGTGCTACCGTTGCCTGCGCGGCGGCAATTTCCTGCGGTCGGTTGCCGCGTTCAAACTGGATTAATTTGTCTTTCGCGGCCTGTAGTGTTGCAAGCGCCTGATTACGTGCTGTTCTAGCATCATCCAGCATGTCGGCGGAAATAGCGCGTTTGTCCCACAGTCCCTGTTGACGCTGATAGAAACTATTCGCGTAGTCATAGGCAGCCTGACTCTGAACAACCTGAGAGCGCACCTGCGCGATCTCTTCCTGGCGGTAGCCTTCCTGTGCCAGTTGAAGCTGTGCCTGCGCACTGGCGAGATTCGCCTGCGCCTGATGTTGTGCATTCACGTAAGGTGTGGCGTCGAGCATTGCCAGCGGTTGGCCTGCCTGTACGGTATCCCCTTCGTCAACCTTCAATTCAGCGACTCTGCCGCCGACGCGGAAGGCCAGATTGACGGTGCGGATATCCACATTGCCGTAGAGCGTGAGCGGTTTTTGCTGCTGTTGTTGGTGGTGATAAAAACCGTAACCTGCACCGAGCAGGACGAGAACGAGGGCGGCGAACGCCAGTTTTCTCTTGTTCATCACGCATAATTCCTTGTTTATCAGCGGTGAGCTTGTCAACGGTAGCGATCCCGCAGACCGTTCAAAAGACGCGTCGTTTCTTATTTCTATAAGCTCTTAATCATATGACGGGTTACAGAGGTTTATGGTGATTTATAGCGATCTGTCTCACAAAAATACATGTCTCCAATCGATGGCTCCCACGTATTACCGCGTGTATCCGGCATAACACCTTATTTTTTTTAAGGAATTGAAAATGAGCTGTAGCTATTGTAATTAATTTAATTGAATGATAATAATTGTTATTAGCAATTACATTTGTATTGGTGCTGATATCGTGGCTTGGCAGCATTGAGGTTATGCCACAGGGGATAACTCCAGCATTCATTGTCAGAACCAATAGCAATCCGCCAAAGTGTTTCGCGTAAGGCGAAGCATTTTGGCGTTTTTTTGTCTGTGCTGCGGTGAATGGTCGCCACAGATGATGGCTTTTATTCACGGTGGATACTTAACCAAAGGGGGAAGGATAGTGAACCAGATGCGCACTTTACTTGCATTGATGCCATGCGTGCTGATTGCTCCGACGTATGCACAGGATGACACGACGAAAAAGGGTGAGGCGAGTGGCGATGAGATGGTGATAACCGCCTCACGTTCGAATATCCAGCAGCAGAAAGCGCCGCAGGTGGTTACGGTGATTACCAAGGAGCAAATCGAGCAGCAGATGCAGGTTACCTCCGATTCGTCGCAAATCCTGAGCAATCTGCTGCCTTCGTTCTCCCCTAGCCGTCAGAAAATGAGCGGCAGCGGCGAAACCTTCCGCGGTCGTGCGCCGCTGGTGATGATCGACGGTATCCCGCAATCTAACCCGCTGCGTCCGACTTACCGTGAGATGCATACGATAGATTACTCGATGGTGGAACGTATCGAAGTCATTCACGGTGCCAACGCCACCAACGGAATGGGCGCGACGGGCGGGGTGATCAATATCATCACCCGTCGGCCGGAAAACGGTTCGTTTAATCAGTACGTCAACGTACAGACGACGCTTCCGACTGAAAAAATTCGTGGTGAAACCGCCGGTTATAAAACCACCTATCGGGTCGACGGACGTCAGGACTATCTCGACTACTTGTTCTCGATTGGCTATGAGAATCAGGGGTTATATCTGGACGGTAATAATCGCCCCGTCGGCGTGGATAACACCCAGGGCGATACCATGGACTCCCGTTCCTACGACCTGTTAGCGAAAGTTGGGTACTGGCTGGATGACTATCAACGCATTCAATTGAGTGTGAATCGCTATAACATTAAAGGTGAAAATAGCTACCTCAGCGTGGATGGTGTGCGCAGGCTAGGTATTCCGACAACGTCGGTACGCGGCACGCCGCCGGGTGACGCGCCACATAACAGCGTATGGACAACGGGGCTGACTTATGAGCACCACGATCTGGCAGGGATGAAGCTATCGGCGTTGGTGTTTAATCAGCGTTATGAAGCGTTGTTTGGTGCAACTTTGTCGGATACTTTTCAGGATCCGTCTATTGCGCCAATGGATACGCTTTACGATCAGTCGCGCGCGATTTCCAATAAATACGGCACCAAGCTGGCGCTGACCAAAGATGATCTGCTGGATGACACGCTGAAAGTCACGGTCGGTTTCGATACGCTTTACGATAAAGGGAAGCAGGATCTCTACCTGACCAAGCGTACCTATGTGCCGGAGATGGAATACACCAACTATTCACCATTTATTCAGGGTGAATATCAACTGCTGGATAACGTCACATTGCACGCGGGCGTCCGCCATGAAATCGCTAAGCTTCAGGTTAACGATTACCAAACGCTGGCGTACTACAAAAATGTGACTGTACAAGGTGGTAGCCCGAAATTTAATGAAACGTTGTATAACGCGGGTATCGTCTATGCGGCAACGGACTCCCTGAGCCTGTTTGCCAACTATTCGGAAGGATTCGGTATGCCAGATGTGGGGCGTACGCTACGTTCCATCAACCGTGCGGACGTTAGCCTGAAGAATTTTGACGGCTTTAAGCCGATTGTGACAGATAACGTAGAAACGGGGTTCCGGTTCAAGAAAGATCGTTTCGATCTCGAAGCCAGCTATTACCAATCCAACGCGAAGCTGGGTGAACGTGTGGTGCAGAGTGGGGATGTCTTTACTTCCCAACGTCAGCGAACGCGTATTCAAGGCGTAGAGGTCACGGCGGGTTATCAGATTAATGAGCAGCATAAAGTCAACGCGTCTTACGCCCATATGGAAGGAAAATATGACAGCAATAGCGACGGTAAGCTGGATAAGAAGCTTAACGGTTTGAACAATGTTGCGCCGGATCGCGTTATCGCCAGTTGGTCTGCGAACTGGAACGATAAGTGGAGTTCATTCGTGCAGGCGAATTATGCCTTCGGCCGCAGCTTTGACGATGCGGGATTGGCGTTTGATGGCTACCTGCTGATGGATGCGGCTGTGGGGTACAAGTTGCCGTATGGTCGCCTCAATGTGGCGGTGGCGAATCTGCTGGATAAGCAGTACATCACCTACTATTCGCAGGCGGCGCAAGCCAATGATACGCGCTATTTCTCCGGGCGCGGCCGCACGGTGACGTTGGGTTATTCGATTGATTTCTAAGTTTACCCTGTTTAGCGATGTCCAAAAATCAGCAATACGGCAACGTTTTACGCTGGCTGTGTTGTGGTCTTTTCTGCTGGTGACGCTGGCGCAGGCGGCAGAACCGTCGCGTCAGATTCAGCATGCGCTAGGCGTGACCACCGTGACAGGGACGCCGCTGCGTATTGTGACGCTGTTTCAGGGCGCGACCGACTCCGCTGTCGCGTTGGGAATCAAGCCGATTGGCGTGGTGGAATCATGGACAGAGAAGCCGATTTATCGCTACCTGCGCCCCGCTTTGCGGGGCGTAACGCTGGTCGGGCTGGAAACGCAGCCCAGTCTGGAAACCATCGCGCTACTCAAGCCCGATCTCATCGTGGCGTCTACGTTTCGGCATGAGAAAATCTACGGCCTGCTGTCGCAGATCGCACCGACGATTGCGCTGGACAGGGTGTCTGAATTTAAGGATACGGTCCAGATGATGGGCGTCGCGCTAAACAGGGAAGATAAGGCGAACGAGATGTTATCCCACTGGGATCGGCGGGTGGATGTGCTGCGTGACCAGTTGAAAGCCCGATTCAGCGCACGCTGGCCGCTCAGCGTGTCTATTCTCGAATTCCGTGAAGATCACATGCGCACTTATCTGCCCGCTAGCTTTGCTGGCTCGGTGCTGTCGGAAATCGGCTTTGTCTGGTCGCGACCGGAAAGCGATACGGCAGGCGTGATGCAAAAACTTACTAGTAAGGAGAGCATTCCGGTGGTGGATGCCGATCTGTTCTTCGTTTTGCTGCGTTCGGACAAACCAGCGGTGGCGCAGAACTACCGGAATTGGCAAGCTCACCCGCTCTGGCAGCGGCTGCGGGCACCTCGGCAGCAACAGGTTTATCCGGTGGATAACGTTGCCTGGAGCCTGTCTGGCGGTATTTTGGGGGCGAATCAGATGCTGGACGACATCGAACGACAGTTTGCCGATCCTGCGGGTAAAAAAAGTGATATTGCAAGGGAGAGCACGACACGATGAGACAGAGCATCGTGACGGCTGCGGGTATCGCATTATTGCTGCTGAGTATCGTCGCCAGCCTGATGCTAGGGCAAACCACGATTTCGTTGGGGGCCGTGTTCAGCGCGCTGTTCCATTACGATCCGCAGCAGATCGACCAGATACTGGTGTTAACGACCCGCCTGTCGCGGACGGTGATTGCGATCGTTGTCGGTGCCAGTCTTGCGGTTGCCGGAGCGTTAATGCAGGCGTTGACGCGTAACCCGTTGGCCTCGCCGGGAATATTCGGCATTAACGCGGGAGCCATGTTTTCCGTCGTATTGTTGTCCTCGCTGTTGACCTTTTCCTCGCAGATCGCACTGGCGTGGACAGCCTATTTGGGCGCCGCTGTTGCTGGCATCATGGTGTATGTGCTGGGAACGTTAGGGAATGCGCGTTCGAGCCATTTACGCATTGTGCTGGCTGGTGCCGCGATTAGCGCGCTGTTTATCTCGTTTACGCAAGCGCTGCTAGTGATCAATCAGGACGGGCTGGATAGCATGCTGTTCTGGCTGGCCGGTTCGGTATCTGGGCGCAGCCTGTCGATGCTGTTATCGCTGCTGCCGTACTTTGTTATCGCACTCTTCCTTGCGCTGCTACTGGCGCGTCACCTGAATATTCTGGTGGCGGGTGATGAGATCGCCAAAGGGCTGGGACAGCGTACCGCGCTGGTGCGTTCGCTATCCGGGCTGTGCGTGATCGGGCTGGCTGGCGGCGCGGTGGCGATAGCCGGAAATATCGGTTTTATCGGGCTGATCGTGCCGCATATTGTGCGTCGCGTACTGTCTGCCGATCACCGTTGGCTGTTGCCCGGCTGCGCGATTTTCGGTGCTACGCTGTTGCTGCTGGCTGATGTTGCTGCGCGCTTGCTGATTGTGCCGCAGGAAGTGCCGGTTGGGGCAATGACCGCGCTGCTGGGCGCGCCTTTCTTCATTTATCTGGCGAGAAGGGGAATGCGGCATGGGTAAGGTGTGTACCGTGCGCGTAGGGCGTTTTTCGCGCCAGATTGATCTGCACACGTCTGTGGTGGCGCTCTCGCTCCTGCTGGTGCTGTTAGCCGTGGTGTTCCTCTCGCTGTCGCTGGGACAGGTGGTGCTGTCGCCTACGCAGGTGATGTCGGCGCTGCTGGGAAAGGCAGACAGCGGCGTGCATTTTATCGTCAACGACCTGCGTTTGCCGCGTGCGCTGCTGGCACTATTGGTCGGCGGCGCGCTAGCGATATCGGGCTTGATTCTGCAAAGCATTGTGCGCAATCCGCTGGCCTCGCCGGATATTCTGGGGATTACCAGCGGCGCATCGGCGGCAGCGGTATTCTTCCTCTCGTTTCTGGCGGCGGTGATAAGCCAGCGTTGGCTTCCGCTGGCGGCAATGGGCGGGGCGTGGGTTACCGCGATTGCCATTTATCTACTGGCCTGGAAGCAAAGCGCATCGCCACTGCGCTTGGTGCTGGTTGGGGTTGGGCTGTCCGCTATTATGGGGGCGGCGGTCACGATGATGCTGGTGTTTAGCCCGATTGGAACGACGTTGACGGCGTATGTGTGGCTGACGGGCAGTATTTACGGCGCACAGTGGCAGCATGTATCGGCGCTGGCGGGCTGGTTGCTGCTTGGTGCCCCGTTTCTGGTGGGGCTGGCGCGGCATGTCAACGTGCATGAGTTGGATGATGCGCTGGCCTGCGGCGTCGGCCAGTCTGTCGGGCGTATCCGGTTTGCGCTGTTAACGTTAAGCGTTGCGCTGGCAGGGGCGGCGATTGCCTATGCCGGTGCGATGGCATTTGTCGGCCTGCTGGCACCGCATATTGCGAAAAAGCTGGCAAACCGTTCATTCTCCGGCTTGGCGCTGGTGTCGGCGCTGACGGGCGGTTTATTGGTGATGGTGGCTGATTTGATTGGCCGCACGGCGTTCCTGCCGCTGGATCTGCCTGCTGGCATTTTTATCTCCGTGCTCGGAACGCCTTTCTTTATCTATTTATTGCTTCGGCAACGTTATTGAGATCGCAAGATTATGCCAGAGAATGTGCAGCCAACACACGTCCCCCCAACTGACCGCGAGGCGATTGCCAGCCAGTCGCTGACGCTGAGTTACGAAAAACAGGTCGTGATTGATGCGCTGGATATCACGCTGCCAGCCGGGAAAATCTCGGTGCTGGTGGGGAGTAACGGCTGTGGCAAGAGCACGTTACTGAAGTCGTTTGCCCGTCTGCTGAAACCGACAAGTGGGACGATTATTGTCAACGGGGCGGATATCCATCGGCAATCCACCGTTGAGGTGGCGAAATCTTTGGCGATTTTGCCGCAAACGCCAACCGCACCGGAAGGGCTAACGGTGTATCAGTTGGTGAAGATGGGGCGCTACCCGCACCAATCGTGGCTGAAACAGTGGTCGGCCACGGATGAAGAAAAAGTGCTTCAGGCGTTGCGCAGTACCGGTGTGCTGGCGTTAAAGGATCGCGCGGTGGATTCGCTATCCGGTGGGCAGCGTCAGCGCGTCTGGATCGCCATGACGCTAGCGCAGGATACCGATATCGTCCTGCTGGATGAGCCAACGACCTATCTCGATCTGGCACATCAGATGGAGGTCCTGGATTTGCTACGGGCACTGAACGCTCAGCAGCAGAAAACCATCGTCATGGTGCTGCACGATCTGAATCTGGCGTGCCGCTACGCGCATCACATGGTGGCCGTGCATAACCGGACGGTGTTTGCACAAGGCAATCCACGCGACATTCTCACCGAAGCTACGGTAAAAACGGTGTTTAACCTGAACTGTCGCATCATCGACGATCCATTTTTCGGTACGCCGTTGTGCATTCCGTTTGGGCGCGAGGCGGTGGAGGTTGCGACTGATGTCGGCTAACCACCTGACGGCACCGCAGTGGGCGATGCTGTCCGGCACGCTGCAACTAACGGATGCTTCGCAGCGGGTAGGCTCTGACCGTTGCCCAAGCTGTAAGGTGCTGGAACCAAACTATTGTCGTTGGCTGCTGGATACCCTGACGCCGCCGCTATTGTCGCCATCGATCAAGATTACCGCGTCACTACTGGCGAAGCGGATAGGGTTCTTAACCACGGCCGCCAGCCTGTACGCAATGTCGGTGTATAACAAAGGGCTGAACATGACGCTGGATAACAGCGTATTGGAATTCGGACACCAGCGTTTATGGACATCGACCATGCCACTTTACGATCTCACGGTGTCTCAACCAGAAACCGGGTTGCGAGAGGTATGGCGCGATAGCCTGTTCGACACGCTGTTTGCTCAGCACCTGTCGCCGATCTTACATTCGCTGTCTGCGGTGTCGGGTGTGCCGCTGCGTATCCTGTGGGAGAACGTCGCGGTGCGGGTGTTTTCGTTATATGAACAGCGCATTGAGTGGGACGATCCGGCGGCGGAGTGTTCACCAGGAATGACGTTAGCGCAGCAGGTACAACAGGATTTCGACGCCTTGCTGGCTGCACCTGGCGAGCGTTTTGGCTGTGATGATAATCCGTTAAGGCCGTTCTTTCGTGCGAAAACGCGGGTTCCTGCGGTGGGGAGTGCTGTGAGCTTTCGCAACATACGTTTTCGCCGCACCTGCTGTTTTTATTACAAAGCGTCGCAGCCACAGGAATATTGCAATAACTGTCCCTTATTGCGCCCTACCAGAGAAACGGGCTGACACAGATAAAAATCCCTTAGTGGTCAGAATCTCTGCTACAATCGTCGGCAGTCATGCACCGTAGTTGTGCTCGTTCATCGTGGTTGTTGCGTATGTCGTTGTTACGTGAAGTGTTACGTGAGTTGTTACGTAAATAGTGGCCCAGCAAACCCGTCTTATTGACCCTCTGAAAACTACACCGGCTGCTGTCCGGTCAGAGCGGATCTGGAGTTGTTCTTTTTATGTCATTTGATTCTCTCGGCCTGAGTGCCGATATTCTGCGCGCGATTGAAGAGCAGGGTTATCGCGATCCTACCCCTGTTCAGCGTCAGGCGATCCCTGTCGTGCTGGAAGGGCGCGATTTAATGGCCAGCGCCCAAACGGGAACGGGCAAAACGGCAGGTTTTACGCTGCCGCTATTGCAACTGCTGACCAGCCGTGAAGCGCAGCATAAAGGGAAAGGTCGCCGTCCAGTACGCGCGCTGATCCTGACGCCAACCCGCGAATTGGCAGCGCAGATTGATGAGAACGTGAAGGCGTATAGTAAATATTTACCCCTGCGTTCACTGGTCGTATTCGGCGGTGTGAGTATTAACCCGCAGATGATGAAGCTGCGCGGCGGTGTGGATATTCTGGTGGCGACGCCGGGGCGTCTGCTCGATCTGGAACATCAGCGCGCCGTTGACCTGTCACAGATCGAAATTTTGGTGCTGGATGAAGCGGACCGTATGCTGGATATGGGCTTCATTCACGATATTCGTCGTGTATTGGCGAAGCTGCCGGCTAAACGCCAAAACCTGCTGTTCTCCGCGACCTTCTCGGACGAGATCAAAGCGCTGGCGAACAAACTGCTGGCTAATCCAGCCTCGGTTGAAGTCGTGCGTCGTAATACACCGTCTGAACTGGTTACGCAGCACGTACATTTTGTCGATAAGCGCCGCAAGCGTGAACTGCTATCGCAGTTGATTGGTGAAAATAACTGGCAGCAGGTGCTGGTCTTTACCCGAACCAAGCACGGGGCTAACCACCTGGCTGAACTGCTGGAAAAAGACGGTATCACCGCTGCGGCTATCCACGGTAATAAAAGTCAGGGCGCGCGTACTCGTGCGTTGGCAAACTTCAAAGACGGCAGCATTCGCGTGCTGGTCGCGACGGATATTGCTGCGCGTGGTCTGGATATCGACCAACTGCCGCACGTGGTGAACTATGAGTTACCGAACGTGCCAGAAGATTACGTTCACCGCATCGGCCGTACCGGCCGTGCAGAAGCGACGGGCGAAGCGCTGTCGCTGGTGTGTGTAGATGAACACAAACTGCTGCGTGACATCGAACGTCTGCTGAAGCGTGAGATTCCACGTATCGCTATCGAAGGCTACGAGCCGGATCCGTCCATCAAGGCCGAGCCGATTGTGAATGGTCGTCAGGGCAACCGTGGCGGTGGCGGCGGTGGTGCGCGCAACGCCTCTCCTCGCGCACAGTCTGGCGCGCCACGCGGTCAGTCTGAGCGTAGCCAGGGTCAGGGCGAACGCCGTCCGGCCGATGGCAATCGCCAGCCGCGTAAAGCGGGCGGTAATAGCGATAGCCCGTGGGGTACTGGCGGAAAAGGGAATGGCGGCAAGAGTAGTGGCGAAGGCCAACGCCGCGCGCCGCGTCCGCAAAACCGCAGTAAGCCAGCGGACAAGTAACAGCGAAAGGGAGCCAGCGGTTCCCTCAGACCGTTGACAAACCTATTTGCCGAATGAAAACGGGAGTAACGGAATAGAAGAGTAAAGCGTTTGCGCCAGGGATGGCGCAAGCCGAGCTTACATGGACGTACTTGCAGCGTCTTTACGATCTATCCGTTACTCTCGCTCTACGGACTTTGTCAGCAATCTCAGGGAACCAGCGGTTCCCTTTTTTATCGCGTTATTTCGCCGTGGCAGGCTGTGCGGTTAGATGGCGTGGCCGATAGAACATCACCGCGTTGCCCGCCAGAATCAGCAGCAGGCCGATAAGCGCGTTGGGTCGCCAGTGATAGTCTTCAAATAGCGTCGAAATCGACAGCGCCACCAGCGGAAAGAGCAGCGTGGTGTAAGCCGCCTGACTGGCACCAATGCGGCCGATCAGGGTGAAATAAGCGCCGAAGCCGATGACTGAACCAAAGATAGCCAGATAGAACAGTGAACCCAGATAGCTGGTGCTGTACTCCGGTGCGAAGCTATATCCCTGAATCAGACTAAACAGCCCCATCCAGAGCGCCCCATATCCCATGCCCCAGCCGTTGGTCGTCAGAACATCTCGCCCTTGTCGCTGATGCTGGGCGCTGATCATATTGCCGAGCGAGAAGCAGTATGTGCCCAGAATGCTCAATCCCACACCCCACAGCAGATAGGGTTGCGCGTCGATTAGCGTCAGGTCATGCCAGAACAGCGCAATGATGCCGATAAGCCCTAGCGGTGTGGCGATCGCCACGTTGCGTGTTAACGGCTGTCCGAAGAAAAGACGGCTGTTAAAGGCATTAAACAGCACCGCCATCGAGAAAATGATGGATTCCAACCCGCTCGAAATCCAGGCGATGGCGTGGTAAAAACAGAGAAAGTTGACGCCGAATACGCATAGTCCTTGTACCATACACAGCAGATGTGCGCGTGGAGAAAGTGAGTGTAGGCGGCGCGTTAGGGTCAGGAACGCCAGTAAAACAGCCGATGCTAGCGCAAAGCGCCAGAAAACGGAAACTTCAGCCGCGACGTTGCCTTGTTGCAGGCTAATCGCGATCCAGGTCGTCCCCCAAATCAGGACGATAGAAAAGTAGAGTAGGGTATTCATTGAGTGATTCCGCATGAGTTCATGTCGGCAGTATGGCGCATGCGTTTGTTGCGGGCTTTCAGCACATTGCGGTGAATAACAGAATCTTGCGGCTAAATGAAAAACGGAGGCAGCCATGCATCGTTATAAAGCGTTCGATACCATGCTGCATCACAAAACCGAGTTGCGTGACACCGTCGAATTGACATCCGGCGTGCGGCTGGCTGCATGGTTTAACCGCCACGACCGCGTCACGATGGAAAATACGGAGCACCATACGCTCAGCCTTTATATTGCGGGTGGCTATGAGAGCTACCATCAAACGGCAGACGGCTGGCATAACGGCGGGGGCCGGATCGTTTCTGCCTGATGCCGAAACAGAGCGCATCGACCTGGGATATCCGTGGCGATCTTGATTTTGTGCATCTGTATTTTGACGATGCGCACCTGCGACAGTTAGCTGAGCAAACCTGGGATCGCAGTCCGGCATCGATCTGCACAGAAGAGCGTATATTTGGTGACGATCCGCTGATTACGTCGCTGTATCGACAGTTTCTGCTCAGCAACCGCTGGGACGATCCAGCAAATCAGCTTGTTTTGGGCAGCGCTGCAACGCTGCTGATGATTCAGGTGCTGCGCGGTTACACCCAATTACAATGGGAACTGCCGACGGTGCGTGGCGGGTTGGCACCCGCAGTGCTGCGGCGTAGCAAGATGCAAATTGACGCCAATCTCGATCAACCGCTAACACTACAGGCGCTGGCGGCAGAAGCAGGGCTTAGCGAGTTTCACTTTGCGCGCATGTTTCGTCAGAGTGTGGGGATGGCACCGCATCAGTATGTTCTCAAGCAGCGGCTGATCCGAGCTGAAGCGCTGGTGCGGCAAGGTGCGTTGCCGATCACAGACATCGCGCTGGCCTGCGGGTTTAGCTCCGCCAGCCACCTGAGCCACCAATTCAAAAAGGAATATGGCCTGACGCCATCGGCACTGCGTCTGGCGCAGAAATAGAGCGGAAAACGTAGACGGGCAAACAGTCAGTGAGGCGTTATTGAGGCGGACGAGTGTCCGCCTCACGCTTTTCTGGATGCGATTATTTCGCCGCCAGTAGGCATAAATTCAATGCCACTTCATACGATTTCACAAACGATGGCACAGGAAGAAACTCAAAGCGTGAGTGGAAATTGTGTGCGCCAGTGAAGAAGTTCGGCGTCAGCAATCCCTTGGCCGACAGCGCCGCGCCGTCCGTGCCGCCACGCATTGGTGTCACTTTGGGTTCAATGCCCAGCGTGTCTAGTGCGGCAAACAGCAGGTCGATAGCCCGCCGATCGTCGGTAATCGCATTGCTGATATTGCTGTAGATATCGGTGAGACTGTAGGTCACGCCGCCGGTCGGGTACTGCGCGGCAATCTTCTCTGCGATCGCTGCGATCTGCTGCTTCCGCTGTTCAAACGTGGCTAAATCGAAATCGCGAATGGACGCTTTAAGCTTCGCTTCATTGGCATTTGCCGTCAGATCGTTAAACCAGACATAGCCTTCGCGTCCTTCCGTATGTTCCGGCGTCTGCTGGCGATCGAACTGACTGATAAAATCGTGCGCCATCAGTAGCGGGTTGACCAGCACGCCTTTCGCCGACATCGGATGTGCTGGCACGCCGGTAAAGCGAATTTCCGCTGAGGCCGCATTGAAGTTCTCATACACCACTTCACCCAGCTCGCAGCAGTCGATGGTATAGGCAAAATCAACATCGAAGCGTTTGAGATCGAGCGCTTTCGCACCGCGCAGCCCAATTTCTTCATCCGGCACGAAAGCCACCACGATATCGCCGTGTGGTGTCGCGTCGGTCAGATTCTCCATCAGCGTCATCACTACGGTAACGGCGGCTTTGTTGTCTGCACCCAGTACGCTGGTGCCATCGCTAAAAATAATGTCCTGCCCGACATATGGCCGTATTTCCGGGTGTTTTGCCGTGCGCAGCCAGATGTCCTGTTCGACATTCAGGCACAGGTCTTCACCGGTAAAGCGCAGCGTTTGCGGGTGAATATGCGGTGACAGGCCTACGTCAACCGTATCGATATGGGTAATAAAACCGATGCGCGGTGCGGACGGACAGTTGCCCGGCTTTACGGCTGTCACGGTGGCGTGCTCATCAATCACGATATCCTGTAGACCCAACTCACGCAGTTCGTCCGCCAACAGACGCGCCATCTCATGCTGTTCCTGTGTGCTGGGTAACGTTGTCGAGCTGGCATTGCTTTGGCTGGTGACGGCGAGATAACGGTAAAAACGGTTACTGAGTTGATGAGCCAGATTGTCTGTCATAACGAATCCTTTTTGTTCTGCAATGCCGATGATGGCTATCCTAACGTAGAAATTATTTCATTTGAGGGTTTTATTTGTCATTTTATCGTCATGATTTTTATAGCGGTGTGGTGGAACATAAATAACAAGCGAGGACTGGGATGAAAAAAGCAGGAATACGATTCACATTGGCTGCGTTGACGCTGGCGGTTGCCTCTGCGGCATCGGCGAATACCTTGGTGTATTGCTCTGAAGGATCGCCGGAAAACTTTAACCCGCAGCTTTATACCTCCGGCACCAGCGTGGATGCCAGTGCGGTGCCGATTTATAACCGTCTGGTGGATTTCAAGGTCGGCACCACAGAACTGGTGCCGAGTCTGGCGGAACGCTGGGACATTAGTGCGGATGGTCGTGTGTATACCTTTCATTTGCGCAAAGGGGTGAAGTTCCAGAGCAACAAATCTTTCAAACCCTCACGTGATTTTACCGCCGATGACGTCATTTTCTCTTTTATGCGGCAAAAAGACCCGCAGCATCCTTACCATAATGTTTCGAAAGGGACTTATGCCAATTTTGAGAGTTTGTCCTTCAGTTCACTGATTCAGAATATCGAGAAAGTGGATGACCACACGGTGCGCTTTACGCTTTCCCATGCGGAGGCCCCATTTCTGGCCGATCTAGCCTGGTACTTCGCTTCCATTCTCTCTGCGGAATATGCCGACGCCATGCTCAAAGCCGGCACGCCGGAGCGCGTGGATATGGAGCCGATTGGCACTGGACCGTTTGAATTAGCACAGTATCAGAAAGATTCGCGCATTCTGTTTAAGGCGTTTCCAGACTATTGGGAAGGCAAAGCCAAACTGGAACGGTTGATTTTCACTATTACGCCAGACGCCTCCGTGCGTTACGCCAAGCTGGAAAAGAACGAGTGTCAGGTGATGCCATTCCCTAATCCTGCCGATCTGCCGCGTATGAAAGAGAACAAAGATATCGTACTGATGCAGAAGGCGGGATTGAATACCGGTTTCCTGTCGTTCAATACCCAAAAGGCACCGACGGATAATGTGAAAGTACGGCAGGCATTGACGATGGCGATTAACAAATCGGCGATTATTGAAGCCGTTTTTCAGGGCACTGGCACTGTGGCGAAAAACCTGCTGCCGCCGGGCGTTTGGAGCGCCGACAGTGAGTTGAAGGATTATGACTACGATCCCGATAAGGCCAGAGTGTTACTGAAAGAAGCCGGTTTGGCAGAGGGCACCGCTATCGAACTGTGGGCGATGCCGGTGCAGCGTCCGTATAACCCGAATGCTCGCCGTATGTCGGAGATGATTCAGGCCGACTGGGCGAAAGTCGGCGTGCAGGCCAAGATTGTCACCTTCGAGTGGGGCGAATACCTGAAAAGGGTGAAGGGCGGTGAACATCAGGCAGCATTGATGGGCTGGACAACGGCGACGGGTGATCCTGATAACTTCTTCGGCCCGCTGTTTACCTGCACGGCAGCCAACGGCGGTTCCAACTCGGCAAAGTGGTGCTATGCGCCGTTTGACAAACTCATCACCGATGCGCGTGCTTCACAGGATCATGAGCAGCGAATCGCTTTATACAAGCAGGCGCAGCAGATGATGCACGATCAGGCTCCGGCCGTGATGATTGCGCATTCCACCATCTTTGAACCGGTACGCAAAGAAGTGACCGGGTATGAAGTTGACCCGTTTGGCAAGCATATTTTCTATCAGGTCGACGTGAAGAAATAAGAAGCCGAAAGTCCGGCACGCTGTGCCGGATCCCGGTGTTATGCGGTTATTCGGTTTCGTCGCCGTAATACAGTTTACCGATGCGGATAATATCGCGCCCTTGTGATTGGCGATATTTATTGGAATCACGCAGTGAATAGATGCAGCCGCAATATTCTTGCTGATAGAAATGTTCACGCTTGCTGATTTCGATCATCCGCGCTGAACCACCGCCTTTGCGCCAGTTATAATCCCAGTAGGTGACACCAGGATATTTCTGCGCCGCATTCTGGCCGCATTCGTTAATCTGCTGCATGTTTTTCCAGCGGGAAATCCCCAACGAACTGGAAATTACGCTAAAGCCGTTTTCCGCGGCATACAGCGCCGTGCGTTCAAAGCGCATATCAAAACACATGGTGCAGCGAATGCCGCGTTCGGGCTCCCGCTCCATGCCTTTGGCGCGTTCTAACCAGTTATCTGAGTCGTAATCCGCATCAATGAAAGGCACGTTATTCTGTTCGGCAAAACGCAGGTTTTCCTCTTTGCGGATCAGATATTCACGCTGCGGATGGATATTGGGGTTATAGAAGAAAATGGTGTAGTCGATGCCAGAAGCGGTGATGGCTTCCATGACTTCACCAGAGCAAGGGGCGCAGCAAGAGTGCAGCAGCAGTTTGTCTGCGCCATTTGGCAGTGAAAGCTGCGGGCGTTTAAATTCTGCGGTTTTGACATTCGACATAAAAATAGCCACTTCGTTGTGGTCCGTGAGGACGGTACTGGCACAAATTCGTAACGAATTATTGATGATATGCCCACGAGAGGCAACCTTTGGGCCTATCTGGCGTTATCTTTCCCGTTGCGTTATCCGTACAATACCCCTAACCACGGGCTTAAGTGACCTGTATTACCCTAATATTGCCTGCTTTTTGGGCCGTCTTATTAACGATCGAAGAATTATTGAGTAGCGTTATGCGTGTTCTGCTTGCCCCGATGGAAGGGGTTCTCGATTCATTAGTGCGAGAACTGCTGACCGAAGTAAATGACTATGACCTGTGCATCACCGAATTTTTACGCGTGGTGGATCAGTGCCTGCCGGTTAAATCCTTTTATCGCCTTTGTCCGGAATTGCAGCATGCTAGCCGCACGCCGTCCGGCACGCGGGTGCGGGTTCAGCTATTAGGACAATACCCACAATGGCTGGCGGAAAATGCGGCACGGGCGGTGGAGCTGGGTTCGTATGGCATCGATCTTAACTGCGGCTGTCCATCAAAGCTGGTGAACGGCAGCGGGGGCGGGGCGACGCTGTTAAAAGATCCCGAACTGATTTATCAAGGCGCAAAAGCCATGCGTGAAGCGGTGCCTGCACATTTACCTGTCACGGTGAAAATACGGCTGGGGTGGGATTCCGGCGCTCGCCAGTTTGAAATTGCCGATGCGGTGCAGCAGGCGGGAGCCAGCGAGCTGGCCGTGCATGGTCGCACGAAAGAAGACGGTTATAAGGCCGAATGCATTAACTGGCAGGCGATCGGGGAAATCCGCCAGCGGCTGCGGATTCCGGTGATTGCCAACGGTGAAATCTGGGACTGGCAGAGCGCACAGGATTGTATGGCGACAACGGGCTGTGACGCGATCATGCTGGGGCGCGGTGCGCTGAATGTTCCGAATCTGAGCCGCGTGATTAAGTATAACGAACCGCGTATGCCGTGGCCGGAGGTCATGCTGCTGCTACAAAAATATGTGCGGCTGGAAAAGCAGGGCGATACGGGACTGTATCACGTCGCGCGCATTAAGCAGTGGCTCGGTTATTTGCGTAAAGAGTACGCTGATGCCACCGAATTATTCAGCGAAATTCGCACGTTGAAGACCTCAACGGATATCGCCCGTGTGATTGGTGAGCCGTAGGTGCTCACCGTTTTTCTTCCTTCTGCTCAATTTTAACCCACCCCATCGCTCTCCCGCTGCCTGTACTTTACTTTACGAATCAGTTGACGGTATAACACCCCATCTATTTGGAAGTTTAGACGTCTATAACGAAAGGTCATCATGGAACAACACGCATCAGGTTCGGAAGGGCAGTTTAAGCGCACCATGAAAGCTCGCCATTTGGTGATGCTGTCGCTCGGCGGCGTCATTGGTACCGGCCTGTTTTTCAATACGGGGTACATTATTTCCACGACTGGCGCGGCTGGGACACTATTAGCGTATTTGATCGGCGCACTGGTGGTGTATCTGGTGATGCTGAGTTTGGGGGAGCTATCTGTTGCGATGCCGGAAACTGGGGCGTTCCATGTGTATGCGTCTCGCTACCTCAGCCCGGCAACGGGCTATACCGTGGCGTGGCTGTATTGGCTGACGTGGACGGTCGCGCTTGGTTCTAGCCTGACCGCTGCTGGTTTTTGTATGCAGTATTGGTTTCCACAGGTGCCCGTCTGGACCTGGTGCCTGCTGTTTTGTGTGTTGATCTATTTACTGAATGTTGTGTCGTCCCGTTTCTTTGCCGAAGGGGAGTTTTGGTTCTCGATTGTTAAAGTGGTCACAATCCTTGCCTTTATCGTACTCGGTGGAGGGGCGATGTTTGGCTTTATTCCGATGCAGGATGGTTCGCCCGCGCCGTTCTTCCAGAACATTACTGCGTCTGGCTGGTTCCCTTACGGCGGCCTTCCGATATTGATGACGATGGTGGCGGTAAACTTCGCCTTCTCCGGTACGGAACTGATCGGCATCGCGGCAGGAGAAACTGAGAATCCGCACAAGGTTGTACCGATGGCGATTCGCACGACCGTCGCGCGGTTGGTGATCTTCTTTTTGGGGACGGTGCTGGTGCTGGCGGCGATAATCCCAATGGAAGAGGCCGGTATCGCCAAAAGCCCGTTTGTACTGGTGTTTGAAAAGATTGGTATTCCTTACGCCGCCGATATTTTTAATTTCGTGATTTTGACGGCGATCCTGTCTGCGGCTAACTCAGGGCTGTATGCCTCGGGGCGTATGCTGTGGTCGTTGTCCAACGAAGGCACGTTGCCACGCCGTTTTTCTCGTCTGACGCGCCGGGGTATTCCGCTTTTTGCTATTTCCGTCAGTATGCTGGGCGGGCTGCTGGCGCTGTTTTCCAGCGTGATCGCTCCGGACACCGTTTACGTGGCGCTGTCCGCGATTTCCGGTTTTGCCGTGGTGGCGGTGTGGTTGAGTATTTGTGCCTCGCACTATATGTTTCGTCGCCACCATGTCCGCACCGGAAAATCTCTTTCCGAACTGCAATATCGTGCGCCTTGGTTCCCGATAACACCGATTTTGGGATTCTTGCTCTGCCTGCTGGCCTGCGTTGGGCTGGCGTTTGACCCAAGCCAGCGGATTGCGCTGTGGTGTGGAATTCCATTTGTCGCGCTGTGTTACGGTGCTTATTATTTCACGCAGTCAATGAAGAAGCGTGGATTAACAGGAGTGGAAGACATTGCGTAAAAATACGGTGACCGACATGCTGGCAACGGCATCAACGATTGTGCTGGACGGTGCGCTGGCGACCGAACTGGAAGCACGCGGTTGTGATTTAACGGATCCCCTGTGGTCGGCGAAAGTGTTGGTGGAAAATCCGGCGCTGATTTATCAGGTGCACCTCGACTATTTCAAGGCTGGGGCGCAATGTGCGATTACCGCCAGCTATCAGGCAACGCCGCAAGGGTTTAAGACGCGTGGGTATAGCGAAGCGGAGTCGTTGACGCTGATTGCCAAAAGCGTACAGTTAGCGGCGCAGGCGCGGGATGATTATCGTCGTGACAATCCGCAGGCTGGTGTGCTGCTGGTGGCAGGGTCAGTCGGGCCGTATGGTGCCTATCTGGCGGATGGTTCAGAATACCGTGGCGACTACCAGTTGCCGCAGGCTGAGATGATGGCGTTTCATCGCCCCCGCATAGCGGCGCTGCATGAGGCGGGGGCGGATCTGTTGGCGTGTGAAACGCTGCCGTCTTTTGCCGAAGTCGAGGCGTTGATTGCGTTACTAGCCGAATTCCCTCAGGCGCAAGCCTGGTTCTCTTTCACGCTGCGTGACAGCGAACACCTCAGCGACGGTACGCCATTACACACCGTGCTGGAACGGGTTAACGCCTGCTTGCAGGTGGTTGCCGTGGGCATTAACTGTATTGCGCTGGAGAATGTGACGCCCGCGCTGACGTACCTGTCCTCGTTGACGAATTTGCCTTTGGTGGTTTATCCCAATTCCGGCGAGCAGTATGATGCACTAACCAAAACCTGGAGTAGCGGCCACGATGCTGCCTGTTCGCTGACGGCGTATCTGCCAGAGTGGCGGGCGGCAGGGGCGCGTCTGATTGGCGGCTGCTGCCGAACCACACCTGCTGATATTGCCGGTATTGCGCGCTGCTGCCAGCACGAGGGTCAGCACTAAATAAGGGGGATGCCGTGATGGAAAATGAGGTAAACCTGCAACATATGTACGCGCTTGCCAGGCAGCGCGTCGCACCGGATGTGCCGGTAACGGTGCTGTGCATTGGTGAACAGCAGACGGCGGTCATCTGCGGGACGGCATCACAGCCGTCGGCAACGTTGCAACTGACAATTGGTTTTGACAAAACAGCAGCGACGTTTTTCAAGCATCTTCCCCCGACGCCGGATGAGATGGAGTTGGCGATCATGGCGGTAGAAGATGAGGTGACGCGTATTCGGCACGACCTCCCGGCGGATTCGGTTCTCTTTTCTTTCGATCCGACATTGGTGACAATCGCACAGATTTCGGGCGTGGAAGAGGAGAAGGCGAGCTGGTGTTTGCCGCAGGATGACATGGAACGAACATTTAAACGTCTGGAACGTGTCATGCTGGGGAGTCCAGCGGCCTGGGAAGGGATTCCGCTAGAAAGCGCCTTTTCCGCCCGGCTGCTTATTTTACGTGAGTTTATGCACCATCACGACTTCGATTCTGCACTGATCTTGCTGTTACCTGCGGTTACTGCGTGAAGAACTAGCGGTTTTTTCTTTCTCAGCTACTATTAACGGCGGTCAGCATCCCGTGCGATTCTGACCGTATCTTTTGGCTTGAAAATCATGGGTGGATAGTTGTTACTCGGCACACTTGTGCGCGCTTCACCCTAAAGGATCAACACGTCGTGTTGTTCAAAACAATGACGTTTGTCGTTAAACTCGAATTATTTAGAGTATATGTTACCGGTATGATCTATTTTTCGGATGACTGAATCATTATTTGCTTGAATTTCCGCATGACAGCGTAATAACGCGCTGAATAATGTGACGGAAGATCAATTTTATTTCAGTGAATCCAGTGAGGGGAAAGAACATGGTTGAACATTTCATAGGGAAATATGAAGTTGAACTTAAATTTCACATCGACGATATCGCCGTTTTCAGAAATACGCTTTTTAGTCTTCATCCAGAGGCTTTCGTCTTTGAAAATAAAGAACATGATATTTATTACGATGACTCAGAGAAGCGATTGCAACAGCAAAATATAAAAATGCTGGTACGTCGCATGGAACCATCGGGGATAAAGCTCTGGATTGTTAAAGGGCCGGGAGCCGATCGCTGCGAAGCGGTTAACGTCGAAATTTTTGAAAAAACCGACAGTATGCTACAGACGTTAGGGTATCAGCCCCTGTTTGAGATTCATAAAATTCGCAGCATCTATTTTTTAAATGCTTTTCATATTACGCTCGATTATATTGAATCCCTTGGTTATTTCGTGGAAATATCGATAATGACCGATGATGAAACCCAGTTGAAAGCACTCAGAGATCGGTGTATGTCGTGTGCGCTACAGCTTCAATTGTCATTGGATAATATTGAAACGAAATCGTATTATCAATTATTAGGTTTTAACTGATTGTTCTTTTCTGGTTATTGAATTGTTGCTCTTTTTGTTTTATTTACGTAGGGAAAACTGATGAAAAAATCTATTCCGGCCGTGCTGACCACGTTAGTGATGGCTTTTTCTTTATCCGCTCATGGTAATAATGTGGCGCAATATAAAGATGGCACCTACATCGGTAAAGCGCAGGGTAAGGCGGCAGAGGTTGAGGTGACGGTCAGCATTAAAGAAGGGAAGATCGCTAACGCTGAAGTGCGCAAGCATGGCGATACCGAAGCGATGATGCTGAGCGCGACCGATGAAATTGTGCCGGAGCTTCTTGAGAAGCAGGACATTAATAAGGTGGATGCGGTAACGGGGGCAACGTTATCGAGTCAGGGGGTGATTAATGCGGTGAAACAGGCGCTGGAACAGGCAAAAGTAACACCGTAATCGTGACCATTCGCGTTGATGGATAAAGGAATCACACTGCCGTGGAAAATCTACTGATTACTCTGCGTCACACGCCTTACTGGGTATGGGCCGTTTTGGGTTACCTGATTTATGCTGGCGTAAAAGCCAGTCAGCCGAGGCGACAATCGCTGGTGCGGATGTTAGTTGTGCCTATGGTTTTCATGGTGTGGGGCGTTAGCGCGATTTTTCACACGTTGCAACTCCCGCTTGCGGCGGTGGGCGGTTTTCTACTGATGTTGGTTATTGGGCTGAGCATTGGGTGGATATGGGGAACGACGTCAGGGATCTACCTGCCGGAACCGCGCTGTTTTCAACGCACCGGATCGTGGTGGCCTTTAGTCTTAATGCTGCTGACGTTTTGTTTTCGCTTCTATTTTTCCGTTCAACTGGCCCGGTTTCCCACGTTAGCGCATGATCCGGTATTCTGCTTGTTGTCCGGTGCAGTGGGCGGGATTACCGCCGGGATATTCAGCGGCGTCAGCCTGCGTTTGCTCAACCAGATGCGTAAAATAAGACCGTCTCTAACGTAATGCTATAAAAAACAGTATCTTGCTAAAGCCGTTTGTCAAAATTTGTCACAAAGCTTTTTCTGCTGCATGAGTGCGTGGGGAGAGGCAGTAAATTATAATGCCGATGCCTATCCCTTTCATTTAACAGAATACTGTTTAAGTTATTGAAGAATGACTAAAAATTTTAAGCTTTCTCTTTTTGGCCTGTTGATACTGTCAACCCATGCTGTGATGTTGCCACAGGCTGTGGCGAAAGCGCCGACGTATTCCGCTGGCAGTGCGCATCAGGAAATTGCTTCCGGTAGCGCGATGGTCGTGGATTTGCGTGATAACCATATCCTTTATTCGAGCAATCCTGACGTCGTGGTGCCGATCGCCTCTGTGACGAAACTGATGACGGCGCTGGTGGTGCTGGATGCCAATCTGCCGCTGGATGAAATCATCTCTGTAGATATCAGCCAGACGAAAGAAATGAAAGGGGTGTACTCGCGCGTTCGTTTGAACAGTGAGATCAGCCGTCATGACATGCTGCTACTGGCGCTGATGTCATCTGAAAACCGGGCGGCGGCTAGCCTGGCGCATCACTATCCGGGCGGCTATCAGGCATTTATCCGCGCGATGAATGCCAAGGCCCGTGCCTTAGGCATGACCCACACGCGCTATGTAGAGCCGACCGGCTTGTCCATCAATAATGTCTCGACCGCTCGCGATCTCACTAAACTCCTGATTGCCAGCAAGCAATATCCGCTACTGAGCCAGCTCAGCACGACACAGGAAAAAACGGCGACGTTCACCAACCCGGCGTATAGCCTGCCGTTCAGAAACACCAATCATCTGGTCTACAAGGCGGACTGGAGTATTCAACTGACCAAGACGGGCTTCACCAATCAGGCGGGACACTGTCTGGTGATGCGCACTGTTATTAATCAACGGCCTGTTGCGCTGGTGGTATTGGATGCCTTCGGTAAATACACACATTTTGCAGATGCTAACCGTCTGCGTAAGTGGATTGAAACCGGTAAAGTTAGCGAGGTGCCCGCTGCGGCATTGAGCTATAAGAAACAAAAATCGCTAGCTTCCCGCCAACCGCAGAGCATGGCGAATATCGATACCGAATAACAGATTGTCCCCTCCCCATGTTCTGGATAGGGGCGTTTTGACGGTGGCCGAATGGGCCACCGTCTGCGACTGTGCTATGCGTGTGCGCGAAAATCCTCTATCACTTCACCTGCATTTGTCACATCTTCCTCGTGTGCGGCTTCACGCCAGGTTTCTGCTAATGCATCCTGTAGCCATTGCTGCATCGCGGGCAATGCCAATAAGTGTTCGCAGTAGGCGGCGGCTTCCGACGAGACGGGAAGCTGATAGGTTTTGATACGGAAAACGACAGGAGCAAAAAACGCGTCTACTGCCGAAAATTGTTTCCCCGCCAAAAACGGCCCACCAAATCGTGTCAATCCTTCCTGCCACAGCTCACTGATACGGGTAATGTCGCTGCTGAGAGCTGGAGATATCTCATTCAGCTTGACACGCACGCCGCAGCTCATGGCGCAGGTATTGCGCAGTGCAGTAAAGCCGGAATGCATTTCGGCGGCGGCACAGCGTGCCCAGGCACGGGTTTTAGCATCGGCAGGCCAGATGTCGGGGTGCTGTTCAGCCAGATATTCGGTAATCGCCAGTGAATCCCAGACGGTGATTTCGCCATCGATCAGGCAGGGGACTTTTGCCGTCGGGGAAAAGGCCTTAAATGCTGGCTGTGCCATGCCCGGCGCAAAAACAACCTGCTTCTCTTCGAAAGGAATCGACAGTGTTTTCAACAACACCCACGGACGCAGTGACCAGGATGAATAGTTCTTATTGGCGATGTACAACTGATACATGTCTGAGGCTCCTTGTATTAACGAAGCCTTAGCATTAGCACGAAAGACGGTATAAATCATCCAGCATCTACATGCCAGCGTGGCGAGTATAAGAATCGGGTATGAGGCCAGCGATGAACCACGGGAAAAGCGATCCATCGTGGTTCATCAGGCGATAATCACCTGTTGGCAGTGCCTCTGGAGTAACGAGAGTTCGGGTTTGTCTGCGCTAAGCGTATCAGTCACGATCATGTCGATTTCCTGCATGGTGGCATAGACCACGCGGCTCGTGATGCCAATCTTGCTGTGATCCGCGAGGATAATTCGCGTTCTGGCATGTTGCACCATCGATCGGGCAATTGCCGCTTCGTGGTGAGCAAAACTGGTCGCGCCAGAGGCCGCATCTACCCCGACCGGAGAGAGGATCGCCACGTCGGCACGGTAGCGATCCAGTTCATTGAGGGTGATATCACCGCTGGTTGCCTGTGCTGAAGCTCCCATGTATCCACCGAGTAGTATCACGCTATGTTGTGCGACAGACTCTGTTGCGGTAAGTTTCTGCGCAACGGTGAGACTGTTGGTAATCACCGTCATTCCCGGCATAGAAAGCAGTTCGTCGGCTAACAGGGAGGTGGTGCTACCCGCGTCGATAAACAGCGTTTGTCCGGCCTTTAGCTGTTGCACCGCTGCACGGGCAATAGCCTGCTTCTCTTTTTCGCGCACGGTATTGCGAATGGACAACGGTGGTTCCGGTGCTTCCGTTGTGGCTACGATCCCGCCATGAACGCGGCGCAACGCTCCTGCCGCTTCCAGCTTGAGAATATCGCGTCGTACCGTTTCGCGTGAAACACCGAGATGCTGAATAATTTTCTCGGTGCTCACTCGGTTTAATGTTGAGAGCAGAGCCTGTATGCGATGTAACCGCGTTTCTTCTAACATAGCTGTCCATTCTTTGATGTTTTGACACCGGTTACCATGATTGCCGCTTCTCTGTCACAAGGTGCAGAAGCAGTGCTGTTATCGCCACGATAGCCATAATACAGGTCGAAAAAGCGGCCGCCTGTGACGTAAAGCCGGCTTCATCCAGCCGCATCACGGTGACGGCACCTAAAGGCAGCGACGGCGTGACCAAAAAAATCACGGCTGATAGTGTAACCATTGAGCGCATGAATAAAAACATAGCGACCGAAATCAGCGTTACGCGCATGGCTGGCAGGTAGACATCACGCAAAATACGCACTACGCCGCCGCCTAAAACCGTGGTGGCATCTTCCATCGCATGCGGGACGTTGCGTATCCCCATCATCATCGTGGTGTAGCCTTGCGTGTGATAGTGGTAATAATTGCACAATGCCACCAGCAGCGCCGAACCATACAGCATTCCCCAGGGAAGATCGGCCGAATTAAACGTGAACACATAAGATAGCCCCAATACCAGGCCGGGGACGGCAACAGGCAACGCGCTAAGCAGTGCGGCGGTATTAGCAACTTTGCCCGGTTGGCGGTGAATACCGAATGTGAGCAGGAATAACAGTGCGGTGCCAACCGCTGCCGCCAGTGCTGAGATCCAGACGGATGTCCACAGTGGCGTATAGCCTCCCGCGAGATCGATATCGTAATGTTTTAGTGTCAGATCCAGACGGTACGGCCATAGGCGTATCATGCTGGCAATAATGACGGTGCCAATAACGGTGACAATCATGAGTGCAATCGTCATGGTTGCCAGGTAGAACGACATATCGCGCGTGCGCAGCGGCTGCGGAACGTGCGGAATAGCCGCATGTGAACCAATGGCTTTTTGCCGTCTGGTCGTTGCGCGCTCTATCCAGATCGATGCTGCCGCAGGCAACAGGAGTAGGATCCCGACAACGGCTCCCATGCCGAATTTCATTTGCCCACTGACCTGGCTGTAGATCTCGGTCGCCAGTACTGAGAAGTTGCCGCCGATGACAATCGCGTTGCCGAAATCAGTGATCGTGATGGTAAAGATGACAAAGGCCGCGCTTAGCAGGCCGTATCGCAGGCCGGGCAGGGTGATATCCAGAAACTGTCGCCAGTCAGATGCACCCAGAACGTTAGCGGCTTCATACTGGCGCGTATCGCTATGGCGCAGCGTGGTGCGAATGATCAGAATCGCCTGTGGCAGCGCGTACAGGACGTTGGCGATCAATAGCCCCCAGAAACCGTAAATATCCAATCGCACGCCAAGAAGATTGCCGATGATGCCGTTTCTTCCCAGCAGAAAAATCAATCCCAATCCCAACACCAGCGAGGGCGCAAGGATAGGCAGCGAGGTCGAAAATGCGATAAAACGCTTTGCAGGCATCGCCGTACATTCCAACCCATAGGCGACAATAAATCCCAGCAAGAGCGTGACCAGCGTGGTGACGATGCCAAGTAACAGGCTGTTTGCGGTCGCCCGCCAGATGCCAGGCGAATCCATTAGCGCCAAATAGTTTGATAACCCAACCGTACCGTTGCGATCGTTCAACAGACTGTGCCAGACGATACTTAGCATCGGTATAGCGAAAAACATGAGCAGTGCCAGCAGCGGGACCCACAGACACAGACGGGAAAGCCAGCGATCGCTGACCGTTTGCGGGGGGAGATGTATCTGATTCATGCATGCACCCAAGCGCAGTCTTCTGCGCGAATCGAGAGATGAATGGAGTCGCCTGGGCTCCAGTTCACGGTGCTGCTAGTCTCGACCAACAGCGGCTGCGACTTCCATAGCACCTGTACGCGTTGGATACTGCCGAGGAAACTGGTGTTGATGACCCGTCCTTCAGCACCTTCTACTTTATGCAGCGCAATCCTTTCCGGACGGATAAACAATTCGGCACCTTCTGGTAGTGCTATTTCCTGTGCTGAGGGGAGCAGTTCCGGCATCCATGTGTTGACGACATCACGCGACAGCAAATTGCTGTGCCCCATGAATTCGGCAACGAAACGCGTGCGTGGGCGGGTATAGAGTTCGTGCGGCGTCCCTTCCTGCACAATGCGCCCTCCGTGCATGCAAATGATTTTATCCGCCATGCTCATGGCTTCTTCCTGATCGTGCGTGACCATCAGGGTCGGAATGCCGAGCCGCTGCTGCACGTCGCGTAATTCCTGACGCAATCCGGCGCGCACGCGTGCATCCAGTGCCGAAAGCGGTTCATCCAGTAACAGTAGGGAAGGATTGACCGCCAGCGCGCGTGCAATCGCGACTCGCTGCTGCTGCCCGCCTGAAAGTTGAGCAGGATAGCGATCGCCAAATCCGCTGAGGCGCACGGTGTCCAATAGGTCGCTGACGCGTGCGGCAATTTCCTCAGCAGGCGTCTGGCGGATTTTGAGACCATAGCCAATATTTTGCGCAATCGTCATGTGGGGAAAAAGTGAGTAGGACTGAAAGACGATGCCAAAGCCTCGTTCCCTTGCCGGTACGTTAACCAGATCGCGATCGTCCAGCGTGATTTTTCCCCCATCACAGCTTAATAGCCCGGCAATGATGCGTAGCAAGGTCGTTTTACCACAGCCGCTAGGGCCAAGAAGGCAGACAAACTCGGCATTGTCGATCGACAAATTGATGCGATCGAGAGCGACATAACCGTCAAAGCTTTTATAAAGATTTTGAATAACCAGTGCCATGAATGCGACCTCTTAATTACGACTGCCGCGAAGGCGGACAGACTTTGTGCGGCAGTCTTTACTGCAAATTCAGACCATTAGCGGCCGATGGATTTTTGCCAGATTGCCAGTGTCGCGTCACGATCGTTGGCGCTTTTGGTAAAATCCACAGGGTAGAGAACGTGAGTGAGATCGGCTGGCAGACCCGCCATTTGCGCGGCTTTTGACTGTTCAACGCCAGGGATGGTTACGATCTCTTTGTATTTGGTGTACAGCGCGGCGGCATGGCTGGAAAGTGTCCAGTCAAGGAACCGTTTAGCGTCCGGTTTGTTCTTGGCCGCCGCCATCAGAGCGGAGGCTTCCAACTCATAGCCTGCGCCATCGTTTGGGATCACCATTTTGACGGGGTAGCCTTCTTCAATTGATTGCATGGCGGCGAAAGCCAGTGACACGCCAATGGCATATTCCCCCGTGCGTGCGGCTTTACACGGGCGTGAGCCTGACTTGGTGTATTGGGCGATGTTGCCATCCAGCGACTTCAGAAATGCCCAACCGTTTTGTTCACCTTTAGATTGCAGCAATGCAGCGATTTGCAGGTAACCGGTGCCGGACGACACGGGGTTTGGCATCACAATCTCACCTTTATAGATCGGGTTCGTCAGATCCTGCCAGGAGGCGGGTACCGGAAGATTCTTGGCTTTTAGCGCTTCGGTGTTGACGCAAAAGGCGGCCATATAGCCTGTTGCCGCAAACCACTTGTGATCCGGCGCGCGATAAGTGGCGGCGAGGTTGTCGCTACCTTTGGCATCGTAAGGTTCTAATAATGCAGACAGTCGTGGATCCATCACGCTGGTTACCGCCCAGCCCCAAATGACGTCATGTTGCGGATTTTTGGATTCGGCCAGGATCCGTGGACCAAGGTCACCAGTGGACAAGCGCAGTACGTTAATGGTCAGGTCGGGCAAATCTTTCTTGGCCTGTGCGACGTAATCTTTGATCTCATCTTCTTCCAACGAGGTATAGACCGTGACGGTGCCAGCGTGTGCGGCAGCGTTAACCAGCGTGGCACAGGTGAATGCCGCAAGCAGACTGACGCGGTGAAATAAAGATCGGTTCATAAATGTTCCCCTACGGTTGTGGAAAATGTTGGCATCGGTGTCCCCCTCGTCTCGAACGGAATATCGCTCGTTATGTGCATTTTTGTGTTTATTACGAGTGGTCTAAATTTTTAGCACTAATCGTGCCATTTTCTGATTTGATGATATTTGTTGTTGGAATTTTAAGGTTAATCAATATGTTATTTATTTTTTCTGTGCGTGAGATGACTTAAACAACAAATGGACAGACCGGTGTATTGTTTTTTGTGACGATTTCATTGCACTTTTTTGGCATTTTTGTGCATCAAAAAAGTGCATTTTTTTGTATTTGTGTATTTTATTGCTTTTGGTGTAGGGTGGACATTATCTGAACATGCACGATGCGTTTTACCCCTGTGATATGCCATCGGGCCACAACCTTTGATACAGGAGTCATTATGGCGACACGATCAACCATTATGGATACCAACAGTTTTCGTACTGAACATGCAGATGCGCTGGATGAGGACACCCGTAGACTGACGAATAGGCGCACCCAGGTGCTAGGGGATTCTTACCGTTTGTTCTACCGTAACCCAGTGCATCTGGTGCGCGGTGAGGGGCAATATCTGTGGGATGCTGCTGGGCATAAGTATCTGGATGTCTACAACAATGTCGCCAGTATCGGGCACTGTCACCCTGCGGTCATCGACGCCGTTCACGAGCAAATGCGTCAGCTCAATACCCATACCCGCTATTTGCACGAACGTATTTTGGATTACTCTGCGGATATTCTCAGTACGGTGCCTGCCGCCATCAATAAGGCGATGTACATGTGTACCGGATCGGAGGCCAACGATCTGGCGATTCGCGTGGCTCGCGCTTATAGCGGAGGGACTGGCATTATTGTGAGCCGAGAAGCCTATCACGGGACCAGCGAACTGACGTCCGGTGCGTCGCCTGCGCTCGGAAGTGGGCAGCCTTTGGCGGCGACAACGCGTCTTGTTCCAGCGCCCGATCGCTATCGCGTGAATGCACCCGATTTGGGTGCCTGGTTTGCGCAGCAAATTCAATGTCAAATTGATGATATGGCCGCGAACGGCATCAAATTCGCTGGTCTTCTGGTTGATTCCATTTTTTCTTCGGATGGTGTAATGCCGGGGCCGGCTGGCTATCTGCAACCTGCGATAGAGGTAGTACATGCCAATGGTGGGATTTTCATCGCTGATGAAGTCCAGCCCGGTTTTGCCCGCACGGGCGAACATTTTTGGGGATTTGGCCGGCATGGTATTGTGCCCGATGTCGTGACATTGGGTAAACCGATGGGCAACGGCATACCGGTATCGGCGCTCTTGGCAAAAGCCGATGTGCTGGCGGCATTCAGCGATGACATTCCCTACTTTAATACGTTTGGTGGAAACCCGGTGTCGATGGCGGCAGCACAGGCGGTATTAAACGTTATTCGCGAGGAAGGTTTACAGGAGCATAGCCGTATTGTCGGGGAAAAATTGCAGCGGGAGCTGGCGCTGCTTGCCGATCGCCATGCGTGTATTGGTGATGTGCGCGGGGCAGGGCTGTTTATCGGCTTTGAGCTGGTTCGCGATCGAGAAACAAAAACACCGGATAAAGCGCTGGCGCTGGACGTGGTTGAACAACTTCGCGCTGAACGCGTCCTCACATCGGTTGCCGGTCCGCATGGTAATGTATTGAAGTTGCGCCCGCCATTGGCATTTCAGGAGCATGATATTGACTGGCTGGTCGGGGCGCTCGATCGGGCGTTAAACTTGCAGTCACATCGACGTTAATTTCCCTCAGAGACACATGCGTCGGCAACTGTCGCCGCATGTGTCTCCACGCTGTACGTTTTTCCCCCGTCACCGCCCATCTTGCTTAGGCTGAATGTGAATTATGCGTATCGTCTAGCATTATTCTTGCAGTTTTTATTAAATGAAATCTCAACAAATGCACTATATTACGCGCTGTGCATTTGAGTGCGTCGGTGCGGCAACCTCTATCGGAAGCCTTAGTCGCTTAAGGCAGGGAAGATGTTTTTCACCTTGTCAGAGAAGGGATGTGACCGTCGGAATTTTCAACCTGTCTTGTGCTTCAGCGCGCTGTTCTGACTCTGACGCCTGGATTGACTGGGTCTTTATAACGAATGAAATGGCTTACTTCACTGACTATAGCAATTGGACTTGCCTGTAATCCGGCGTTTGCGCAGGCGTTGACGCCTGTGCCAGCATCAATATCGCCTTCACATCAGCAGCGTGATGCATTCGTCACGGATTTGCTGAAGAAAATGACGTTGGAAGAGAAGATCGGCCAGCTCCGATTGATCAGCGTCGGAACGGATAACCCGAAAGAAGCCATTCGGGAAATGATTAAAAACGGCCAGGTTGGCGCGATTTTTAATACGGTGACCCGCCCAGATATTCGTGCGATGCAGGATCAGGTGATGCAGCTTAGCCGCCTGAAGATCCCCCTGTTTTTTGCCTATGATGTGGTGCACGGCCAGCGCACCATTTTCCCTATCGCTCTGGGGTTAGCCTCCAGTTGGGATATGGACGTGATTGCGAAAAGCGCGCGGGTGGCGGCTTATGAAGCGACAGAAGATGGTCTGAATATGACCTGGGCGCCGATGGTGGATATCACCCGCGATCCGCGCTGGGGTCGCGTGTCGGAAGGCTTCGGTGAAGACACCTGGCTGACCAGTAAAATCGCTGGTGTGGTAGTCAAATCCTTTCAGGGCGATGACGTCACCGGACGCCACTCGCTGATGACCAGCGTCAAACACTACGCGCTTTATGGTGCGGTTGAAGGTGGACGTGACTATAACACCGTGGACATGAGCCCTCAGCGCATGTTCCAGGACTATATGCCGCCTTACAAAGCGGCGATTGATGCTGGCAGCAGCGGCGTGATGGTGGCGCTGAATTCCATCAATGGTACACCGGCCACCTCAAACAGTTGGTTGCTGAAGGATGTGCTACGCGATCAGTGGAATTTCAAAGGCATTACCATTACCGATCACGGTGCGATTAAAGAGCTGATTAAGCATGGCGTTGCCAGCGATCCACGCGATGCGTCACGTCTGGCGCTTAAATCCGGTATCGGGATGAGTATGAGCGACGAATATTTCGTGCGCTATCTGCCTGAGTTGGTGAAAAGTGGTGCGGTGAGCGTGCAGGAGATCGACGATGCCTGCCGTCAGGTTTTGAACGTGAAATACGATATGGGGCTGTTTGAAGATCCGTATCGTCATTTGGGCGTTGCGAGTTCCGATCCGGTGGATACCAATGCGGAAAGCCGCTTACACCGTTTGGATGCACGTGATGTGGCGCGTAAAAGTCTGGTGCTGTTGAAAAACCGTCTGCAAACGCTGCCACTGAAAAAGCAGGGCACGATTGCCGTCGTGGGGCCATTGGCTGACAGCCAGCGCGATACGATGGGAAGCTGGTCTGCTGCGGGCGTCACGAAACAGACGATTACCGTTTATCAGGGCCTGAAGAATGCGGTCGGCGATAAAGCCACGATTCTCTATGCTAAAGGTGCCAACGTCAGTAATCACAAAGGCATCATCGATTTCCTGAATCAGTATGAAGATGCGGTGCAGGTGGATAAACGTCCACCGCAGGTGATGATCGATGAAGCCGTAGAAGCCGCGAAGAAGGCGGATGTGGTGGTTGCGGTTGTCGGTGAGGCTGCGGGGATGGCACATGAGGCATCCAGCCGATCGAATATCGATCTGCCGCAAAGCCAGCGTGACCTGATCGCGGCGCTGAAAGCCACGGGTAAACCGCTGGTGCTGGTGCTGATGAACGGTCGCCCTCTGGCGCTGGTGCGTGAAGATCAACAGGCCGATGCGTTCCTGGAAACCTGGTTCAGCGGCACGGAAGGCGGCAATGCGATCGCCGATGTGCTGTTTGGTGACTATAACCCATCAGGCAAGCTGCCGATGTCCTTCCCGCGTTCTGTCGGGCAGATTCCGATTTATTACAATCACCTGCCGTCAGGCCGTCCTTATACGCCGGAAAACCCGGGTAAATATACTTCTCACTACTATGACGAGGCCAATGGGCCGCTCTATCCATTTGGCTATGGCCTGAGCTATACCATGTTCAGCGTGTCAGACGTGCGTTTGTCCAGTCAGACGATGAAGCGTAACGGAACGATCAACGCCAGCGTAACGGTGAAAAATACCGGCAGTCGTGCTGGTGAAACGGTCGTACAACTGTATCTGCACGATGTGGTGGCTTCCATCAGCCGTCCTCTGAAAGAGTTGCGTGGTTTTGAGAAAGTGATGCTACAACCGGGAGAATCCCGCACGGTCACCTTCACGCTCGATCAGGATGCACTCAAGTTCTACAATGCCCGCATGCAGCAGGTGGTGGAGCCCGGTAAGTTCGACGTGATGATCGGTCTGGATTCACAGCGTGTGAAAAGCGACAGCTTCACCCTGTTATAAATAGGTTAATTCGCCGCCGGAGCTTCCGGCGGCGAATGCACGAAGGGTGATTATCGAAATGCAGTGTGATTGTCGAAATGCAGTGTGATTGTCGAAATAAAACGTGATTACCGGAGAATAAGGTATTGCAGGAGGAAGGTATGCCATTGACCGAAGTGGTGCTGGTTGATGAAAATGACAAGCCAACGGGCGTCATGGAAAAGCAGGAAGCGCACGTAAAAGGCGTGTTGCACCGTGCGATTACTGTCTATATTTTCAACTCTCGCCAGCAGTTGTTATTGCAGCAGCGTGCAGAAGAGAAATATCACAGCGGCGGTTTGTGGAGCAACACCTGTTGCAGCCACCCTGCGCCCGGTGAAGAGACGTTACAGGCAGCGCATCGTCGTTTGTATGAAGAGATGGGGCTACGCTGTGCGCTGACGCCAATGTTTACGCTGACCTATCGCCTGCCGCTGGATAACGGGTTGATTGAGCATGAGTTGGGGCATGTGTATTTTGGCGTGACGGATGATATTCCGAACATCAATCCCGATGAAGTGTCGAGCTATGAGTACCAGTCGTTAGATGAGATAGCAGGGCGGATGGTGGCAACACCTGAGCAGTTTACGGCTTGGTTCCAACTGACTTTCACGCGTATTCCTGAGCACTGGCAAGCGTTCAAATCTGAGCCATCATGCTAGTCTGAACCGCCGCGTTAATTGCCGCGTTTCCGTGCGGCACCGTTCGTGCTGTGGGGAGCACGAGGCAGATCGAAAGCCTCAGCCCGCGTGCTCGATAATAATGTAACCCACCAGCATCATGCCGGACATACCACCTAAGGCGAGAAAGGCAAAGAGACCGATAATGCCGATTTTTTGAAGAGTCATCAGGTTATCCTTTTGTTAATTGCCTCGAATTATAATGCCTTCCGCCCATGAAACAAGGCCGAAACGCTCCGTGTTTTTTAAATACACCTTATTACCAAAATAAAAGCAGCAGGCCGAAAAACAGTAAAATGACGCCAGCACCGCGTTCAATCGGATTAATCCAGCGCGTTAAACGCTGCTGAACTCGCGGACTTGCTATCAGCGCCGCGATGAGCAGATCCCATACCAGAACCACAGAAAACATCCAACTACCGCTCACAACGTGCTGAGAAGGCGTCACATTTTGTCCAAGAATGCTGGTCATCAGGCTGATGTAGAACAGCATATTCTTCGGATTCAACAGCGCAGAACCGAGCCCCAACAAAATTTGTTTACGCAGCGTTGGGCAACGGTTGGACGACGGTTCCGCCTGAAAGGACGGGACAGAGCGGCTTTTTAGTAACTGGTAGCCAATCCAGATCAGGTAAGCCGCTCCGGCTAATTCTATGAGGCTAAACAGCGTGGGCGAATGTTGAATGCCTGCCCAACCGATTGCCGCCAGCAGGATATAAATGCCATTGCCCAACGCGATACCCAGACAGATTCCCGCACTGCCGCGCAATCGGTAGCGAATGGCGTAGGCCGTCAGCAAAAAGAAGTCTGGGCCTGGGCTCAGTAGCGCCACAAAATGTGCCAGCGCCAGCGCAGGAAAATGGGCGGGAAAGAGGGAATCGGCGGAGAAAAGGGAATTGATAAACATCATATTTCTGACCTCGATAAGTAATCGAAGCCAGTCTAGACAAGGTGTTCGGCTATTTATTGTCAAATATTGATCGCGCGTACTGACCCGGTGTTGCTGCGGTGTATTGCACAAACGTTTTGTGGAAATGGCTTTGATCGCAGAAGCCGCTTTGATAGCTGGTATCCACCAGCGGCGTACCTTGTTTGATCAGCGATTTGGCATACTCAATACGCGCATTATTAAGGAATGCCATCGGTGTAATGCCGGTATCGTGACGAAACTGTCGCACGATGGTTTCGCGTCGTAGATTCAGCTCATCCGCCAGCGTTTCCAGTGAAGGGGATTCTTGCAAATTATTCAGCAGACGCTCGCGGACGTGCTGTGTCGTGGTTTGTAACGCCTGATGGGGTAATGCCGGCTCAGGTAGACAATATTGTCGCCAAATGGGCTCCAGCATCGCGTTGAGCTGATTGTCTGCCGACGTGATTTCACCCTGATACAGCAGGGTAACTACGTGCTGATAACGCATAAACAGCGTCGGATCGCGCAGAACAATACAGTTGCAACGTAAGCTATCCGTCTGATAACCACAATGCGTTGCGATCTGGCCGAGGCACCACTCAACATCCAGATAAAGCATGCTGTAGCTGCGCGTTTTCCCTGGAAGCGGGTTACAACTGTGCGGCTGCTGGGGATCGATAAAGATCAGATCGCCAATCTGTAAATGATGCGTTTCGTTGCGGTAATGGCAAAGCGTTTCACCGTATTCGATCGCCCCAATCGAGAATTGCGCATGGCTGTGTGTTTTATAGGCTTGATTGCTGTTGCGCGTAGTGCGGCTTTCAACATGTGGTAATCGTGGCGAAAACCAGTACGATTGGTTAATGGTGTGGACCGAAGACATAATTTACCGAAGCTATGGTTTACCGAAGATCGCGTTTACCGCTCGCGACAAAGACCGTGTTTGATAAAAATACGTGTTTGATAAAAAGAATAGCTTACCCTAATCGCTGGACGAAAGATTGTCGAGGCCGGAATCATCATGTATGTGATATCGGCTGACGTCGCCGAGCGTCTGTGGGACAATGACGGCCAGATTACACAGATATAGAGTATGCATGACGCTGTCCCCCGCAATAAAATTGCAGATTGGTCAATGGTATAAGGCCCTGCAAGAGCAAATCCCGGATTTTATTTCCCGCGTTCCCCAGCGACAGATGATTGCCGAAGTGGCGAAAACGCTGGCGGGTGATTACCCGCGCCATCTGGCTATTGAAGCACCAACCGGCGTCGGGAAAACGCTCTCTTACCTTATTCCGGGGATTGCGGTAGGGCGTGCGGAGGACAAAACGCTGGTGGTCAGTACCGCGAATGTGGCGTTGCAGGATCAGATTTACAGCAAAGATTTGCCGTTGTTGCAGAAATTTATTCCCGAACTGACATTTACCGCCGCATTTGGCCGTCGTCGTTATATTTGCCCGCGCAATCTGGCGATGCTGGCAACCGATCCCGATGCGCAAGGGGATTTACCGCTCTTTCTGGATGATGAACGGGTGTCTGCCAGTAAGGAAGAAGAACGCATCTGTGTAAAGCTTGAAAAAGCGCTGCAAGGCCACGCCTGGGACGGGTTGCGTGACCATTATCAGGATTCGATTGATGATAGCTTGTGGCAGAAATTGTGTACGGACAAAGCAAACTGCCTTGCGCACAACTGTCACTACTACCGCGAGTGTCCCTTCTTCATCGCGCGGCGTGAGATCGAGCAGGCCGATGTGGTCGTCACTAACCATGCGCTGGTGATGGCGGCGATGGAAAGTGAGTCGGTGCTTCCTCCCCCGAAAAATTTACTGCTGGTGCTCGATGAAGGACACCACATTCCCGACGTTGCCCGCGATACGCTGGAGATGTCCGGCGATATTCATCCCGCCTATATGATGGCGCAAATGGAACAACTGGTGCAGCTCGTTGGGCAGTGTATGGCGCAATTCGCGCCTAAATCGCCACCGCGGCTCGCTAACAGTGAACGGTTAACCAGCCATTGTGAGGAAATCCGCGAGTGCGTGCTGTCTTTCTCGCAAATGTGCGCGCTGTTTTTGCCACATGACGGGCAGGAAACCGAATACCGTTTTGCGATGGGAAAAATGCCCGATGAAATGCGTGAACTCTGTGTGCGATTGTTCAAGCTGACCGACACGCTGCGGGCGCTGGTGGAGTACATGCTTAACGATCTCAGCGAAAAAACCGGCAAGCATGATGTAGTGCGGGTCTATCACGCATTGCTGAAAATGAGCCGCCAGCAGAGTTACCTGGAATCTATGAGCAAGCTGTGGCGGCTGGCGGCGATGGAAAAATCCTCTAATGCGCCAGTTTCCAAATGGATAACGCGTGAAATGCGTGATAACCAGTCACATCTTCACCTGCACTGCGCGGGGATCCGCGTCTGCGATCAGCTTGAGAGGCTGTTGTGGGGCAAGGTGTCGCATGTGGTAGTGACCTCGGCAACGCTGCGGTCGTTGAACAGTTTTGCGCGCATACAGGAGCTTTCCGGTCTGAGCGAGCAGGAAGGGGATACGTTTATTGCGCTGGATTCACCGTTCAACCACCGTGAGCAGGGGCGTTTGGTGATCCCTAAGATGCGTCATGAACCGCTGATGGAATCTGAAGCGCAGCATATTGCTGAAATGGCGCAATTTTTCCGGGCAGAATTACAGCAGGATAAGCATAAAGGTATGCTGATGCTGTTTGCCAGCCAGCGTGCCATGCAGCTCTTTCTGACGCAGGTTACCGATTTACGTCTGATGCTGCTGGTGCAGGGAGATAAGCCGCGCTACAGGCTGGTCGAGCTACATCGTCAGCGGGTACAAGAAGGCCAAACCAGCGTGCTGATTGGCTTACAGTCGTTTGCGGAAGGGTTGGATCTGAAAGGGGATCTCCTTTCTCAGGTGCATATCCATAAAATAGCGTTTCCGCCTATCGACAGCCCGGTGATTTTAACGGAAGGCGAATGGCTAAAAAGCCTCAAACGACATCCGTTCATCGTACAAAGCTTACCCAGTGCGTCGTTTAACCTTATCCAACAAGTTGGGCGTCTTATCCGCAGCCATGACTGTTTTGGTGAAATCGTCATTTACGACAGGCGGCTGCTAACCAAAGGCTATGGCGCACAATTGCTGGCGGCACTGCCCGTTTTTCCGATTGAACAGCGGGATATGCCATAACAAATTCCTCTATACCCTAAATAATTCGAGTTTCAGGCAGGCGGCAAGCGAAGGAGTCCCGATGAGCTTACTCAGGTAAGTGATTCGGGCGACTGAACGCGGCCAACGCACAGGTAACTTGAAGTATGACGGGTATATCCGTCCGCCGAATAAGGGGGTAATTAGTCCCTATTTTGCGCTATATTTTTTTATTCTTATTTGTTAGATTTGTCTTGGAACAGCAAGGACGCCGTTAATTCGGGTGACAACTTATGTCATTACGTAGCACGGTTTTATCAACCAAGGACAGGTACGATGATGAAAATGAATGTAATTAATAAAAATTCCTTCCTTTTCAATGATGAGTGCTGTTTGACGCTCACGCCTTTTGCTTTCTCTCTCTACACTGATAATAAAAAATAGTCACCATCACCTTATTATTTATCATTTTATAATAACGAAAATAATTAGCACCTTTTCTGAATTATTTCCTTATGGGGATAATTTTTTTATTTATATTTTTTTTGTGTATAAATAATTTTGGATTAGTTGTATCTCGCCAAGAGAGCATTAGTTTGCGGCGAATGCAAGACTCATGCATGAAGGGATTTAGGATTCTGATCATCCCGATCAGACTTATGGAGAAGAAAAGATGGCTTTACGAGATGACGATACCTCAGTACCTGCATTGCATGCCGCGGGTACGGGGTATAGCGATGTGTACGATCTGTATAATTACCATTCCCGTGGTGAAGGACAGCTTAATGGCAAACCCTCGTTCACCAGCGATCTGGCAGCGAAGGAAATTGTCCGTGACGGCCTGACCTGGAATGGAACGAACGTATTTGGTAAATCCGCTAATTTGACCTATTCGTTCTTACAGAACGTGAAGTCTATCCCTTCTGGCGATCAGGGTTTTGTGAAGTTCAGCGCGGCCCAGGAACATCAAGCCAAACTGTCTCTGCAATCGTGGTCAGATGTCGCTAACCTCACGTTCACCGAGGTTAGCCCCACTCAAAAAGCCACCATCACGTTTGGTAACTACACCCGTGATTCAAGCGGTAAAATGGACTACGGTACTCAGGCTTACGCTTATATGCCGGGTAACCACTCTGCCGCAGGCAGCGCCTGGTTTAACTACAACTCCGAGACGGTGCGTGACCCGACGACGGAATACGGTAAGCAGACGCTGACGCATGAAATCGGTCATGCGCTGGGCCTGAATCACCCTGGTTCTTACAACGCGGGTGAAGGTGACCCAACCTACCGTGATGTGACCTATGCGGAAGATACACGCCAGTTCAGCCTGATGAGCTACTGGAGTGAGCAGAACACCGGAGGTGATTTCCAGTGGCACTATGCCGCAGGCCCGCTGATTGATGACATCACGGCGATCCAATATCTTTACGGTGCAAATATGAACACGCGTACCGGTGACACGGTATACGGTTTCAACTCTAACGCCGATCGTGATTTCTACTCAGCGCATAGTAACAGCGATAAGCTGATCTTCTCCGTTTGGGATGCGGGTGGTAATGATACGTTTGATTTCTCGGGTTACCGAGACGATCAGCGTATCAACCTTACTGAAGGTGGGTTCTCTGATGTTGGCGGCCTGAAAGGTAACGTTTCCATTGCCCACGGTGTTACCATCGAAAACGCCATTGGCGGTTCCGGCAACGATATTATCATCGGTAACGATGCGAATAATATTTTGCAGGGTGGCGCGGGTAATGACGTCATTTACGGTGGCGGCGGTGCAGATATACTGACCGGCGGTGCGGGCAAAGATATTTTTGTCTATGCCAGCGCGAGCGATTCTTCCTATACCTCAGGTTATGACACCATCACGGATTTCCAACGTGGTATAGACAAGATCGACCTGTCAGCGCTGAATCCAAATAAAGATTTGCGTTTTGTCGAAGGGTCTTTCAGTGGGAAAGGCACTGAGGCGATCCTTGACTGGGATGCCAGCAGCAATATCAGCAACCTGTGGTTGCATTTTGAAGGCCAGAGTACGGTAGACTTTTTGGTGGAAATTGTCGGTCGACCATCCGTGGCAACCGATTTTATCGTGTGATATAGCGAGGACGGGGCAACCCGTCCTTTTCTGTTATCAACCTGGGGCCTCTATGAAAAAGTTAATCATCGCGGCGCTGTTAAGTGCAATAGGCGGAGGATGTATGGCAAGTAGTCTGAAATTGCCTTCAGCAAATGAGCTAAGCGGCGTATGGCAATTGCGTGGCGGGGAGCTGCAGTGTGAGGTTGTGCTGCATAATACGCCGTTAGTGGACAGCACCTGGCGTCTTGACGGTGATGCCCAATGTTTAAAAGCGCTGTTATCCGAGGTGCCAGCAGGATGGAGGCCGACGCCGGACGGTATCACGCTGACGAAAGCGCAAGGTCAGACAGTGGCGTTCTTTAGCAAGGAAAAAGAGGGCTATACGCTAATATTGCCTGATGGCGGTACACGCACCATGCACAAACAGCCCTGACAGGAGAGACAAACGCAGTGAGTCAACTAGCAGATAAGGAACGTTCGTTGTTGAGTATACTGCGTCCTTTCCGGCGCAGCTTCTGGAGTATTGGGATTTTTAGCGCTATCGTTAATATCCTGATGCTGTCGCCTTCTCTTTATATGCTTCAGGTTTACGATCGTGTACTGGCCTCGGGGAATGGCACGACGTTGCTGATGCTGACCTTGCTGATTGCCGGGTTGGGAATATTTATGGCGGCGCTTGAATGGGTGCGGAGTCTGGTTGTCGTCCGACTCGGTACACGAATCGATCTGCAATTGAATCAGCAGGTATTTAACGCCGCATTCGAGCGCAATCTGGAAGCTGGCGAGGCAAAAGCGGGGCAGGCGCTGAACGATCTCACGCAACTGCGGCAGTTTATTACGGGCAATTCACTGTTTGCCTTCTTCGATATTCCCTGGTTTCCCTTCTTTTTATTGGTGCTGTTCCTGATCCATCCGGTTCTCGGCCTGCTGGCGTTGGGGGGAACGGTGGTGCTGGTGCTGCTGGCCTGGCTGAATCAGTATCTCACCACGTCGACATTAGAAAAGGCTAGCCACGAGGCACTGCAGGCGACCCATCTTGCGGATACGCAACTGCGTAATGCCGAGGTGATTGAATCGATGGGCATGTTGCCTAATTTACGTCGCCGTTGGCTGGGGCAACACTATCGCTTCATTACGCTGCAAAATTTGGCCAGTGAACGGGCTGCGGTTGTCGGGGCGGCGTCAAAACATTCTCGTATTTTTCTGCAATCGCTGATGCTTGGTGTGGGGGCGCTGTTGGCAATTAAGGGCGAAATCACGCCGGGGATGATGATCGCGGGGTCAATTCTTGTCGGGCGAGTGCTAAGCCCTATCGATCAGCTTATCGGTATTTGGAAACCGCTGAGCAGTGCGCGACAAGCATGGTATCGACTGAATCGAATTATGACCGCTTATCCGCCCAGAACCGAGACAATGGCGTTGCCTGCGCCAGTGGGGCAGCTTAGCGTCGAAAACGTGTTATTGCAGACTCTGCAAGGGGCATCACGATTGCAGGACATCCATTTCTCTCTTCAGGCGGGGGAAACGCTAGCAATTTTGGGCGCATCTGGCTCGGGTAAATCAACACTGGCACGTCTGCTGGTCGCGACGCAAACGCCAACGCGTGGCAAGGTTCGATTGGATGGCGCCGATCTCAGTCAGGTGGATAAAGCAGCGTTTGGTCCGGCAATGGGTTACCTGCCACAGGATGTGCAACTGTTTAAAGGAACGTTAGCGGAAAATATTTCCCGCTTTGGCGAGCATGACGCAGAAAAGATTGTCGCGGCGGCGAAGCTGGCTGGTGTTCACGACATGATCCTTAGTCAGCCGCAGGGATATGACACCCCTCTTGGGGCTGACGGCAACGGGCTGTCGGGCGGGCAGCGGCAGCGTATCGCTCTGGCGCGTGCGGTGTATGGTGACCCCTGCCTACTGGTACTTGATGAGCCAAATTCCAGCCTCGACAGCGAAGGGGAACTTGCGCTGGCGCAGGCGATTACCCATCTTCAGAAGCGGCGGGCGACGGTGGTATTGATTACCCATCGTCCGGCATTAACCACACTGGCGCATAAGATCTTGGTTCTCAATCAAGGCAGGCAACAGCGTTTTGGGCCTGCACGCGACATTTTGAGCGAATTGCAGTCGCGCCGCGCCGCCAACCAGGCGCAAATGACACCTTCTACCGCTGTCCAGCAGTAACAGGGAATGAGAGAAAACAGGGAAAGACATGTCCGCATTTGAATTAAGCGAAGAGAATATGAACCAGAGGGCGCAGCGCGATGAAAAACGTGCGGTACGTCTGGGGTGGCTACTGGTGCTTGCCGGGTTCGGCGGTTTTCTCCTGTGGGCGCTGTTTGCTCCGTTGGATAAGGGCGTCATGGTGAATGGCAGCGTCGTGATTTCTGGTAACCGCAAGGTTGTACAGCACAATCAGGGCGGTATCGTCGATAAAATTCAGGTGAAAGACGGCGACAGGGTTGAGGCTGGACAGATCCTATTAACGCTCAATGAGGTTGATGCGCGTTCGGCGAGTGAAGGGTTGGATGGTCAGTATTTACAGTTGGTCGCGCGTGAAGGCCGACTGCTTGCCGAGCAGCAGCGCCTGGATGACATAGTGATAACGCCACGCTTGCAACCGATACTGGAAAGGCCGGAGGTGAGTGTAATTACGGCATTGCAGCGCGATTTATTGCGCAGTCGTCAGCAGTCGCTCAAGCTTGAAGCGGAGGGGATGCGTACCAGTATCGCGGGCATGGAGGCGTCGCTCAGCGCCCAACGTCAGGTGATGTCCAGTAAGCAGAAACAGCGCGGGACGCTGGAACAACAGTTGGAAGGGTTACGTTCACTGGCAGCAGAGAACTACGTACCGCGCAATAAAATGCTGGAGAATGAGCGTCTGCTGGCGCAGCTTAACGGTGATATCGCGCAACTGGCGGGAGATATTAACCGCACCCGTCATGATATTGAACAGCAAACGCTGTTGATCGCCCAGCGTCAGCAGGAGTACGACAAAGAGGTAAATAGCGAACTGGCAGAGGCACAGGCGTTGTTGAGTGACGTAGGCAGTAAGAAAGAGAAAGCCGATTTCAATCTGGCGAATATACAGATGCGTGCGCCCGTGTCCGGTACGGTGGTCGGGTTGAAAGTGTTTACGGAAGGCGGTGTGATTGCGCCGGGGCAGACGCTTCTGGAGATCGTACCGGACGACCAGCCTTTGCGGGTGGATGCGCATCTTCCCGTTGAGTTAGTCGATAAAGTCTGGCCGGGGCTACCCGTTGAGCTTCAGTTTGTGGCGTTTAATCAAAGCACCACGCCGCGCGTGGCGGGAACCGTCGAACTGCTGTCCGCCGATCGTCTGCTTGATGAGCGGGACGGTTCTCCCTATTACAGCCTGCGAGTGGTGGTGGATGATGAAGGGAAACGTGCGCTGGAAGGGTTGGAGATTAAGCCCGGTATGCCGGTACAAGGATTCATCCGTACCGGAGAGCGGTCGTTCGTCAATTATCTCTTTAAGCCTTTAATGGATCGCCTGCATCTGGCATTAACGGAAGAGTAATCATGCAAAGGATCGCGATAGTTGTGCTGTTGGGCCTGCTTTCTTCGGGTGCTAACGCATTAGGGTTACTTGATGCCTGGGAGTTGGCGCTGCGCAATGACGCACAGTTTCGTGCTGCGGGGTTTGAGCACGCCGCAGGTCAGGAAGAGGAGACGATCGGACGTGCTAACCTGCTCCCCAACCTCCAATATGGCTATAGCGCTAATCGTAGCCATTCTACCGTCACCCAAACGGATAATTTCAACAATAACACGCTAAAACGTGATTACAACAGTTACACGTCGACGCTATCGCTGCGTCAACCGCTGCTGGATTATGCGGCCTGGGCGCGTTATCAACAGGGCGTTGCCCGCACACTGATGGCCGATCAGCGTTTTCGCGATCGTAGTCAGGATCTCATGGTGCGGCTATACAAGGCCTGGAGTAGTGCGCTGTTGGCGCAGGAAAAACTACAACTGTTGGATGCGCAGCAGCGAGCCTATCAGGAACAGTTGACGCTGAATAAACGTCTACTGCTGGCAGGCGAAGGCACGCTAACGGATGTGCGGGAAACGGAAGCGCGTTTTACGCTGACTGAAGCGCAGCGCATTGAACAGCGGGATAATCTGGATTCTGCGATCGTCGATCTGGAGAATATGACGGGTACGACGCTTGATATCACGGCGCTATATCCTCTAACGCTCACGCAACTGCCGTCTACGGAATCAGCCAAGCAGACGCTGGCGCAGTGGCGCGATCTTGCTGTGCAGCACAACGCCAAACTGGCGATGCAGCGAGAAGGGTTGGCGGTCAGCCGTTATGAAATCGAACGCAGTCGCGCTGGTCATTTACCTACGTTGTCGCTGGTGGCATCGTCGCGCAATAGTCGTTCGGAAAGTGAATACAACTACAATCAGAAGTACGACACGCAGAGCGTCGGTTTGCAACTGAATGTCCCGCTTTACTCCGGTGGTTCCGTTTCGGCATCCATGCGGCAAGCGGCGGCAGAATATCAGCAAAGTCAGGCAGAGTTGGACGATCAAACCAAATCCACGCTGGCAGAATTGAAAAAATACTACAATTTGTACAATAACGGATCGGCGAAAATCAACGCTTGGCAAATGACGGCCTCATCGGCACAAGAAGCTGTCAAGGCCACACGATTGAGTGTCGCGGGCGGTGAACGCATTAATCTGGATATTCTGCTGGCCGAACAAGATTGGTATAACGCCCGACGAGAGCTGGCGGAAGCGAAATACAGTTGGCTTCAGGCATGGCTATTACTGCGCTATACGGCTGGTACGCTGAACGAGAAAGATATTCTGGAACTGGCAGCCTGGTTTCAGCCAGCGACGAATTCTTTAGACACTCATAAAGGCATGAGAAACTAAAACAGATGATAAAAATCATACTCGATAAAGGAGTATGATTTTCGCGTGGACGTAAAATTAGCACGAGTTTGGTGTGGATCCTGACGCCTATGTATGGCGAATATAAATGGTTCAATTCTGTGGGATATTGCGCCGTAGCCATACTTAAACTCCTTTAAAATCATCAAATCTCCTCATTTTGCATAATAGCCTCCATTCTTATCAGGAGGCTTTATCGTGAAAAAAATCAAAAAACCACGTCTTACCGGCTGGATCGTGACATCGGCTTTTCTCTTTGCTGTTATCGGGCTGATTTCACCACAACAGCTTCCCGTCACCATCTATAAACTCTCTCTTATCTCACTCGCCGCCGTATTAGGCTATTGGCTGGATCGTTCACTATTTCCTAAAGCTCGCCCCGGTTTATTCCTCGAACAAGGTGATGAACCTGTACCGCGTGGACGCTTTCCCGTTCGGGACGGTCACCACACTGTATTTGCTGCTGCAATGTTACGACGAGCGCTGATTGTGTCAGCCGTTTGCATCGGCGTAGCGATGGGGCTGTGATATGAGACATCTTCTTATCACTCTGCTTCTTAGTCCCCTGTTTTTTAGCGCTACGGTCTGTGCTGACACGGTCCCCCGTGCTGCGCAGGCGTACCGCAGCGATGTGATCCGCAGCGCACGGCTGGATTGGGGCATGAATGCCCCGATTGCGGATTTTGCGGCGCAACTGCATCAGGAAAGTGGTTGGAATCCACGGGCTGTTTCGCCCGTTGGTGCGCAGGGGCTGGCGCAGTTTATGCCGACAACCGCTAACTGGTTTAGCGGTATTGTTCCTGAACTTCACGCTAATCAGCCGTTTAACCCCGCTTGGGCTATCCGTGCGCTGACGGGCTACGATCGCTGGCTGTGGACGCGAATCAGTGCCAGTAATGACTGTGAACGCATGGCAATGACCTTATCGTCCTACAACGGCGGACTTGGCTGGCTACAGCGTGATAAGCAACGAGCGAAAATCGCCGACAAGGATGTACTTCGCTGGTTCGATCATGTGGAAACCGTCAATGCTGGACGCAGCGCCGCCAACTGGCGCGAGAACCGCCATTATCCCGATCGTATCTTGCATCAGTTGGCACCACGCTATCTGGGCTGGGGGAGGGCGACTTGTGTGGAATAGTCTGTTTTTCAATAGCCTGAAATCCCTTTTCTCGCCGCGCGTGGTCGCTGTCCTGCTTGCCGTTGTGCTGCTACTTGCGGTCTATCTGACCGGCCGTAATCAGGGCTACCAGTTGGCGCAAGCACTGGGGGACGCCGTGTTGGCTAAGCAATTGGCGGCGTTCAATTTGCTCCAGCAGCAACAGGCCGAAACCCAGAATCAGCTATTACGTGCGGCGGCAGAGCAATACCAGCAACAGGTAGAGCGTGGGAATCAACTCGAACAGCGCTATGTGACAGCGCGTCAAAAACTGGCGGCGGATAACGCTGCCCTGCAACGGAAAATCGACCATGTTACTCAGCAATATATTGACGAGAAAGGCAAAGTTCAGCCTATGCAGTGCGTGTTTACTCGTGGCTTCGTGCAGTACTACAACGCCGCGTTCGGTCTGTCCGCCAACGATGCCTCAGACATTACCGCCGCTACCCGCCGCACTGGCGCAGCGTCCGGTTTCGGCGCAACCGCTGACACCGAATTACAGCCTTCAGGCGTCTCCCAGCGCGATATTCTCGCCAACATCAGCGACAACGGAGAGCGCTATCAAGCATTAAGTACGCAGGTTAATGCGTTGCTGGATTACATCGAAGCGTTACAACAGACAGGGGAGGTAACACGTGAAAATTGAAGTGGAGTTTTGGTCGTTGGTTGGCCTGCTGCTGTCGTTCATGAGCTTCTTGTTTGCCGCTGGGCGGATTTTACTCACCCAGATTGAAAAGCGACTGAACGAGCGTTTTGCTGCACTGGAAAGCGCTCGCCAAAAGAGTGAGCAAGGGTGGACGCGACTGGAGCGCGAATTTCTGGAGTTTCGTGCTGATTTACCGCTGATTTACGTGCGCCGCGAGGACTACATCCGTGGTCAGACGGTAATTGAAGCCAAACTGGATGCACTTTACAACAAGCTGGAGTTAGTGCAGCAACGGTATTCGGGAGGCAATCATGGCTGATACGCAGGGTATCCGACAGGAGTCGATGCGCTGGCATTTGCTCATCGCATTAAATAAAACGCGTCCTTATACTGCGAATGAAATGTTCCTGCTAGCCGTGATGCAGCGACTGTATGCCGATGCATCAGAGCCGGAGCTACGTCAGGCGCTGGATTATCTGGCCGATCGCAAGATGGCAGTATTGACCAAAGAGATAGGAGGCGTCTGGCTGGCAAATCTCACCCGTCTTGGGGTTGATGTCGTGGAATATGCGGTTGACTGTATGGTTGGTATCGCCCGGCCGGAAAAATACTGGGATCGGTAATTCCGTAACGTTTGGTTTTTCTTCTGCACTTCCTCTTTATCGGTGTCCTCATCTTCCTTTACGCCAGCACAGTTGTGTTGGCGTTTTTTTTATCTAAATAATTTTATATTTCATGTGATTAGACGTTTTTATCAATAAAAAACTCGCTGTTTTTTTCTAAAACAGATTAAAAGCCGCCGCCAACCGTTATCCGGATACTAGCGCCATCAAAACAGGCCACGACCAACACAGCGGGTGAACGGATATGAATACCAAACCAATTATCGATGCAGTGATAGCCCGCCTCCAACAGTACTTGCCCGCACGTCGGATCGCGTCCTGTCCAGAAAACATTCTGATCGGGCCAGACTACCTGACACCTGGCGATGTACTGGTGGGATATCGCGGCTCCGAGTTTTCCGCGCCGGAAGACGTGGATTCTCCGGTTCAGACGCAGCGCCCCCAACTGATGGTTGCCGTGCTGCTGCCGGAGCTGGATGGCGAAGATGGCGTACTTGCCACGCTCGATACCATTCGTCAGGCGCTGGGTGGATACCGACTGTCTGACTGTCATCGTGGTATCCGGTTAGTACGTGACCGCTACGTGGGTTACACCGGAGGTCGTTGGCATTACGCCATCGATTGCACCACAGAAACCCTTTTTATCGAAGACCGCGAGCAGGCGGATGGTCCGCTGCTTACCACGGTTAATTATGAGGAGAAAGACGCATGAAATACCGCTACACCGGTCCCGCCAGCGGCGTCACGCTGGCAGATGGTCAGGAAATTCTGCTTTGGCCCGCTCAGGTGACTGAACTGCCAGCAGATCATGAGTATGTGAAAACGCTGATCGCGCTGGGCTATTTGCTGCCTGTCGCGAGTCAGAATCTGGCTGATAGCGCAACGGAGGTGACCCTTGGCCGCTAATTATTTACACGGTGTAGAAACGATTGAAGTTGAAACCGGTGCTCGTCCGGTAAAAACCGTCAAGTCGGCGGTAATTGGGTTGATTGGTACGGCACCGCAGGGAGCGGTAAATGATGTCACACTGTGTCTGTCGGAAAAAGACGCGGCGCAGTTTGGTAGCCAGTTCGGCGGTTATACCATCCCGCAGGCGCTGGATGCGATTTACGATCATGGTGCAGGCACCGTACTGGTGATCAACGTGCTGGATCCGGCGAAACATAAGTCCTCAGTGAATGCAGAGAAAGTCACGTTTGATAAAGTGACCGGTACGGCGCAATTGGCGAACCGTGTGATCACTCAGTTGATACTGACGGCTGCAGAAGGCGGCGAGCCGTTTGTTGAAGGTCAGGACTATACGTTGGATACGCAAACCGGCGTACTGAAAAACCTGGGTAAAAATATCGATGTTGCGGCTGTAGTCAGTGCGTCTTATGACTTTGCTGATATTACGAAAGTGACCGCTGCCGACATCATCGGCAGCATCAACGCCGCGGGCAAACGCACCGGCATGAAGCTGCTGAACGATACCTACAACCTGTACGGCTTCTTTGCCAAAATTCTGATTTCTCCGGTGTTCTGTACGCAAAATAGCGTAACGACCGAGCTGATCTCACTGGCGGACAAACTGGGCGCGATTGCCTATATCGATGCGCCAATCGGTACCACCTTTGCGCAGGCGCTGAGTGGCCGTGGCCCGGAAGGCACGATCAATTTCAACACTAGCTCTGAACGTGCTCGTCTGTGTTATCCACACGTAAAAGTGTACGACGCGGAAACCAACAGTGAACGTTTGGAGCCGCTGTCGGCGCGTGCCGCGGGTCTGCGTGCCAAAGTCGATCTGGAGAAAGGTTTCTGGTGGTCATCATCCAATCAGGAAATCAAAGGGATTACCGGCGTAGAGCGCCAGTTGTCCGCAATGATTGACGATCCGCAGAGCGAAGTGAATCTGCTGAACGAGCAGGGCATCAGCACCATTTTCAACAGCTATGGTTCCGGCCTGCGCCTGTGGGGCAACCGCACCGCAGCCTGGCCAACCGTGACGCATATGAAGAACTTTGAAAACGTGCGTCGTACTGGTGATGTGATTAACGAATCTATCCGCTACTTCAGCCAGCAGTACATCGACATGCCGATCAATCAAGCGTTGATCGATGCGCTGGTGGAATCGGTTAACGCCTACGGCCGCAAGCTGATCGGTGACGGCGCGCTGCTGGGCTTCAAATGTTGGTTCGATGCCGCTCGTAACGAGCAAACCGAGCTGGCGGCAGGGCACCTGCTGCTTAACTACAAATTCACTCCGCCGCCGCCGCTTGAGCGTCTGACCTTTGAGACGGAGATCACTTCGGAATACTTGGTAACGCTGGAGGGCACTAACTGATGGCCGGGAAAATTGAAGTAAACCGTATTACCAACGCCAACATCTACATCAACGGTACCAACCTGCTGGGACGTGCGCAGGAAATCAAACTGCCGGATGTCTCTATGATCATGCAGGAGCACAAGGCTCTGGGTATGGTTGGCAAGATCGAACTGCCTGCGGGTTTCGACAAGCTGGAAGGCGAGATCAAATGGAACTCCTTCTACCGCGAAGCGATGCTGGCAGCGGCGAATCCGTATCAATCGCTGGCGTTGCAGTGCCGCTCCAGCGTGGAACGTTACGGCTCTCAGGGCCGTATCGAAGAAGTGCCGCTGGTAACGTACATGACCATCATGTTCAAAAAGAATCCGTTGGGAACGTTTAAACAGCACGAAAACCCGGATTTCAGCAGCGCGTTCAACTGCACCTACATCAAGCAAGTCATGAACGGTGAAGACCTGCTGGAGCTGGATTACATGTCCAACATCTTCATGGTGGGCGGCGTGGATCAACTGAACAGCTACCGCGCCAATATCGGCGGTTAATTCAGTCGTTATTGATAACGGTTGGTAAGAAAGGGGCGAAAGCCCCTTTCTTATGCCTGCCATTTGCGTTTTCTAATTCGCTTTAAAATCGTTATTCCTCGCTACACGCGATACTGCTCCCGACATTTACTAAGGAGCTGTTATGCACACCGAAACTTATTCTCTGCAATTCCCTTATACCACCTCTGCTGGCCAATGTGTGGAGTCCATTTCGCTCAAGCGTTTGAAAGTAAAAGACATCAAAGCAGTGAAAAAAATCAGCAATGATCCAAGCCACTGGGATGATGCGCTGCTGTCGCGCATGACCGGTCTGGTGCCGGAAGACATCGATGAGATGGATGCGCAGGACTACATGGCGCTGCAAAAACGATTTCAACAGCTACTTGGGTTGGATAACGCAGCCAGCGCTGCTGTGGAAAGCGCAAGCTCTGCTGGCGAGGTGGTTTCGCTTTCAGCCGAGTGAGATTGATGCGCTGGAACTGGACGATTTTGAACATTGGCTGGATGAGGCCAGCGAACAGATAAAACGTGAGAACGGTGAGGAAGACTGATTATTGACAGGAGTCATTAGGCCACCATTCACCATGACCCGGCCAGCGACAGGACGCTGGCCGTTTTGTTCCTCACCACCTGTCTCCTTCTCCCGCTTATCGCCCGTTCTTTTCCTCGCTTTTTTCCTTATTTGTGATGAGAAAACCAAACTGGAACGGCGCAAGCCGTCGTCTCCGATCCGCCCCGCGAGGGGCTTTTCTGAATGAGAGTGAACCGTGGATATGCTTTTAAACGGAGTCATGCTGGGCAGGGCGTTTGGCACCACGCTGGATGACACAAAAAAATCGCTGCTGTCACTGAGCGATAGCCTCAAACAAGTGCAGGAGCGGCAGCGGCAGTTTAATCAGTCGCTGGAGCGCTTTGGTGCTATCAGCGTACAAATCGTGTTTCAACTAAACCAGTCGATCCGTGAACTGGAAATCAATCAAGAACGTTTGGCTCACAGTCAGTTGCGTCAGGAAACGCTACACGAAAGTCGTGCCGAACAGACTGAAAACCGCCTGGAAATAAAGGAGACATTTAGCTCGGTGATGGCGCCCATCGTGGAGTCGGTCACGCGCTATGCGTCATTTGAGGCGCAATTGCGCGACATCAGTGTTTCACATGCGATGTCGAGTGAGCAGGAAAAGATGATGGGGCAGCGCCTACGTCAATCTTCACAGTGGGTGAACCAAACGCCGGATGCGTTGTTAAGTAGTGCTGGACAACTGCTTGATAGCGGGATGTCTCTGGATCAGGCAACGGATGTTGCGACGGTGCTGGGGAAAACCTCGACTGCCTCCGGCACTACACTGTCCGATCTTACTGAACTCGCAACCACGCTGGATGATGTGTTTAACCTGAAAGGGGCGAAGACATTGGAGGAATCCTTCTCCCGGATGCTGGCAGGCACTAAACAGGGTTTCTCCATGGCGTCGATGGCGCAATATGTCCCCGCGCTGGCTCCGGGATTTACGGCGATGGGCGCGACGGGTGATCAGGCATTGAGCCAACTGGTTTCCAGTCTTAGTGCCACGAAGGGCACGGATACGGAAGCAAATGCGGCAGCGCAACTGGGTAGCTTTATGCATGCAGTAGGGCGAACAGACATTGCCGACAGCTACCGTAGCGCAGGTGTGAATTATAACGCGTCGCTGAAAAGCTACATGAAAGACGGATATTCGCAGTACGACGCTGCGGTTTTGATCGGTAATCAGCTTATCGACAGTAAAGGCAGTCAATTCCAGCAACTGTGGGCCCAGGTCGCGGGCAATGTGGATGCGCAGCAACGTTTAATGCAGCGTTACGGATTACAGGAGGTGTTTCGCACGCCAGAAGCCGTAAATCATGCGCTGTCGATGAGGCAGAACTGGCAGAGCTATCAATCTAACCAGCAGGTGATGAGCAGTCCGGCCGCTACGCAAACGCTGGGTAGCGACTTTGCCCGACAAAATGACACATTGGCCGCGCGCTGGAATCGAATGACGACATCATTGCTGAATATTGCGCTTAACGTGGGTGAGGCGCTAACGCCAGTGCTGGTTTCCCTAAGTGATGCGCTGATCCCCATTTTGGACCAGTTGGTTAACTGGACGGCGGCGAACCCTGAGTTAGTGCGCGGTATTGTGATGACGGTTGCCGGCTTTTTTATATTTGGAAAGGCGGTTATTGGTGCGAAGCAAGGAATTACCTCGCTGCTATCCGCGTTGCAGAAACTTTGGGGCGGTATTTTACAGATTAAACTTGGCTGGCAATTGTTCAGCGCAGGGTTAAGAACGACGGGTTTCTTACAGGGCATTGGTGCGGCGCTGAAATGGCTGGTTGGTGGCACCGGAATATTAGGACGCATGCTTGGTGGTGTATTACGTAGTGGCTTGATGGTAGCTGGCCGAGCAGTCTTGTCTCTGGGGATTATGCTGCTGACGACGCCTGTTGGGTGGGTGGTTGCGGCAGTTGCCGCGATCATTGGGGTATTTGTTTTGGTTTATAAATATTTCGACCAAATTGTTGATTTCTTGGGCATGGTCGGAGCAAAAATCGGCAATTTATCCAATATGGCGATGGAAACCGTCAGTAACACTATTCCTGATGGCGTCAAAAATTTCTTTGGGTTTGGCCCCAGTGAAAAACTCATCGCTAATAGTAATCAGGCGGCAGCCGTTTTAACCCCAACCTCGGTATCTGCATTATTACTACCACCGACACATCCTGTTGAATTACCTAAGAATGAGGACACAATGCCCACCCCGCAACAGCGTGTCTCACTGACACCACCTGTCGGCGGAACGAAGAGCAAGTCTGCCAGCGCAAATCCTTCCGAACGTGTTCAGGTTGCTTTCTCACCCACCATTTACCTCAGCGGTCAGAAGGCTGTGCCAACGCCTGAAATGACGAAGACGCTGACGCTCAGTATGAATGAACTGGAAAATATGTTGAACAAGTTGCTCGCCCAACGCGAGCGCAGGGGGTATGCCTGATGTTTGCGGTATTAGGAAATATTGAATTTAACGTGATCGCTTATTGGGACGGTTTTGATGCGTCGTTCGGTACAGATTATGCCGAGCATAGCCGTATTGAAGGTAAACCCGGTTTGCAATTTATCGGTGCGAAGCTGGATGAGATTCGTATTAGCCTGGCGTTTCACCAGCAGTATTGCACGCCTGATGTGGAGCTGAAGCGCTTGAATGAGGCGATGCGGGCACATCAGGCGATGGCTTTGGTCTTCGGTAGTGGTGATTATCGCGGCTGGTTTGTGATTACTGCACTCACCTCGACCAGCCAGCATACCGATTCGAAGGGTAATGTCTTGGCTATGGATGCTGAGTTGACGCTGCGAGAATATATTGGCGATCCGAAGAATCCGCTCAAACCCCCTGCGATAAAGACCCCAGTTCCCAATGTCAGCGCAATCAGCAAGGTGGTCGAGAAAGTCGGCGACTTTGCGACGTCGCTGCGCACGGCCGTCACGTATGCCAAGAAGGCGCAATCAGCTTTTAAAGCGGTAAAAACTACCGTTCAGATTGTAAAACGGATGAAGAAAAATCCTGAAACCGCGCTCTTGCAAATTCCTGGATTGCTAACGCAGGTAGGGAATGTGTTGACCCCGTTAAGTGAGGTGGAACCAGCGTTTAAAGAAGTGGCGAAAACTATTTCTGAAGCGGCGGTTCAGGCAGAGAAGATGATGCCTGAAATTACAGCGGTCAATAAAGCGGCGAATGACACGCTAAAACAGGTCAAGCAAATTGCCAGTCTGCTACAGAGCGCCAACAGCAAAAACCTCATCGATACGTTGGAAGCCATTAGTAAGCAGGTTGATGCTGTCAGTGACACGTTTAAAAAAGCCGAACCTGCGTTGAGCAAGCTGACCGCTGAAATCATCAAGAGGGTTAAGTGATGTATCTCGAACATATCACCACACAGGGTGAACGGTGGGACACCTTATCCCATCTGTATTACGGCGATCCACTGGGCTATCCACGTATTATTGCCGCTAACCCACATGTACCCATCGTGCCGCTGTTACCATCGGGCTTGGTTGTGCTGATTCCTATCATTGAGCAGGCTGAGGCTAGTAAGACGGAGGACACCCCACCATGGCTACGTTAACTGAAGAATCATTCTCTCCCGGCGTGTCGGAGGTCCTGCAACCAGTGTTCACCCTGTGGTATCAGCAAAAAGACATCACCAATGATATTGCACCGTATGTTACCAGCGTGACTTATACCGACAGCATCAAGAATGAATCGGATGCGATTGAGGTTCGCCTCGATGATACCGATGGACGTTGGCTGGATAAGTGGTATCCCGGGACGGGCGATACGTTGTCGCTCAAGCTGGGCTATCGCGGTGAAACGTTGTTTAACTGCGGCACTTTTTCGATTGATGAAATTGAGGTCAGCGCACCACCCAGTGAGGTGACGATCCGCGGCGTAGCGACATCGGTCAACCGCGCATTACGGACCAAGTCAAACCGCGGTTTTGAAGATACGACGCTAGCCGCGATTGCGATGCGCATCGCGAAAAAGCATCAACTCACGCTGGCGGGGACGATTCAGAGCATCAAAATCGATCGCGTGACGCAATATGCGGAAACCGATGTCGCGTTTCTAAAGCGGCTCGCCAGCGAATATGGCTATGCCGTGAAAGTCGTTAGTGACCAACTGATTTTTTCACATTTGGCGACGTTACGTAGTCAGGAACCTGTTCGGCAAATCAAGCCAACGGATGTTGCGCGTTTTTCATTGCGTGACACGATCAGCCATGTCTACAAAAACGCCAAGACGAAGTATCAGAAAGGGAGTGAAAAAAAACTGATGGTTTGTGAAGCCAACGGTGGTGTGAAAAACGAAATGAAATCTGCTGGTGCGGCGACCAGTGCAGACACGTTAAAAGTTAACTCGCGTGCGGCGGATGCCTCCGGCGCGAGGATGAAAACGGATGCTGCGTTGGATGCACACAACGAAAAGCAGCAAGCAGGGTCGATGACGCTGATGGGTAGCCCGCAGTTGGCGGCGGGTAATAAAATTGAGCTGGTGGCGTTCGGCCAGCTTTCCGGCCACTGGTTGATTAATTCGGCCCGCCATGTTCTGGAACGTGGCAGTGGTTACACCACGGAGATTGAGTTGACACGCGGGCCGGTCACGGCAGGTAAGCGAAAGTCGGACAGCGGGAAAACGCTGGTGACGTACCACCCGGATGGCAACGCGATGGTGAGGAAGGTCAATAGCAACAAGGAGAAAGTAGCATGAGTTTATCTCGTCGAATTGGCACGATAAGCGCGGTGGACGAGGTTCGCGTTATGGTACGCGTTCGTCTACCTGAGTGTGACAACCTGCGCACAGCCTGGTTGCCCGTGTTACAGCGCAATACGCAGAATAACAAGGATTATTGGTTGCCGGATATTGGTGAACAGGTCGAAGTCCTGTTAGACGATAACGGCGAGGACGGCTTGGTGCTGGGAGCAATTTATTCCGCTGCCGATGTACCAATGCTGTCGGATAAGGACAAACGGGCGGTGACGTTCGCCGACGGTGCGCATATTGAATACGACCGTCGAACGCATACGCTAACGATCAACGGCGGCGTGCAGCATATTGCGATTAGCAGCGGCACTGACGTAGTGGTTAATGCCCAGCGAGTCACTATTAATGCGCCGGAAACGACCGTGGCTGGCAAACTGCTGGTGCAAGGGCAACTCACTTACGAGAGTGGGATGTCCGGCTCAGGTGGTGCCAGCCTCAGTGGTGATATCAGCGTTTCCGGCAACGTTAGCGCCAGCGGCAGCGTCATGGACGCCGGTGGCAATTCCAATCACCACTCACACTAACGCCTTCTCTAAACCGCTTTACAATTTCTTTCTCTCACCGGGGGCGACAATAGCCCCCTATGAAAACTCAATCTGTTTTTTGGCAACCGGCGCTGCAACGTTCTGGCGACATCGTCGAAGGAACGGCAGATATCCTGCAGGCGATTCACATTATCCTGCGGACACCCTGCGGCAGTGACCCACATCGGCCTGACTTTGGTAGCAATCTACATCTGTATCTCGATTATCCGATCGATCGTGCGATCCCGCATGTCGTCAGGGAATCGGTAGAGGCAATCAAACGATGGGAACCTCGCTGCCAGCTACTGGCGGTTAAACCTTCTGTGAATGGGGCTCACCTGACGCTGCTTGTTAGTTGGAAAACCGCTAACGGCGCGACACAGACCACGGAGTTGTTATGGCGCTGACAGAACCCAATTTTATTGAACGCGATGCGGCGAAGATCACCGCTGAAATGATCGCGAAATATGAAGCTGACTCTGGGAAAACACTCTATCCGGCGCATGCCGAACGCTTGTTGATTAACCTCTTTGCCTACCGGGAAACCTTAGTGCGTAGTGCGGTTCAGGAAGCCGCCAAGCAGAACCTGGTTGCGTTTGCTCGTGCACCGATGCTGGATTATCTGGCAGAACTGGTCGGTGTCTACCGTTTAGCACCGCAACCAGCGCAAGCAGAACTTCGCTTTACCTCTGAAACGCCGTCAGTCAGCGACCTGCTGATTCCTGCGGGTACTCGCGTTAGCGCATCGGACAGCGTGACTTTTGCTACCGACAGCGATGCGCTGCTGAGAGCGAACGGTAGCGGTGTCACTGTGCTGGCGACCTGCACTGAACGCGGTGATGTTGGCAATGATTGGCTGCCCGCCCAGATCAGTACGCTGCTGGATGAGATTGGTGATAGCGATTTAAGCGTCAGCAATATCACCAAAAGCAGCGGCGGTTCCGCCGAAGAGGGTGACGACCGCCTGCGTGAACGTATTCAACTGGCTCCGGAATCGTTCAGCACTGCAGGGTCGAAGCTGGCGTATCGCTTCCATGCGATGCGGGCACATCAAAATATTGTCGATGTTGCGGTGATGTCGCCGGAACCGGGTGAGGTGGTGCTCTATCCGTTGCTTAGCACTGGTTTGCCGGACAAAAGCCTGCTCTCGCTGGTGGAAAGCTTTTGCTCCGACGAACAGGTACGCCCGCTGACTGATTTTGTCTCCGCCAAATCTCCCACTCAGGTGGATTATGCCATTAATGCCAAATTGACGCTGTTTAACGGCGAGCAGGCCAGCATTGTTCAGGCCGCGGCGGAGAAAGCGGTACAGGCCTGGGTGGAAACCCGCACGGCAACGCTGGGGCGGGATATTGTCCCAAGCCAGATTATCGCCACGCTTTCCATTCCCGGTGTGTATCAGGTGGAGCTCGTTTCGCCGTCATTGATGGTGCTTGATGACAGTGAATGGGCGAACTGTACGGGCGTTAACGTCAGCATCGTCGGGGTATCGAATGGCTGATTCACTGCAACTGCTGCCACCACCGCTGGCTACTGACGCTCGCTTTCGTTCGCTGGCGAAATTGGCTGACCGCTTTGATGACATCGATCTGAATACATTGCTGGTTTATCTGGTCGATATCGCTGATGGCAGTGCCTTGCCCTGGCTAGCCGAACAGTTCTCATTGTTTGGTGATGGCTGGGAATTGGCAGAATCGGATGACTCCAAGCGTGCGCTAATTAAAGCCGCTATTGATTTGCATCGTAGCAAAGGCACGCCCTGGAGCATTAAAGAGATCATTCGACGCTTTGGCTTTGGCGACAGCACGCTGATCGAGAACATTGGTCGTCTGAACTACGACGGTGAAACCACTTATAACAACCTTTATGTACACGGTGATAAAGCGGCGTGGGCTGTTTATCGCGTGCTGCTAAAACAACCGATTACCAACGATCAGGCCAGAATGCTGCGCAATGCCATTGGGATGTTTGCTCCCGTGCGGTGCCATCTGGCCAGTATCGAATATTGGGAAGTGCCTATCCGCTACAACCGGACGGCGATATACGACAGTAACTACAATCATGGGAGCGCTTGAACATGGCGAATTTGTCAGAGAACCCACAATGGGTTGACGGTATTTATCAAATTGAAACGTCAGATCCGGTCGTGGGTGGGCCGGACGGTGTCTCAAATCGACAGGCTAAAGAACTGGCCAGTCGTACCCGCTATTTGAAAAAAGAGCAGGAAAAAACAGGTAGCGATCTGGCGACACACGCGGCGGCGGCTGATCCGCATACACAATATGCACCGAAGGCGAATCCGACCTTTACCGGCATGCCTAAAGCGCCAACGCCGGCAACCGATAGCAATAGTCAGCAGGTTGCGACGACGGCATTTGTACATTCGGTCGGCTCGATGAAATTGGCAAAAGATCAGAACGGGGCGGATATTCCAGATAAAACTGCGTTCTACGGTAACGTATTGCTGAGGGGCACGCTGGGCGATGGTATGACATTCGCTAATTGTGATAAAGCAGGCGATTATGTTGTCGCGATATCCGATCCCAATAAAGTTTCTGATATGCCTACGTATAAAGGGCAGAAATTGTATGGGTACGGTGTGCTACATGTTTCTCAGCGCTATAATTTTGTCGGGCAGGAATATACCAATCACAGTGGAGATTATGCCTGGCGGCAGAAATGGGACGATGGTGTTTATGCGCCTTGGGTTGTTGCACTTAGTTCATCTCGTGTGCCGACTGCGACTGATGTTGGTGCGTTATCTGAGAATGCGACGGCTCAGGCAGCGGTAAAATTTGCAACGCCCCGTACGATCAACGGCATACCGTTTGATGGTACTGCTAATATCGCGCTGACTCCCACAAACCTCGGTTTAACTGAAACTGTGAATCTTGCTGCTGGGGCATTGGCAAAAGCCAAGAACGGCGCGGATATTCTAGATAAAGTGGCATTTATTTCAAATTTGATTGAGCGTGGGCATTTAAGTGATGGGGGAACATTTTCTGCCTGCAATCAACCGGGGATTTATAGGGTTGGTACGGAAAATCCAGCCAGTATTTCCGATATGCCAAAAAATAATAATGGAGAATATCTGTATTGCTATGGTGTGCTATCTGTACAACGTATTGCTGGGGTAATTACTCAGGTTTATAAAAATCATTTTGGGCAAATAGCAACTCGCCAGTCCTGGGATGACGGCAAAGCATATAACAACTGGAACGTCCCCTATGATAGTGCAATTAATAAACCTACTGCAGCTGATGTTGGGGCATTATCTCTCAATGAACTTGTTGGTATCCCTATGCCGTGGCCACAGGCAACAGCACCATCTGGTTGGTTAAAATGTAACGGGCAGATATTTGATCAAAAAATCTATCCACTTTTAGCACAACTTTATCCATCCAGAGTGTTACCCGATCTTCGGGGTGAGTTTATTCGAGGTTGGGATGATGGGCGTAAAATTGACAGTGGGCGTACAATATTGAGCTTGCAGTTAGATTTGTTTAAATCTCATTATCATGCACTTCAATATATCGGATTTGATAATTCTAATAATGTAAATGGCACAAGCGGAAGTCCTCTTAGATATGCATCAGGAGATGATCCTGGATATTTAAATTATAATATAGATTCTTTGGTTGGGGGGGCTGAAACTCGCCCCCGTAATATCGCATTTAATTACATCGTGAGAGCAGCATAATGAAAAATTATTCTATTAAAGTTAATGCAGCAAAACTGAATGAATCAGGTCTCAGCGTTGAAGCAGGTTGGATTACTATTTATCAAGTTCACCCAACGAGCCGAGAGTATATCGGTGCCCATTATGAATATTTGCCTATTGGCGTTGGTATTCCTGCGGATAGTTATTCCGATGAACCAGAATTACCACCATTGGGTCTGGCTCTACGCCGAACCAATGATGGTTTGCGATGGGAGCATGTGCCGGATTATCGTGGTCAGACTGTTTACAGTAAAGAAACTCGACAAACTCAGGTGGTAACACTGATTGGTGCTTTGCCGGATAATGTCGCTCTGTCAGAACCAGCGACGGTGTTCGATGTTTGGGATGGTAATGCGTGGATGACGGACAAAGAAGCACAGCAGCAGGCTTTGGTTCTGGAAGTAAAAAAAGAATTAGCAACACGACTGAGTGCGGCTAATACTCAGATCAGTACGTTATCCGATGCAGTAACTTTGGGAATAGCAACAGGAGAAGAAATTACACAACTGGCTGAGTGGCAGACCTATCGTGTTCTGCTCAATCGAATCGATGTCAATAAAGTGTCTGATATTAACTGGCCAGATGTGCCGTGATATCATTGATATTGCCTAATCTCTGACGTTTCATACCCTACACTGCGCCGCATTTATTTGCGGCGCAGTTGTTTTTACCAGAACCTCACCAAACATGTTATTTTTATTGATAAGTTCTTTACTGCGTCGCCGCAAATGAGAGGCCAGCATGGATTACACCAAAATTATCAAAGAAGTGGGGCGCGGGAAAAATCATGCGCGCGATGTCGATCAGGCAACCGCTTATGAACTGTATAGCGCGATGCTGCGCGGTGATGTCCCAGATCTGGAGCTCGGTGGGCTGCTGATTGCGTTTCGCATCAAGGGTGAGTCCGAGGCCGAAATGCTGGGTTTTTATCAGGCGATGGATGAACATGTGCTGCGTCTGAATCCGCCTGTGGGCTTTCCCATGCCTATCGTGGTTCCTAGCTATAACGGGGCGCGGAGGCAGGCTAACCTGACACCACTGTTGGCGCTGCTGCTGGCAAAACTGGGCTTTCCGGTAGTCGTGCATGGTGTAAGCGACGATCCGACTCGCGTTACCAGCGCGGAGATTTTGCGTCATCTCGGCGTGACGATTGCGGAGAACGTCGGGCAGGCTCAGCAGGAGCTTGATAAGGGGAGCCCGGTATTTATCCCTGTCTCGACGTTATGTCCGGCCATCGATCGTCAGCTACAGTTGCGCTGGCGTATGGGGGTGCGTAACAGTAGCCATACGCTCGCCAAGGTCGCGACACCGTTTGGTGAAAGCGAGGCGCTGCGTGTCGCCAGTGTATCTCACCCTGAATATGTTTCCCGTGTAGGGACGTTTTTTAACGATATCAATGGGCGAGCGCTCCTGATGCACGGCACGGAAGGGGAGATTTACGCCAACCCGCAGCGCTGCCCGGAAATTCATTTTATCCACCAGCAACATATCAAAGTACTGCAACTTCGGCAGGATATCAGCGTTGCGCCCGATGCTTTGCCGATTGCGAAGGATGCAGTAACCACGGCGCGCTGGACGGTACAGTGCCTGACAGGTGAAATTGCCATACCGCAGGCGATTCGCTTGCAACTGGCGTGCTGTCTGGTTGCTGCCGGTGAGGCGGCAACCATGGAACAGGCTGTCGCAACGATTAAGAAACGCCTTGGCTGAATGGTTTGCCGGGGCGGATTAGGGCGCGGGTTGTCGCGCCACTTCACTCAGCCAGACGGCTGTCATTTGAAGAGAGAAGGAATAGCATGCAACAGGTAGCGGACTATTTTAATGCATTGAATCGTGACTATCTCGCGGTCCATCAGGCAAAAGAAGAACTGTTTTGGCAACTGTATATGGGAACGGGTAACGATGAGGTGTCCGAACGTTTCTCCGCCGCAGAGAGTGCATATAAGCGTTTCATTTCGCAACCGCAGCGGTTGCCTGAGCTGAGAAACCATCTTGCGACTGTAGAAAACAGCACTCGGGATGAACAACAGCAGGCGTTGTTACACGGTTTACAAGGCTGGTATCGGTTCTTCGACTGTAACGTGATTGAAGATCCGCAGGCTCAGGCGCTGATGGATGAGATTATTGCTGCCGAAAGTGCGCTATACGCCAAGCGTAAATCCTATGAAATGACACATTTGGATGCCAAGGGAGAACGTGTTTCTGCCTCGCTCGGGGAATTGCTGACCAATCAGGCGGCCAATGATACCGAAGCTTATCGCCAGAGCTCTCAGCAGGCGCTGCGTTCTCTCGAACAGTGGCTGTTGCAGAACGGTTTCCCTGAGTTGGTTTCGCTGCGTAACCGCTTTGCTCGTCAGATGGGCTACCGGAACTATTTTGACTATAAGGTCAATAAAACAGAGCGAATGACGCCGGAGCAGTTGTTTTCCATCCTCGATCCTTTCGAAGAACAAACGCGTGAGGCGAATGCTCGTAGTCTGAAACATCTGGCGGACGAAAAGGGCGAGGATGCGCTGCAGCCGTGGAATATTCGCTATGCCAGCGCGGGGGATGTGACGCGCCAGCTCGACCCTTATTTCCCTTTCTCTGCGTCGCTGGAACGTTGGATCAACAGCTTTAAACGCTTGCACATCGGGTTCAATGGGGCAGAAATGCAGCTTGATTTGCTGGTGCGTAAAGGCAAATACGAAAACGGCTTTATGCACGGTCCGGTGCCGCCGTTTGTGCAGGAAGGAAAATGGGTTCCTGCACGGATTAATTTCACCAGTCTGGCAAAACCGGATCAAGTCGGTAGCGGTGCTAGCGGCATCAATACGCTGTTTCATGAAGGGGGACACGCCGCGCATTTTGCCAATATTAAGCAGAATGCACCCTGTTTTTCGCAGGAGTTTCCGCCAACCTCAATGGCCTATGCCGAAACACAATCCATGTTCTGTGACAGCCTGTTGGGCGATGCTGACTGGTTAAAACGCTATGCAAAGAATGCGCAGGGAGAGACGATTCCTGATGAGTTGATCCGTGCAGATATTAGCACGCAGCAGCCGATGCGGGCTTTCAACGAGCGCCATATTCTGCTGGTGCCGTATTTTGAGTGGCAGCTCTATTCGTGGGATGACGAGGCGCGCACGCCGGAAGCGATGACAAAACTGGCACGTGATACCGAGTTGCGAATTCTGGGTACTAACGGTAGCCCGCGCCCGACGCTAGCGATTCCACATCTACTGTCTATGGAGTCGGCGTGTTCTTATCAGGGCTATTTGCTGGCGCTGATGGCGGTGGAGCAGACGCGAAGCTACTTCCTGCAACGCGACGGCTATTTGACGGACAACCCGGCTATCGGGCCGGATTTGGCACAGCACTATTGGTTGCCGGGTAATAGTGTGAGTCATGACGATACGCTGCGTAGCCTAACGGGTGAAGGATTCAATCCCGCCTATTTGGCACAGGCCTGTAATCTGACGGTAGAAGAAGCCTGGACACAGGCGAAAAGCACGATGGCGCAGGCCGCTAGCCGTCCTCAGCCAGCCGCAGATTTCGATCTGTCGGCGCGTATTCGTGTGGTCGATGGTAGTCGCGTGCTGGCGGATAACGCACAGGGCGATGAGAAGATGTGCCAGGATTTTGCGATGTTTATTGAGCGGGAGTATCCGCGTTCACAGATATAAGGCTGAAAAGAAGCAAGGGGGCGAATGCCCCCTTAGTTGATCAAGATACGTGTTGCAGGAATTCACGCAGGCGATCGCTGGGTGGATTCGTAATCAGCGTTTCCGGGTCGCCATCTTCCGCGATGCGGCCTTTATCAATAAAGATCAGGCGTGAAGCCACTTTATGGGCAAAGCCTACTTCGTGAGTGACGATCACCATCGTCATGCCTTCCTCGGCCAGATCTTTCATTACGGTCAACACTTCATGGCGTAGCTCTGGGTCAAGTGCCGACGTCGGCTCATCAAACAGCATCAGCTTCGGTTTGACTGCCAGTGCACGGGCGATGGCCACGCGCTGCTGTTGGCCACCGGAAAGCTCGGAAGGGTAGTGATGCGCGCGTTCTGACAGACCTACTTTTGCCAGCAATTCCAGCGCCAGTTTCTCTGCCTCAGCTTTACTCGCGCCGCGCACTCGGATCGGACCGAACGCGACATTTTCCAGAGCGGTAAGATGTGGGAACAGATAAAACTGCTGGAACACCATCCCTGCTTCTTGGCGGATTAAACGTTCATCAACGCGGGGATCGTTCACTTTCAGTCCGTCAACAATCAATTCACCGCTGGTAATCTCTTCCAACTTATTGATGCAGCGCAGCAGCGTGGATTTACCCGAACCGGAAGGCCCGATGATAACGACAACTTCACCTTGGCCGATGGTGAGATCGATATCGTGTAAGACTTGCGTCTTGCCAAAGTGTTTGGATACGTTTTTAAATTCAATCATATAATCTTAAGTCTTCTTTCCAGACGACGCAGAATAAAGCTGAGGACCAGCGTGATGCACAGGTAAATAATGGCAACCGCAGTCCAGATCTCCAGCGCACGGAAGTTGCCCGCGATGATTTCCTGGCCTGAACGCGTGAGTTCAGCCACACCGATAACAATAAACAGTGATGTGTCCTTGATACTGATAATCCACTGATTGCCCAGCGGCGGCAGCATGCGGCGTAGCGCGAGTGGGGCAATCACATGGCGTAATGTCGCGCTGCGAGACAGCCCTAGTGCCAGACCCGCTTCACGGAAGCCGTTGTGAATTGACAATACCGAACCACGGGTAATTTCCGCGATATATGCACCGGAGTTAATCATAATGGTCACCACGGCGGCGGCAAAAGGGTCAATCCGCACGGACGTGAAAATCATCGGCAGGGCGAAGTAAATAAACATCACCTGCACAACAATCGGCGTACCGCGAATAATTTCAATAAAAACGAGCGAAATGCGGCTGGAAAACCAGCCGCCGTAGGCGCGGGCAAAGCCCGCGACCACGCCAATCACCAGGCCACCAAGCAGACCCAGAACAGAAATCAACAACGTCATTTTTGCCCCTTCCATCAGGAGGGGCAGAGAAGGCCAAATGGCACTCCAGTCAAACTGCATGGAATATCTCCAGATTAAATCGGCAATTACTTAGGTTCTACGCCAAACCACTTCTTGTAGATCTCAGCATAAGTGCCGTTTTCACGCAGTGTTTTCAGGGCGCCATTCACTTTTTCACGCAGCTCATTGCTGCCTTTCGGGAACGCGATGCCGTATTGCTGGGCTTTAATAGAATCACCTACCGCTTTAAATTGGCCATTGCCTGCGGTTTTGATGAAGTAGAGGATATTTGGCGTATCGTGCAGCACGGCGTCAGCACGGTTGGTGCCCAGTTCCATATAGGCGTTGTCGATATTTGGGAACTGGCGCAGATCTTTGGTTTTGATATTGGCTTTCGCGTAATCAACGGAACCTGTGCCACTTTTCACCGCAATCACTTTACCGGCTAAATCCTGCTCGCCTTTGATATCGTTGTTGTCCGCTTTAACCATCACCAGCAGGCCGCTGTCATAGTAACCGTCAGAGAAATCGATTGCTTTTTTACGCTCTTCGGTAATGGTAATGCCTGCGAGCGCCAGATCGATGTTACGCGTTTGCAGGGCAGGAATAATACCGCCGAAATCCATTGGCTTCAGAGTGTATTTCAGGTTGAGTTGTTTAGCGATAGCATCCCAGAGGTCGATGTCAAAACCGACGTACTTGTCGCCTTGTTTGAATTCAAAAGGGACGAAAGCGGTGTCTGTCGCGACAATCAGTTCTTTCTCTGCGGCATAACTGGATACGCTCATCATTAGCGTCAATGCAGCCAAAGAGGCCTTAAGTAGTGATTTCATCAAATCCTTCCTATTTAGCAGTTGTGGGAGCTTTTTGTTTTACAGGCGTTTTAAGCATAGTACGAAAGTGGAACCCATTAGAACATTAGGCCAATTATCATGCGTTGTGCTTAACCTGTTGTTTTTATTTTATTACCTTGCAGACGGTGAAATTTTCATCTCCGATTCGCCCAGGCAAGGCGCTGTTATGATTAACTGATTTACACGAGGGAAACAACCGTTGATTGGTGTTATGGCCAATTAATGGAGGCAAAAGCTAATTTTTTGAGCGTCTTAACGGATAAAATGCGTGGTTTGTGCGGATTACACGAAGAAAGAGGGAAGCTTGAGTGGATTTATCAGGTAGTAAAAGGCTGCCTAGGCAGCCTTAAGTGCGTTCGTTATAACTCACGCGGGAAGATAATATCGATTATTCGATGTTGGATTCAATGAACCACAGGAACTGATCCAGATCGCGTGATGCAGCGGTCAGAATGTCTGCAGAGGCTTCATCTTCTGTTTTACCAATGGCCTTGCGTACATTGTTCGCGACAATCGCATAACGTTCGGCCAGCGCTTTTAGATGATCCTGAACGCTATGGATGGTAGTCGGATAGCTTTTCAGTGAAGTTTGTTTACCGACAATTTGCACGGTACCCAGTGCGATACCACCTATCTGCACGACGCGTTCGGCGATGGTATCCTGGTGGTCAATAATCGAGGTGCGGAAGCCATCCAACATTTCATGAACGGCGATAAAGTTTGCACCGCGCATGTTCCAGTGTGCCTGTTTGGTAATCAACGACAGGTCGATGAAATCAACAACCAGTTGGTTTAACAGTGCGATCGTCGAGGTTTTAACGCTATCGTCCAAATCATTGCGAGTATAAAGCAGTTCGGACGGTGCTGATTTCACGAGTTTGGCGGTAGACATAATAGTTATCCTCTCTTTAATTATTCAAAGTCTTACTGTTCAACGTGATTAATTATAACAGCGATAAAAATTAATATTGAAAAGAATTGCCTATCAAATGAATAGCCATAGCATAACGATATTATGGTTATTTGTAGTCAGGATTTTTCTGATATCAATAATGTAGATGTGGCGAAATATTTTAATTTCCGCTGAAATACAATGTCATATATTGATGGATGTCATTATTACATGGGTAGAAATGATTATTATTCATTGGCGTTCGCATTGAAATAGAATGAAGGTGCTGTTTCCCTTCTTAAAACATATAGTGTGTTATTGAAAGGAATAGAGGGAAATGAGAATTAATATTATTGGTACTAGCGGAAGTGGAAAATCTACGCTCGCACGTCATTTGTCTGAGAAGTTGGATGTACCCTACGTTGAAATGGATGCGTTGTTTTGGTTGAGTGACTGGCAAGGGAGAACGGATGCCGACTTCTTTCAACGGCTTGAAAGCGCACTGGAATCAGATGGTTGGGTGCTGGATGGCAACTATAACCGAACGAGAGATATTAAATGGCGCAATGTTGATGTCGTGATATGGGTCGATTACTGTTTTACCCGTACACTTTTCCAGGCTGTGCGGCGTGCCTATCTTCGGGCATGGCGCAAAGAGGAACTCTGGAGCGGTACAGGTAACAAAGAGTCCTTTCTTCGCAGTTTCTTTAGTCGAGATTCGATTATATTCTGGACAATAAAAACCTATTCGAGAAACCGGAAGCGGTATCTGGCGGATTTAGCTGACCCTCGTTATCGCCATATCCGCTTTATTACCCTGCATTCACCTCAGGAATGTGAAACTTTTCTGCAACATTTTCCCGAGGAAATGAAATAAGAACATATTCTATTTCTATTTATGTCTTCTCTTCTTTACGTACCTCTGCTGATTTTATTGTCAACGTTGCGCCTAGTGAGGCGGTGATAATAAATATCAGCGCCATCCACTGTATAAACGCGAGGTGTTCGCCGAGGAAAAGTATCCCGGACAAGGCGGCAATAGCGGGTTCCATACTCATTAGGGTGCTGAATGTTCTGGCGGGTAGACGTGTTAATGCCACCATTTCCAGAGAATAGGGCAGCGCAGTGGACAGGATTGCAACGGCAATGCCGAGCGGGAGTATCGTAAGCGAAAACAGCGTGCTTTCAGCGTAATATGCGCCAATAGGGCAGAAGATCAGTGCGGCAATACAGGAACCAATAGCAACGGTGCCTGGCCCATGATTTGCCCCTGCTTTTTGCCCGAATAGAATATAGAACGCCCAGCAGGCACCTGCACTAATGGCGTAGGCAGCCCCCGTTAAATCAACATTTCCGATATTGTGACCCAGCGGCAATAAAAACCACAAACCCGCAACTGCAAGGAAAACCCATAGAAAATCAATCAGTCTGCGTGAAGCTAACATAGCAACGGCAAGTGGACCGGTGAATTCCAGTGCGACGGCAATACCAAGTGGCACCGTCTGCAATGAGAGATAGAACAGAAAATTCATACCGCCCAACGTAATACCATAAATCAACAGCGGCAGGCGGTTGCTACTGAAGCGCATACGCCACGGTTTGAAAATGATGCACAGAATGATCGTCCCAATTCCCAGACGTAATGCCGTAACGCCAGTGGCTCCGATGAGCGGAAACAGATTTTTGGCCAGAGCAGCTCCGCTTTGGATAGACAGCATCGAGATAATGATGAGCAATACAGGGATGAATGATGACAAACGGTGGGGAAATAAGGTCATTCTTTTGGCCTTAAAAAAGGTATAACATTCCGTCGCTATTATATCCAATTGTAAACAATTTGTCTGGTATGAATTGACTTTTATTGACCTTTATTTACGCATCATTTAACTGGGATTTTTTCATCCAATACCACTAGCATACAAACTGAGCGAGAAATTCAGAATTGTCTGTTTTACCGCCCGGTGGTGAATTTATTTTTAATCTAACTGTCACAATGAAAACTTCAATATAATTAGTGTGATAGATTGATTTTGACAATATTTGTTACATCTAAAGCCTAATTGATAAATATTTATAGGGCGGCAAGCTCCGAACTTCTTTGTTATATTTACTGCGTTAGTTAGTCTTTCATAAAATGAATTTGAGGCTGTAAATATGAAAAAAATCGCGTGTCTTTCCGCTCTGGCTTGTGTATTAGCCGTTGGCGCAGGTTCTGCATTTGCTGGTCAAAGCACCGTAACTGCCGGTTATGCTCAAGGTGATGCTCAGGGCGTACAAAATAAAGTTAAAGGTTTTAACCTGAAATATCGTTACGAGCAAGATAATAACCCACTGGGCGTTATTAGCTCATTCACCTACCTGGAAAAAAATGGTAGTGATGACGGTTTTTATAACAAAGGTCAGTACATGGGCTTCACTGCGGGTCCTGCTTACCGTCTGAATGACTGGGCAAGCCTGTACGGCGTTGTTGGTTTCAGCCACGGTAAAGTTACAAGCAACGACACCAATGGTCTGGATAACGCCAGCAATGACGATTACGGCTTCACCTACGGTGCTGGTGTTCAGTTCAATCCAATCCAAGACGTTGCTCTGGATGTTGGTTACGAACAAAGCCGTATCCGTAGCGTTGACGTTGGTGCCTGGGCTGTTGGCGTAGGTTACCGCTTCTAATCTAACCCTGTAGGGTTTTTATCCCTCAGTGTTGGCGTTAGCTGTGTCAGAAGAATCCGCTCTTTTTAGAGCGGATTTTTTTATGGATTTTTGTCTAAGCCAGCAACGAGCTTTACCCGTAATTTATCCAGTCGCCTTCCAACCGATCGATATCCGGTCGTTCTTGCTGCCATTGATCACATGCATACTGTAACAGCCTATTATAAGATATTATCTTGACGTGAAGATTCTTTCTGTGAAGATAATGTTCATCAGGCAGCAGTGACTTGTTTAAGCGATTGAGGTTATACATGGTAGTGGCATCAACGGCCCGCACGCGGGTTTTTCTTTTCTTCACGATTATCCTGTTGGGGTTGAATTTACGCCCTGTCTTGGCAGGCATTGGTCCGTTGTTGAATCATATTCAGGCTGCAACGGGTCTGGATGACAGCATGGCAGGGATGTTAACGACGCTCCCTGTGTTCGCTATGGGGTGGTGCGCGTTATATGGCGGGCAATTACAGGCGCGTCTCGGTGAGTATCGCGGAATCACGCTGGGTATCGTGGTCATTGCCTTGGCGTGTAGCGCCCGGTGGTGGCTGAATAGCGGTATTGCGCTGCTGGTTAGCGCTGCGCTTGCCGGAATCGGGATTGCCTTGATTCAGGCGCTGGTGCCGTCGTTTATCAAGCTCCATTTTGGTCGTCATAGCAGTCTTCTCATGGGCTTTTACACCACGGCGATAATGACCGGTGCGGCGTTTGCTGCTTCATCGGTTTCTCCGCTGGCAAATGCGTGGGGCTGGCAACGTGCATTGGCCTGCTGGGGAATTGTGGCGTTGGTTGCGGCGGTGGCCTGGCGATGCGTTCCTAAAGCGTATACCGCGAAGCAGGGTGCAGTGACCGTTTTAGCAACGCGTCGAAGTGGAATGGACTGGCTGCTGATGGTGTTCTTTGGTATTGGGACGGGCGCATATACCTTGGTGCTAGCATGGTTACCGCCGTATTACATGCAACTGGGATTAGATGCGACACAAAGCGGTCTGATGTTAGGCGCATTAACGATGACGGAAGTGATTTCCGGTCTGCTGGTATCAACGTTCATTAACCGTTTTCCCGATCGACGGAAGTTGCTGCTTCCTATTTTGGCTGTGATGCTGGTGGGCATGATTGGGCTGATTGCCGCCCCGCTGACGTTCACATACCCTATCATCATCATGCTGGGGATTGGGATTGGCGCGCTGTTCCCGCTGTCGCTGATTGTGGCATTGGATCAGGTGACTGAACCGCATAAAACGGGTTCGCTGATGGGTTTTGTGCAAGGTGGTGGTTATATCCTCGCCAGTTTAATGCCGCTGCTCGCCGGGTTTATACGTCAGCATACGGCGGGTCTGGAACAGGCTTGGATGATTATGACCGTCGGTGTGGTTGTGTTGATTATCATGGCGACCCGTTTTGCTCCGTTGACGAGCCCGGGCCGCTAAGCATGTTATTCTTGTTGTAAGCGAGCGGATGTCCTCGCTCGCCATCATCAATCTGTCGGTGAGCGATAGCGCCATAGCCAGCGGCCGCTCATCAGTCGGCGGTAATAGAAGAATCCGCGCACAATCCAATCAAAGAACATGCCCATCCACACGCCGATCACGCCAAAGCCGAGCATCACGCCGAGGATGTATCCCGCGATGACCCGACATCCCCACATGCCTGCCATCGCTACCCACATGGTGTAGCTGGCATCTTTTGCTCCTTTCAGTCCAGCAGGTAATACCCACGATGCCGCCCAGATTGGCATAAATAGCGCATTAAGCCACAGGAGATGTTTTGCCACGTCGATTACTTCCGGCTCATTGGTGTAAAACGATGCCAAAAAGCTGGCGCTAGGGACCGAGAGAACGGCAAGAGCGCACAGCCCAATGTTGGATAGCCAGAAAATATGTTTTAGCTGACGAGTGGACTGCATGATCTGGCCTTTCCCCAGCCGTGTACCAACAATAATCGTGGCGGCTGCGCCGAGCGAATTACCGGGCAGGTTAATCAGCGTCGAGATGGAGAAAGCTATAAAGTTTCCAGCAATCACTTCGGTTCCCATGCCTGCGACAAAGCGCTGGGTGATGAGTTTACCGATATTAAACATCACGGATTCGATGCTGGCGGGGATCCCGATGCTGAGTACCTCGTAGAGAATCGACACGGTAAAAGGTGCAAAGTAAGACCTGAAGGGAATGCGCAACGCACCGTTAAAACCGTGCATCAGCGTCAGAATCACGAGTATTGCTCCGATATAGCGTGAAATGGTAATTCCGATGCCTGCACCGATAAAACCGAGTCCCTCCCAGGAAAATGCCCCGTAAATCAGTAGGCTACTGATGGCAATGTTGAGGATATTCATCCCAATATTGATGACCATGGGTAACTTGGTATTCCCCGCGCCCCGGAGCGCGCCACAGCCGACTAGCGCGACAGCGACAGCAGGATATCCCCACACTGTCCAGCGAAGGAACGTGAGAGCCAGCGTTTTAACCTGTTCATCGGCCTGTCCTGCGATCAGATCGATAATCGCCGAACCAGCGAATTCAACCAGAGCGACCAATAGAAACGATGATAAAACTAGCAATGACATCGATTGACGAGCGGCAGATCGCGCTTGCTTTCTATTACGCTGTCCTAGACTGAAAGCAACAACAACGGCGGTCCCCAATGCGACCGCAGTGAAGAACGCAATGATGACCATGTTGAAGCTATCAGCCAGGCCGACGGCCGCCATGGCCTCTTTTCCCAGCCAACTGACCAGGAACGTACTGAAAACTCCCATCAACACGACGCAAAGGCCTTCAATAAAGATAGGGAAGGCGAGTGGTGAGATTTCTCTCCAGAAGAGAACGCGGTTGGAGTAACGCTTTTTATACCAGTCTGTATCTTTTAATTTTTTCATGAAACGGTCTTGGAGATATCTCAAGTTTCCCAGTCGATAAGGTAAACAGAACCATAGAATGGCCCGTAAATAGCATCATTTTTGTACGGTGCACTTATCTCTTTGATGCGATTGCGACAGCACGGCTGTTTTTAAAATAGTGTTCCTATTTACAGAGTATCAGTCGGCAAATCGATGTCCAGCCTCGATTGCTTTCCCTGCACGGAAAGTGGTTGCACGCGTACATTATTTAATTTAGATTTAACTTAATTAGATTTGTCTAAACTAATGGCGGCACGCATACAATCAGCAATATCATCTTTCTTGCTGGCTGAACACCATGTTGAGTGGCGCATTATGATGGGTTTCAACGGCTCGAAAGAGGATCACGATCATGCCAACACCACTTGCGATTTCACCCGCACAGGCCAGCAAATTGTTAGATGAAGGCGCGATACTCATTGATATTCGCCAGCCGGAAGAGTACGCCCGCGAGCATATCGCACAGGCGAGATTGCGCCCGCTGAATCCCACAGCAGGATATGCTCTTCCTAAAGAGGATAGGGAAGGAAAGATTATAATTTTCCATTGTTTGTCTGGTATGCGTTCAGCACAGAATGCTGAGATTCTGATGCAGTCTGCGTTTCCGGCAACGGCCTTTTTACTTAATGGTGGAATGACTGCCTGGAAAAAGGTGGGTTTTCCAACGGAAATCAATAATAAACAGCCAATTGACATCATGCGGCAGGTTCAAATCGCCGCTGGTGTACTTATTCTGAGTGGTGTATTACTGGGTTACAGCGTCAATAGTGCTTTCTTCCTGCTCTCTGGATTTGTGGGGGCGGGGTTGCTGTTTGCTGGCGTTACCGGTTTTTGCGGTATGGCAAGGCTGTTAATGAAAATGCCGTGGAACCGTGGCGCCAAACGCTGATTAGCGAAAATAGTAAGCGGAGTGTTAACCAATAACGTTGAGAATAGGGGCTGTAGTATGGACATGAAGAACATTCCGTTTGGTACGACTGATTGGTCACAAATAGAACCCACTGAGTATAAGGGGGAGTCGGGGATCGCGTATTGGCGAACACAGCGTTTTGATCATATCCGCGTCCGTATTGTCGAATACACGCCGGGCTATCTGGCTGATCACTGGTGCTCAAAAGGGCATGTCCTGCTGTGCCTTGAAGGCGAACTTCATACGGAATTAGATGATGGTCGTGTTTTTGTCCTCAAACCTGGAATGAGCTATCAGGTTGCGGATAACGCGGAAGCGCATCGTTCCTACACTGAGACGGGCGCTAAGCTGTTTGTTGTCGATTGATGTTATGGGCTACGTGGTGCTGCGGAGACAGATTGTGCAGTTGTTTCATCATTCAATCGAACTAACATGGCGCACAACGTGGCGAAAGCATTAAGTGGACTGACACATGGAGTGGCTTGATTGCTGGCGGAGTTTGTGAAAGAACGATATATCACAGTGCACTGAAGTCAGTTAGCGATGCCGAAATCTTGCTGATGAATAATGGTGCGGGATTTCGGCACAGGAGCGTTCTAAATTATTTCACATTTTTAGCTGTTTCACTGCGGCATCTATGTCTATTTCATCTTCTGAGAAGATTAACGTTGTTCCCTGAAAGGTGGTGATCGCCAGTTTTTTCAGCGAGCGCATTTCACCAGGTTTAGTGCTTGATTTTGGTCTGATACTACTCATCAGTGCCCCCACAGACAGCACCACATTTTCTTTATCAATGTGGGTATCGGCAGGCACTTCTTCGCTGTAAACCACGAAAGACTTGAGCGACGTGAGTTTTAAACGCTCGCCCGCGATATAGATGTATTTACTTTCCGGCACAACTTTTACAGCATAAGCCGATAGACCCTTGTTATTCGTAGTGGGTTCGAAGGTGACCGCCGCATCTTTCTTAATCAGATCAGGGTTGGCGACTTTAATCACATGAAAATAACGGTTATCACCGTTTTCATCTTTGATAAATCCAAAACCTTTATCTTTAAACCAGGTTGTGATCGTTCCGTTCATCGCCATTACCGCCTGCTTAATCGTTTATCTACTCAGTTTTTGCAGCGCGCAGTGTAAAACACATTTCCTGCGCAGACCATGCCTTTGATTTAAGTCTGGACGATAAATTTCTGGTATGCGAGGGCGCGGTGACGATATAAGCGATAGAGAGTAAAATGCTGCGTCCAGTTGTGGTGAAAACGTTAACAGGGTGGTCGGCGACTATCTAGGATAAGACAGTGCTTTTATTGGCTGGCTGAACACAAAATATGACTGAAAAGCCCTGAAGGACTGTTCAGTCTAGGCATTTGTAAGACGTTTATTACCACATTAAATCATCTGGCACTTTAAAATCAGCATACGGATCTTCTTCGTCTTGTTCTTCCTGACTAAGCGCACTATTTAATACAATGCTGTCCGCATCTCGCTGCATGATTTTATCGGCTACGATGGCGGGGATAATAGCGTATTCACTCTCTCCGCTGTTATCGAGAACCAAACGTGCAATAGCGAGACGGCCACTAATCAACTGAGCCTGAGTCAGTTTGTCCACATCTATTTTTTTAATTAAATTATTATCTGTGAAGTTAAAACCAACATTGCCTTTTGAAACATCAATCCTATTCATTTCAATAAGTTGCTTAACCTGGGCTTTATATTCTTTAGATAACGTCGCTTGTTTTTGTTGTTCGCTTAGCTGCTTGTCACGCTCAAGTTGCGCTTTTTTATTTTCTTCTACAGCCTCTCTTGCCTCACGAGCCTGAACGCGTGATTTTTTAGCTGTTCTTTGGACTTTGGCCATTTTTTTGCTGGTGACTAATCCAGCTTTTAGCATCTGCTCTTGTAAGGTGAGTTTTGTCATCTTCGTTTCTAAACCAGTTGGATAATGTGTGGGATTATACCCGTAATTTTTGAGGCTATACCAGATTGCAGGATTTGATCGCTGCGTCACTTGAATTTGGGGGAGACTGCTATCTACAGTTGGCGTTAGCTGGCCTCAGAATTGGATACAACGTTCAGTTTTGGGCACTATTCGTCCGTGAGCAGTGCCAGGATTTCTTAGGTGTTATGAGTGATATGCGATCATAACATCGCTACGTTGTATCCTTTTCAAAACTACTCATTGCCCCATTGATTCAGAAACATCGCTATCTCATCAATACGTTGTTCGTCTATACCAGCCTCGCTGGCCATCTCTTTCTGCGCATCCTCGCTGATTTCTTCATTATTCATTAAGCGGGTGATCAGCAACTGAAAATAGCGAGCCAGAGCTTCGCGTTCTGGCTCGCTCACCGACTTTGCGGATTCCGTCGAATATTCATCCGCGATGTCATAATATTTAAGTGGTATTTCATTGTTCATAAGTAGCCCAAGGGTTAAGGTCTTTGTCAGTTGCTGCTTGCGTCATCTGGCCCGAATAATATCATTCTTATTCGACAAGAGTAATTCCAGTGGCAATTTCGTTATTGAACACGGTGGTGAAGGTATGAAACACCCGTGTAGCGACTCCTGATTTTTTCACGAAAGATGTTGGGTTTATATTGTAACCGATTCGGTGGCTTAAAGCGGGCAGCTCAGATCCCCTTCTTTACAACGTAGCATGCTTTTGAATTCTTTTACGCGCGCGGCGGTTTTCTGTGTCAGGCACTGGGAATACAGCATGCCATGAACCGATCCCCCTGTTGTTGGGAAAGTCTGAAACTCACAGTCAGCGTCGCGATAGGAAATCCATCTTCTCTGCGCTGACTTGAGCAGTGCTTTGTGTTCTTCAATAACTGTCCGTTTTACGATATCTTGATAAAGCTTATTAAGCTCATCATCCACTTTTTTATACGTCTGATCCGCGCATTGACTCATATCGAGTTGCGTGTTGGCGTTATTGCAATCCAAAGCCGCAGCTTGCGCCGTGGGCAGTAAAAAAAACCATACAATGGCTAATTTTTTCATTATTTATCCTCTGTAAGCAGGAGCTACGTGGTTTTGTTGAATAAATCAGATTTTGGGTAAACGTGCTTATCGAAAGATCGCCTCTGAGGTAATGTGTACACTTTCCGGCATATCGGCCTTTATCACTTTGTTCAGAGTGGACTACGATGGTCAGGTTTTTTGCAACCTGACCATCGTAGTCCACTGTTCATCGCGACATCGCCGTGTATTATACGCTGCCGTAGCGTATAAGGATAAATACCATGGCTATCTTGAAAGAGGTTGGTGGCTTAAATTAAGTTTTTCTTGATTTGTTAAAGCCAGACTCACAAACCGATAGGGCCGGAGATAGCGCATTCGGACAGAGGCAGTCAATATGCGAGCCATCGATACCGGGATGTACTGAAAGACAAGGGTTTACGCTGCTTAATGAGCGGAAAGGGTTGCTGTTACGACAATGCAGTAATGGAAAGCTTCTATCACACGCTGAAAACGGAGTTGATGTGTGGCAAAACGTTTGTCAGCAGAGAACAAGCGATGAACGCGATATTCGATTATATTGAGGTGTTTTACAATCGCCGTCGCAAGCACTCGACGCTGGGTTATCAAACGCCGGTGGATTATGAAATGGCGGCGTAATTAGGTGGGTATAATTTCAGAGACAGATCAATGTTGAATAGGGCCAGATCGCGCGTTTTACCTTCCAGTTCAAGTCTGATTCAATCCCCCAGATATGAGATATCTGAAGCGGTCTTTTTTGTCTGATGATACGGTCTTTGTTTCATACTCAAATCTCCTGCTGTGTGGAAGATTTGAGTATGATTGTCCTCCAAGAGCGAACAACAGATGCTTAATTTGTGGCATGAAAGCATCTCGATTATTCGTGGCTATTCGCAAAGAATTTGATAACTTGAGTTCGCCGTCACCTTAGAGAGCGATCCTACTGATAAAGGAATAACTAATGAAAGCAAAGGTGTTTTTAAGTCTATTATTTTTGGCAATGTCATCTAATGTCGCTGCATTTACTCAATTCAAACCGGCGGTATTAAATGCTGCTCTTTTGTTCGAGCATGATGCAACTACCGGGAACGTAAAACACAGCCTTCAGTGGATCCGAGATGTTTCCGGTAAACTTCAAGCTATGACAGAAGTTAAATTTGATCGCAGCGGATGCTTTACTAATATCAACATGGTTGATAAAGCAAATGACCGAGAGTTCCATTTGGTAAACAAAGATGGCGTACTGACCTCTTTTAAAGGTCAGCGTATTACCGGAAAAATCAATGAACGTTGCGAAATCACTGAGCTCGAGAATGAAAAGGGCAAATTTGTGCTCAGCTATAATGTGCGTGGGTTGCTTGAAACAATTGTGGACAAAGATACGGGCGAAGTTGTAGAGCGATATGAATATCACAGTAACCAATTCCCTGTACGCATAAGGAACTACAAAGATCAAAAGGATAAGCGCATATTTTACCCATCCGGAAGCGCGCAATTTATTGACTCAGAGACAGTATCAAAAAGTGGGGAGTTAACCGTCCGGGTGAAGCAAAGTTGTGCTTACACTGCCGACGGTAATGCAGATAAATGCTCGTTAATAGCCTCCACTAATGACGACTATCATGGCTCAATCCTCATCTGGATTTCTAACCACGAAATAGAATATTTCTGAATCTATTAAAAATGGCCTAAATAGCAGCGCCTAATACCGCATAATTCGAGTTTCAGGGCAAGTGAAAGAATCCAGGATCACTTATTCAAATAAATGATTCTGATAACTGCGCGCTTTCTTACAACCAGTTTATGAAAGAATTCATTCTTATTCGGCGTGTTCTCACTGAGAACAGCACCGACTATATGCACTACATATTCCACGCGTTTTTTCTGGTTCAGTTTATTGCCCCATATATAAATACAGCATCAGCCATTGGCGATGCGTAATCCTCTGGCTCCTTCCGACGCCATCACTTTTCCTGTTGCGGCTGTTTCTACAAATTCACCCCACCAGCACATCAATATCTTGCGTTGTTCCAGATAGGTGGAGCGGTTATAGTTTTCTGTAGCATTTTTTTGCCGTGATTGCTCTGCTTGCTTATGCTCCTGCGGATCAACGTCTTTGCTAAGAAGAAGTCGTGCATCTTCGCGGAGCTTACGCGCTTCGGCAAGAGATACCGAAGGGTAAGAGCCAAGGCTAATCATTGCACGTTTGCGAGTGAAGGGTTTGTAGTAGCGAAAACGCCAGAGTTTTGAACCGCTTGGAGTGACCTGTAATTCTAAACCGTCTCCATCGTAGAGGGTGACGGCACGGTCAGTGGCCTTGGCGCTTTTGACCTCAGTATTGTTCAGGGGCTTTGTCTGACGTGCCATATCGCTCTCCAATCAAATCCGCAAAGCTGTTTAGGCATAGGGTTTAGGCTACATGTTGCGTCGTATGCCTATATCTATGCCTAAAAAGTGTGGATTTCAATGTATCAATATGGAGTTAAGTAGACAACAGAAAAACAGCAGGCTTATGCAACCTACTGTTTAATCTGTTCTTTATAGTCTTGTCTGGACTTCAGTAGACAAAACGTTGGGGACATTTGGTCGGCACGAGAGGATTTGAACCTCCGACCCCCGACACCCCATGTCACCGGACTGATTCGCCGTAAACCCGCGCCAGCACTGGCCTCAGCACCGTTTTGTATGTATATGCAAACAGTGCATTCCCTGCAAAATCTACATCATATACATCAATGACTTATGTGTCGTTTTACCATTACCCTGTTTTAATTTCAGCGTGAGGAACAGTGACCCAGTCCAGATGATTTTGAGTATAAATTTTCGTTGATTTGGCATCGCTGTGCGCCATGCGCGCCTGTGGATCTATTCCCTGCTTCTCAAACATAAATGCGGCTAGCGCACGTATCTCGTGAAATGTTGGGCGCTCTGCTAGTGGATATTCAGACGCCACCCCGACAGTGTCACGCAAGTCAGAGAATGCCCGACTCAAATAGTCTGGGCTAACCTGAGTGGGGTGATTAACCTCCTGGCTGATTGGATTGCTGTTTTTCTCGGGGAGCCGGTGCACTACATACGGACTGGCGATCCGGTCTCTACTGTCATCAATGATGCGCTTAAGCTCACCCCCGATCGGTATAGCGATGTGCGAGGCTTCCTTTTTATGTACCTTCTGTCTGTGGATGTACAGCACACCATGTATTCCATTTTCTGGCACTTGATGCCATAGACAACCGCACACCCCTTCTTTGGGTTCTTTTATTGAATATTTGATACGAGAAACTTCAAGCCGTGCTTGTGTTGTTTGCAATGCAAGATCCATAGCCGTTCGTAACCAGCTTGGCGCAGACGCTCGAATGCGCTGAAAATCCTGAAATGAAAGACGGCGGCGTTTTTTGCCATCCACCCGCCGCATTTTCTTGCGAGACGCAGGGTTGTCGAACATTAGCGACTCATCAACAGCATAGCTGAAAAGCTTTTTAAGAAAGCTAATTTTCCGGTTTTGCACGTTTGCCGATGCTTCTGAATGGTAATGCTGGATATATGCGTTAACGTGCTCCAGTTCTATATCGCATGATACAATATCGCAGAAAAATTCTTTCACGCGGAGAGCATCATTATTCCAGTCAGCGAGCGTATTAGGGGATGGTTTTTCGTCAGTGATCGCACGACTCATAATATTATCGACATGGTTGGAGAAAGGGAGGTTTTCTCCCGATCTCCCGCCTGACTCCCTGATCAGGGAGTTGATTGATACGGCTGATTCCGGGCGCATTTGATAGTTATATTCACGTGCTATTGCAATCGCTATTGCTCGATCTTTCCCTATACTCTTTTTCTTCCCTGTAATTAACGTGAATCTGTAAACGCCTTTACTTTTATCAAAAAAAAGATAATCGGGCAGCGATCGATATTCGCGTTTTCGTGGGCGAGCAGCCATTTCATTACTCACTAATTAACTGCATAACAGCCTGGGAAACGGTGGAGTCAACACCCCATTTTTCAGATGAACAGACCCATGCAGAGCCATCAACGATGCGGCCCCGCAAGAGGCCGTTTTCAATCCATCGCTTTATAGTTCTGGTATCTGGCTCTGAGCCAACTTCAAACTCCCGTTGCCCCCATTTACTTGCTTTCATCAGCTTGCTCATGGGTCATTTCTCCACACCGATTAATTACCAGCCTGTGCACTCAGGCGTTTTCACGCAACCAGATGCAAACTGGCCCGTCTTCTGTATCGTGAATAGAACCAACAAACCAACCATCACCGGCTGGTGGTGTTGGGTTCCAGTCGGACACATTAAGGTCGCCAGCTTCAAAGTAGCGATCTCTAATAGCATCAGCTTCTGTTGCTGGGTCGGATTCCAACTCTGTAATCCCCCAATCCATGCCGTTGTTCTGCATCCATTCATCAAACTCAACAGTAGGAATGGACTCTCGATCTGCGCAAAACTCTTCGTATTTCGGGTGCGTCCAAAAACCGTATTCGTCCCGTTCAACGGGTAATGCTGTAATTGTTGATTTCATGTCATTCACCATTTTTCACAAAAATAACCCAATGAGTTTTGTCATTTTTTCCTGTTCGCTGGGTGATGATCGGTCGCTCATTTATCAGCGATAAAATCTGGCTGGTGGGTATCTGAGTTTCATTCCACTTGAAAATCAATACACCGAGCGGGCGCAAAACTCGGAATGCCTCCAAGAATCCTGCGCGTAAATCATCACGCCACGTTTGCGGGTTAAGCACGCCGTATTTTTTCCGCATCCATCCCTCTGGACCCGCCCGTTCAAGATGAGGAGGATCGAATACAACGACAGGGAAAGACTCGTCAGCGAATGGAAGCTGGCGGAAATCAGCAATGATGTCCGGCGAAATCACAAGGCTGCGCCCATCACACAATGTATGTTTCTCGTCCCGAATATCTATAAACACAGCTCGTGGGTCGCTCTTGTCATGCCAGAACATGCGACTGCCGCAGCACATATCTAAAATCGTCGCATTAGTCATACTTCACCGTCCTGGCAGTCTTGCTGGTGTCCGTTATCACCAAGAACCCAGCGCAGTGCATCTGCATAATCGCCAGTAGCGTTTTCGAGAGCTTTTGTGATTTCCTTTCGGCTTTTGAGTTTCGGTTTCGCGTTGCCCAAAACCTCACGCTGACGACGAACGCGCTCATGCCCAGACACACCGCTGGTGGCCTGAACTAGCTCTTTGACTTTTTCGCGCTGATCATCCGGTGGGAGGTTTGCCAATTGCCTAGCGTGGCCGGTATTTATTTGCCCAGACTCGACAGCATCCTGAACCGCTTGCGTGCAATCCAGCAGGGCGAGTGTTGCTGTAACCGTCTGAGCGCTGCATCCAAAATAAAGAGCCAGATCGCTTTCGTCGTAGCTGAGTGTCAGCATTGACGCCATCTTCTTGGCTCGACCAAGCGGTGTATCTGGTATATGAATTTCATTGGCGCTGATTGCAGCTTCTTTCGCACGATGCACCGAGCCAATACGAACAACTGCGGGAACCATCAGACAAGGTTTTCCCTGATCGACTAATCGCCGGTTCGCTTCACGAGCGTGCTTAACGCGCTGGCGACCGTCAACTACATACACCGTTCCGGTTTCTCTGTCTTTCCAGATAACTATCGGCTCGATAACCCCCTGATCCATGATGTTTAGGACCATAGCCTCGCTCAGTGCCAAATAGATACGTTCGTCATAAAGCGGGTGAGATGGGTCATCTGTCATATATAAGTTTTCTGGAGCGAAATTGAGAACGTTAGTTTTCCCTTGAGCCCCATAAGCATCTTTCGAGTTTTTAGCCACGTTGCACCCCCGCCTTAAGCTGTGCTTCTAATTCGCAGATGACTGAGCGGAGGTGTTCGTTATCTGCATGCAGGTGATTAACGTGGTCAAGAACCTCAGCAGATAACGGTTTTCTACCAGGCAGTTTCAGTCCTTGCTGGATATTACGCAGCATCAATGAATGCATGGCGTTCTCTATAATGAGAGCATCATCCTCTGGTGGCCCCAAATACACTGGCTCGCCTTCATAATCGACAGCTAAATACTGCCCAGCAGTCAGATCGTGAAAGCGATGAATGAACTGCTGCTTAGCCTCAACCGGTGACATGGGGACAATAATCCGATTTGATGGCGTAATACCCTCAAGAATCGGCCATTCGCCAGAATTGGCATGCAGCAACGCTTCTTTCTCTGTTGCCAGCATAACCAGATCGGCGTGTTTTACTTCAGGGCTGGTTTTCAGAGGCAGATCGAATTTCATCCGCACCAACTGTTCAATACGTGTTTCAATGGATTTGTAGTCTGGCAGCAGGTGCTTCAGCGGCGACATCATGTCGTTCACATATGCTTCGTGTGCGTCATGCATGAGCGCTTCCAGAGCAAATTTCTGCGGAACGATATAGCTTGCCCCAACAGAGTGTTGAGCAACGGAATACGGCCAGTTTGTATGTCCGCATAACCGGTTGATCTGGCTCAGTGAATGCGCGATATCCAGCAGACAGATACTGTCTAAATTTGGATCGGCATAATTAAAATGCCGCCCCGTATAGGTTGAAATCCAGCTCATTATTCACCAGCCTTATTCAGTTTTTCTGTCAGATCTGCAACACAATCCCGCGCCGCTTGTTTGTACGCCTCAGCCGCATCACCGGAATAGCTTTCATCAACAGCAGATTCAAATTCATCTAGAGTGTCCCAGAAGCAGCCTGCGGCGATTCGGAAATTCCCCTGAACCCAGGCGGCGAAGATGGTTCGGCTAGAGTTGCCGCAATTCTCGCGGTAAGTGACGTTATCAAAACGCTGCGGATCGAGATAAAGCGAGTCGCAGGTGAAGTTCTCAGGCAGACTGGTGATGCCGGTACCTTCCAGGTCGAGGTAACCGCCGACGCTCAGGTTCTCAGGCAGACTGGTGATGCCGGTACCTTCCAGGTCGAGGTAACCGCCGACGCTCAGGTTCTCAGGCAGACTGGTGATGCCGGTACCTTCCAGGTCGAGGTAACCGCCGACGCTCAGGTTCTCAGGCAGACTGGTGATGCCGGTACCTTCCAGGTCGAGGTAACCGCCGACGCTCAGGTTCTCAGGCAGACTGGTGATGCCGGTACCTCTCAGGTAGAGGGAACCGCCGACGCTCAGGTTCTCAGGCAGACTGGTGATGCCGGTACCTCTCAGGTAGAGGGAACCGCCGACGCTCAGGTTCTCAGGCAGACTGGTGATGCCGGTACCTCTCAGGTAGAGGGAACCGCCGACGCTCAGGTTCTCAGGCAGACTGGTGATGCCGGTACCTTCCAGGTCGAGGTAACCGCCGACGCTCAGGTTCTCAGGCAGACTGGTGATATCAGTACGTCCCAGCAGAGACAGATCGCCTTCAATTACAATAGCGGCATTATCATTAACAACATGGTTAATTTTTTTCTTTTTCAAAACATCTACAAAATTAGACATTTAGATTTCTCCACACCGGTTTTTAGGTTGAGTTAATCCCTCGCCGCAAGGCGATTAATTTGCACATTTGGGATTAATTAATGGGTTGCCCCAGAACTTCTATTTCTCTACACACAAAGGTGGATGCCGGAGTTAAAAAACAAATAAACCGATTCATCATTTCAATTTAAATGAATCCGGCATCCGCCTTTATATGCAGTAAAAAAGTGCGGTGACCCGAGAACCCCTGGTGTGGCATAAACCAGACCACCGCAAAGACTACACACAGCAATTTCACAGCTATCACGGTCCTACGTGATTTTGTAGGGCGCTCGGAGTCGAACCGAGTGTAGGGTAGGGAACCCAACAATCACCTGATCACCACAACGGAAAGAGCACTATCTCCGGTTCTCTCGCCAGCCTGCAAAGCAGCAGCCGTCCCCTAAATGCTCTTACCTGTTGTGTACCTGATTTACTTCACCACCTCAGGCGGCAGTGGTATCTTGGGAGTTACCACACAACCAAGAAGGAACTTACATGCTTAAATCACACCTGATTGCTAAATGCCTTTTTCAGTGCGGCATGATTAGCGATATTCAATCTGGTGAATCTGCTGTAGAAAGTATCTTCAACGAATACTTCCCTGACGGCAGTTTCAGCAAATGGAACACTCAACTATCTGATAACGTCGCTGAGCATTTTTTGCATATATCACGCGGCTCCAGCACTATCCGCGTCGATTCGTTTATCAAAGACCTTTGGGATCTTTAATTGGTAGAGAACCAAGTGTTTCAAACAAGCCGTGCGTAATGGTTTTACCGCTTCGCCCTGCCTCTTTTTCAAGGGCAACCTTGTCCATTATTGCCTCGGTCAGAGCCTGCATAAAACTGATGTAATCAGCCGCTACAGCACTATCGGTTTGCAGTGACGCCAACAGCACACCATTCACATTGATTTGAATCAAACGCCCTGACATGCTCATCACTACCTCTCTGTGCCTGTTCGCTGTTGATGGAATTAATATAGCGTAACGCGAAATTATACGTCAAGCTGAATTTAGCGAAACGCAAATTAGACGCGAAACGCTAAATCGCAGACATAAAAAATCCTGCCAATGGCAGGATTAGTTAGATAAGTCGTCAAGTTACTGGCTCACCATTAGACCAAACCAGCTTAAGCCTTGTTTTTCCTTGGCTCTTGCCGAGATCCTTTTTCCGTCAACCAGCGCCTTGCTTTGGACTCAAGAGAGTCAGCGTAAGCTCGAGCATCGCTATCAACCCATTCGGGTATTTTATCGTTACTGTGACGCAGAATATATCGAACTACCGCTTGCTGTTCAGGGAGGGCGTGTGCAAATAGTTCGTTTATATCTACACCAAGAGACTGTTCATTTGGAGTGGGGGACGAATGATCAATATCGAGCCAGCCTACAGGTTTTCCCGCCGCCTCCTCTAAGCGCCTAGCTGTTCCCTTGCGCATGCCGCGTCGCTTGCCCGTTTTAGAGTCTTTCGCTCCCTTCTTGAGATTGGTGAATTGAGCGGGTGACATGCCAACACGACTAGCGGCCTCTGCTGGGCCGCCTAACTCCACCTCTAAGAGGCGCATGTTCTCACGTCTGATTTCATCAATATCTTTCATGTCTGAATTACATAGCAAAACGCAAAAGTGGTATATGCGCGTAACGCTTAATTTCTTGTTTGTAATTTCGCGTTACGCTATATTCCTGTGATTCCATTTAATAAAGCGAGCATTTATGAACCTGAAAATTTTTACAGGCCAACGTCGGGGATTAGCAACTTTGCTTGGTAAGGAGTTAGGCGTAAACGCTTCACTCATATCGCAGTGGGCTAATGGAGATAGACAAGTCCCAGCTGAACGCTGCCCAGAAATCGAAAAAGCTACAGATGGCAAAGTCACCTGCGAAGAGCTTCGTCCAGATGTTGACTGGGCATATCTACGCAGCACTGAGCGAAACCAAAATCAGTAAACGCCACTTTCTTGCCGCATTTTTACGACAAAGCAGGGCAGGGCGAAACCACAAGAAAAGGTAACTCACTGTGGACAATAAAAACTTTACCGCTCCAGCGGACATAACAGCAGCCATGCACAAGTTGATCACCGAGTTCGCTGGTGGCTACGAAGCGATGGCTCAGCAACTGGCGCATGACGGCACATACAACGCGCTGAGTAATCGCGTTCGGCAGGTGGGCGGACAAATGGTCCCATTCGGTATGGCCATTCAGATGGAGGCAATTTCAAGTAGGACGGATATCACTCAGGCGATGTGTAAGCGTGCTGGTGGTGTGTTTGTGAAGCTGCCAGACGTTGAGCAAACAGACAACGAAGAGTTGCTGGTCAAGTTCAACGAACTACTGGCCTCGCTTGGGGCATTTGCTGCGGCACACAACGAATTTACGGCAGATGGTGTGCTGGATCGGGATGAAACCAAACGCATGCGAGCGAAGGGCTATCGGGTTCAGAGCCTGGTCGCGGAAATCATGGTCGTGACAGAGATGTTGTTTGGAGAGGGTGACGCCAGCAGTGTGCAGCCGCTGGCGTCGGGTGCGTGTAATTAATCGGTGTAGAGAAACTAAACGCATGAACATATTACAGCAAAAAACAGGATTACCACAATTTCGTTGCCTGCCATTGATTGGCGGCGATAAACCCGTTTCGTTTCGGTATGAGCGGATGATAAAGGGGCGCTGGATACCCTGCAACCACGGGAGAGTGAACGGCATTGTGGGTGTGATTAACCGCAGGGGGCAGGCATGGGCGAACAAATCGCAGAACTTGATCGGCGTTACCGCGATCAGTACGGAAAAATCGTCCATGTCATCGGATACGACCGTCAGAACGAGCGCGTCATTTTCATGCGAGAAGGCTATGAGCATGAGTGCGTCAGCCCCTTATGGCAGTTCCAAGCAAAATTCACGAGGGTGTCATGAGCGTTAAGTTGTCTGCATTTGTCTGGGACGGTTGCGCATCGTCTGGCATGAAATTGGCATCAGTGGCCATCATGGCACGCCTGGCTGATTTCTCGTCAGATGACGGCGTTTGCTGGCCTTCAATAGAAACTATCGCGCGTCAACTGGGTGCGGGACCAAGCACGGTTCGCACGACAATAGCTAGGCTGGAGAAGGACGGCTGGCTTACTCGCACCCAGCGAAGGAAGGGCAATCGCAACGCATCGAACATGTACCAACTGAACGTTGCGAAGCTGTATGCCGCTGCCCAATCTCACCTGTCAGATTCTGACCCGTCAAAATCTGACACATCAAATTCTGACGCATCAAAATTTGACCCGTCAAAATCGAGCAAAAAAGGCGGTTTTCACCCTCCAGAATCTGGCGGGGATCCGTCAGTAAATTCAAAACATGATCCATCAGATAAAAAGACTCCTTGTCCGCCTGCTGAGCAGCCGGACCCTGAAGTCGATTTAACTGATTCTGCTAAGTCGGTTCTGTCCCACCTGAATCAGGTTACAGGCTCCCGTTATCAGGTTAGTAAAACCTCTCTTGAAAATATCCGTGCTCGCATCGGTGAGGGATTCACCGTGGACGAACTTTGCCTGACCGTCGATTACCTCAACGCCAAGTGGGGCGCAGATCTGAACATGGCTGAATACTTGCGCCCAGTTACGCTGTTCCAGCCAACGAAATTCCCTGGCTATCTGGAAGGTGCTCGTAAGTGGGATGTCGCTGGTCGTCCTGTACAGCGTGACGGGAAGTGGTTCACTCAGGAAGGGCAATCACTGTCAGCTGATCACACCGAACGTGATGCGGCATACCGCCGATTCATCGGCAGCGCATTACCAACCAACAACCCCAGCCAGATTGAAACTCAGGTGCGTGCTGAGGCCAGTAAAGCCGGGTTGAAATCGTCAAAACCTGAATTTGCAATGAGTCGCTGGAACAGCATCTGGAAAGACGTTGCTCAGCGCCAGCTGGGAGGGAAGGCCGCATGATTCTGGACGACATCGAGTTAGCGAAGCAACTCGAAGAAAAACAGCTTTGGCGTCGTGCCGCTCGGCAGTGGCTGACAGTAATGGATCGGACAAAAGGCACGACAGAGCGCGGGCTGGTAGCAACTCGTCGATCAATTTGTCTGGGTCGTGCTCGTATGACTACGCAGCAATACAGCGGTGTTCGTGTGATGACAGTAGCGGGAGGCGTACTCAATGACTGACAAGAAAGCCATCCAAGTTGTTAGTTTTTCCGGCGGTCGCACTTCAGGTCACTTAGTTCACCTAATGGAACAGCGAAGAATTGCTGGTGAAGATGTGCGTTACATATTCACTGATACCGGTGCTGAGCATTCCAAAACGTATGAATTCATCCGTAATATCGTTAAGCACTGGGGTATCGATCTGATTTGCTTGCGGTTAGTAATCAATCCTGAGCTTGGAAAGGGCAATAGCTACAAAGTAGTTAGCGTTGATGAGATTGGTCCCGACCTTCAGCCATTCCGGGATGCTTGCTCGAAATACGGCACACCTTATGTCGGTGGTCGATTCTGTACTCGGACAATGAAGATCGAGCCGTTCCATCGGTATTGCAAAGACCATTTTCCTGAGCATGAGAAATGGTTGGGTATCCGTATCGACGAGCCTAAGCGGTTGACGCCTAAAGAGGGTGTCCATTACCTGGCTGACATCAGCGATATGGAGAAAAAAGACATTCTTGCTTGGTGGAAGCAGCAGCCTTTCGATCTGGACTTACCTGAACATCTGGGCAACTGCGTATTTTGCATTGAAAAAGGGATTAATAAGATTGCTCTCGCCGCCCGCGACGAGCCGCAGCTCGCCGCTGAATTCTGGCAACTTATTACAGATCCTTCTGTTCGCGTTGTCGATAGACGCCAGCAGGCCAATAAAATCATGTACAGGGGTAATCACTCGCTGGAATCGGTTATCGCGCTGTATGCAGACAAAAGTCGTGAAGATATTGCTGCCACAATTCGGGGTAATGGCGGTTATGAGTCAGGCTCATGCACCGAGTCATGCGAAGCCTTTGCATGTGGTTTTGATGGTGAAGATCTGCTGGTTGATGAAATAGAAACCGCTCCGGCAAACGAATACGTAGCCAGCCTGAATGCATACAAAGCAGCGCCAGCCCATGAGTTAAAAAAAGTTGGCGATCAGTTGTGCACGCCGGATCCACTTTTCTGGGGGATTAATGCCATGTTTGGCCCACTGGTATTGGACCTGTTCAGCGACGGCGAAAACTCGAAGTGTGAAGCCTATTACACCGCCGAAGACAATGCTCTGGCGCAAGACTGGTCGTCGTGTCTGGCTGAACTGAACGGTGCTGCATTCGGAAACCCGCCGTATTCCCGCGCAAAGCAGCACGAAGGCCAATATATCACCGGCATGCGCCACATCATCGATCATGCTATGGAAATGCGTGAACTTGGCGGGCGCTATGTATTCCTCATCAAATCAGCTACAGCCGAAGTTTGGTGGCCTGAAGAGGCCGATCACATCGCATTTATCCGGGGGCGCATCAGCTTCGATCTACCGACTTGGTTCAAGCCAAAAGATGCCACACAGATAGCAAGCAGTGCCGGTTTTGGGGTTGCAATCGCGGTATTTGATAAGCAATGGCGCGGACCAGCAAGTGCCTACATCGAATGTGATCGGCTGTATGCACAGGGTGAAGCATTCATGGCACAGATCCGCAGAGAAGCGGAACGGATGACGAGGAGGGCAGCAGCATGATCAAAGGCCCTCTCATCAGCAGTCAGCGCTATCTTGATCGTGAGAAGGTCGCGGACAAGGCTTATCGGTTTACCAAATTTTACGTTGAGGTCTATCCGGTCGTTCTCCATGGGAATCAATACACCCTAATTATGGACGGTCACCATAACTATGCAGCCTCAAGACTGGCAGGTGTAGAGCCTACCTATCGCCCAATCCGTAAGAAACTGGCGAAGATATTTAGCGGAATGACGCAACGGGAAATTGAAGTCTTCCTGATCAACAACCTTACTGACAGCCACCTGTATTACGTAGAAAGCGGTGAGGTTGTTGAAGAATTGACTATGCCGGAGGTGAGGGCGTGAAATTAACTCTTCCGTTCCCGCCGAGCGTAAATATGTACTGGCGACATACCATGCGTGGGACAAAGATAAGTGCTGGTGGCCGCACCTTTCGTGCTAATGCCATCGCCAGCATTTACGAAACGTTACGCCATCGACCTAAGCCTATCGCCACTTCGGTGGAGGTTCATGTCGTTCTGTACCCCCCAACCCGACAATCCCGCGATCTAGATAATTACCAAAAGGCTCTATTTGACGCTCTGACGCATGCTGGTGTGTGGGAAGACGACAGCCAAATTAAGCGCATGCTGGTGGAATGGGGACCAGTAACGAAAGGTGGCAAAGCGGAGATAGTGATCAGTGATTTTCAGGCAGGTACTGAATGAGGGCGTTATTACGTGCTGTTACTGTGCCTGAGCTGGGACAAGTGATATTACGCCCTGGTAAAGAGTTACTTTCATTGTTTACTGGTCGTGTGCTGGTGGTTAGTGAGCCGGATGAACTTAAAGGACTTCCGTCTGGTTTGCTGCCAAGTCAAGAGCAACAGCTCGCCAATGATCCACGCTGGCGCTCATTCCTCACGAACGAACGTGTGATAAACACCGCTGGTGGCACTGATAGCCTTATTAATTGGCTAAATCAGGCTATGGTCTGCCAGCGGGAAAGTGAATACCACTCACAGCATATGACCACCCTCAAATACGGTAATAGCGCCATTCGCCTGTGTTGGCACTGCGATAATCTTGTGCGCGATCACGAAACGCCAGTTCTGAACGAGATTGCCGATCGCAATGCTGCTGAATGGGTAATCCACCAAGCGAGAACATGGTTAACGCTGCCAGAAGGTCACCAGGTTACCGCTCATGAACTTAGTTGGTGGTCAGTAGTGAAGGGTGTTTCTGACCTTCTGCCAGCCCATGCAATACGCATCAGCCTGCGTATGCCCGCACCAGAGGATAAGCCCGGCCCACAGCGGGAATGTGACATCGAATGGACAACACCAGTACGGGACATCATTGATGAGCGCATAGAGCGGGTTAAGCCTGTAATCCGTCTGGTTGAGGATGCTGAGCCACCAGCGGGTTTTATGTTACGACCGAAATTACAGCGCATGGAATGCGAGAAGTACACCAGGTGGGTGAAGTCCCAGCCCTGTGCATGCTGTGGCGCTCCTGCCGATGATCCGCACCATGTGATCGGGTACGGACTCGGCGGGATGGGTACAAAAACGCATGACCTGTTTGTTATTCCCCTGTGCCGCCGTCATCACGACGAACTGCACAGGGACGTAGCAGCATGGGAGGCAGAGTACGGCAGTCAGTTACTTTTACTGGTCCAGACCCTAAACCGTGCATTTGGGATCGGGGCTATTTCAATCGGGAAACTAAAAGGTGTAGAGAATGAGTGATATGTATGAGCGTTTAGATCGCTGGGGTGCGTGGGCTGCGTCTGAGCAAAGTGGTGTGGACTGGCAACCTATAGCAGCCGGCTTTAAAGGACTTATCCCTCACGGTAAAAAGTCACGTTCTCAATGTTCCGACGACGAAGGGCTGATGATCGATGGTTGTGTTGCTCGGTTGAGAAAGTATAAGCCTGAAGAATATGATCTAGTTGTCGCACATTTTGTTTTAGGAATTTCCCTACGGGCGATAGCCAAAAAGCGAAAGTGTTCCGATGGAACCATTAGAAAAGAGATGCAAACAGCCGAAGGGTTCATTGGTGGTTGTTTGGCAATGCTAAATTGAGCATGTGACATTAATTGGTCTTAGTAGGTAAGGCCGAGCAATCATTCAGTATCAACAGTGTCTGTGGGCGATGATGCATCGGCAACCTGCACTGTTTTTCCTATATTTACTAATTGTCTAACGGTTTTTTCTCTATCCTTCAGTAGTTCCACTCTGAATGCAGGAGATATGTTAGGACTTAGCAACTGCTTATCTATGTTTTTCAGATCTCGCTCAGATCTATTACGTAATGAAGCTTCTGCTGGCGTTTCAAGCCCATGCCTGTTTATAACCCAATTCATAAAATAAGTTATAATCGCAGAAAGGATAGGAGCTAAGGCATATAAAGCAGGTCGCCATGGATCGTCAGCGTCTGGGAGCAGTGGTGGAACTAAGGTAGTCAAAAGCGCTCCTAACCCTCCGGTTGCCGCGCTATTTTTCGCTGAGATGAATGGTTTTTTTTCCTCAATCATTGTTTAGCCTTTGATTGTGCTAAGGCGTCGTCTAAGATGCGAACCAGGCTTCGCCCATCCTTGCGGTCGAGTCTTAAGAAGAACGTTCGCTTAGTTTTTTCCTCTTCGTCAATCAATGTTATTTCTAACTTGCGAGTAGGAAAAATCTTGCGCCAGAGCAGGCTAAATGAGGCATATGCGAAGCGATAGAATGTAGGGAGGCAAAGAATGCCCCCTATCCACCCAATCAATTGCAAAACCTGCTCTGCTAACATATGACCTCTATATGATTCTTCTACTCGCATCAGCCCTGTGCCTGATGACTTTCTTTATGATGTATTTTTCTGTCACATTCCGTGCAGTAAATGTTTTAGTTATTTCAAGGGTTACAGAGAAAAGGTCGTCGCTTGAGATCGCGCCCTCCGCTTGTCGAACTTTCGCAAGAAACTCAAAGTCGTTAAGAAGGACAGAATGTTCCTCATTGTTATACTCCATTCGCCACCCCTTCTCACTCTGAAAGTTGACCTGGGTAAACTTAACGTTAACTTCGCGGATTTCTATTTCTTTTTGTAGCAGAGTTCCCCGAGGAAGTGGTTTAACTTCTTCAGTCTGCCCGCCTTCTAGTCGAATCACCACTTCATCATTTTCATTTAAAATTTTGAAGACAGGATCCTCTTTACCTTCTAGTGGAGTTTGAATCACTGATATCAGCGCATCACGAATTGTAGGATCTGTCACTAAAGCTGCTACAGGCGTGGGGCATTCAATTTCTTCACCCTCTAGTTCCAGTATGGTGGTTTGAGTTCCAGCTTTTCGTGTCATAGTGATGACCCTTGAGCTACCCAGTTGCCGGATTAAGGAGAGGGCGCTAGCACCACCAGCAGCACCAACAGCACCAGTTATCCCTATAGTTCTTAGAACATCGATTGCATCTGGAAGCAATTGAATAATTGTGTATGCAATGCCAAGGGAACCCGCTTCAGCAGGGTTGGTTACTAACACCTTTACCGACTTCTGCCCATCATTTAAAAGGTCATCGGCTTTAGTGATTAGCTTTGTCATAGACAAAATAGAATTACCAAGAGTTTCAGCATCAATAGCATGATGGGATAGCTCATTATCGTCAGCATCATAAAACACTTTAAACGAAGTAGTTTGTTCCATTTCTAACCCTTATCATTTTCGTTATAAAAACACATGCAATCCATATAGTTAGCATTGGAACTGAATTTGTTTGGTTGCTGTATGTATTTTGTGGTTTTTAAAATACATCTCTTCATATTAAAAATCATTAACGCGTACGCAAAAACTTAGTTATTGTGATAAGTGTGGTCACATGGCACGAAAGCTTACCCCTGTTGTTATCTTTTGGTTTAAGCATAAAAAAAGCCACTATTGCAGTAGTGGCTTTGGGTAGAAATGCGACGATCTTAGTTTGGTGTTGAACGACGATGGGGTTTAACTTTCGTGCCATCTGCTTTCGTGTAGCCAGGAACAACTACGATTTTCTTGTTCTGGACTCCACCTTTGGATGTTTTGGTCTTAGCCAAAATAATCACCTCTCAGTAATATATGGAAGTGCAGCGGGATGCTGCGTACGTTTGACATCCTTGTTAAGTCTTGCTCCTATGCCAACTACATTATGTTGTGTTGTTTTTTATTTCAATGACACAATATGTATGATAATTGATGTGCGTCAAAGACAGTTATTCAAGACCATAAGCTGCGCTAATTCATAGCCTTTTTATTTCTTGTAAATCACTTGTACCGCCCGCGTTTTTCAGCGCAAATAAAGAAGTAAATCGGTTTAATAAGTTGTGATAATTCCTCTATGTACACTTTACTTGTCCGAGTGACACATAAACTGCGCATATCAAAGAGGGATACACATGAAACTGAACTTCATCAAACTGCTTCCAGCCCTGTTACTTGGGGCGTGCTCAACGCATCAACCGCAAGAAACAGCCGAACAGCCTCAGACTGAAATCACAGCGCCTGCACCAGCTCGTCAGGCTGCTGTTGCATCTGTCGCGGCAGTGTCGAAAGATAACTGTCTCGTGGGTTGCCCGGTAGGCGGCAGTTCCCAGACTCTGGTCCGTGATGCATATACGCTGAATAACAACGCCTCTACTCGTTTCGCGAACTGGGTAGCGTATAAAATGACGTCAGCAACTCAGGCAAGCGGCCGTTCACGCACATGGCGTCAAGACCCTGATTTGCCTGCTGCTGATACGCTGGCACCAGCAGCATACACTGGCGCTAATGCGGCCATTGCTGTTGACCGAGGTCACCAGGCTCCATTGGCTGGGCTCGGGGGCTCGTCAGACTGGCAGTCTTTAAATTATTTATCGAACATCACGCCGCAGAAGGCGGATTTAAACCAGGGCGCGTGGGTGCGCTTAGAAGACAAGGAACGGGCTTTGTCGAATAGTAAAACTGTCTACACAGTCACTGGCCCACTGTTTGAGCGCAATATTGCTACATTACCTAATGCGCCAGCAGTTCAAATCCCTAGCGGTTACTGGAAAATCTTGTTTACTGGTTCAAGCCCTGCGGATGGGAAATACGCGGCGTTCATCATGGATCAAAACACACCACGCAACGCGAATTTCTGTAATTTCCAAGTGACGGTTAGTCAAATCGAACAGAAGACAGGCTTAAACATCTGGTCATCGCTTCCTGCGAATGTAGCCAACACAATCAAAGCGCAGAAAGGTTCGCTCGGTAGCGACCTCGGCTGTTAATACCGCTCAGTAGTAACTAATCAATAAATCACATAGCCCGCTGTAAGTAAGCGGCGGGCTTTCTTTACCCTTAAATCACACAGCGCCGACCATCAGGGAGGTGGAGACATGAAAATGCAAAACAATATTCACACCTGGGCTGACCTATGGGAGCTATTCCGCGCTTGGTGGAATGGTGATGTTCCTATGGGAGGCGTACTGCTCTCAATCGTAGTGACTGGTCTACGCGTGGCGTATACAGGCGGCGGATGGCGAAAAATGATGTTGGAAGCTGCGTTATGCGGTGCTCTCACACTGACAGTGGTTTCCGCTCTGGAATATTATGACCTGCCGAAGAGCCTCACGATGGCGATCGGTGGGAGTATCGGATTCATTGGCGTTGAGCAGATTCGAGCTGTAGCGCTACGGTTTCTGGGTAATCGTTTTGGGGGTGGCAATGCAGATCAGCGCTAACGGTATCAACCTCATTAAACAGTTTGAGAGCTGTGAACTGACGGCCTATCAAGATGTCGTGGGTGTGTGGACAATCGGCTATGGCTGGACGCAGTCGGTTGATGGAAAACCCATTCGTCGCGGTATGACGATAGGCGCAGCCACTGCTGATCGGCTACTAAAAACTGGCGTTGTGCAGTACGAGCAGGCGGTGAATCAACTGGTGCGAGTCCCTGTCAATCAGAATCAGTTCGATGCGCTAGTGTCGTTCGCGTACAACCTGGGTATTCGCTCTTTATCAACATCCACTCTGCTGAAAAAGCTGAATGCCGGTGATTATGCTGGCGCTGCTGACGAGTTCCCGCGTTGGAATAAAGCTGGCGGGAAAGTTCTGACTGGACTCACTCGGCGGCGCGAGGCGGAGCGTGCTCTGTTTTTGTCGTGAACATCGTCACGAATTGGAAAATAGCCACTGGCACGCTGGTGGTTGGAATCATTACTGGCGGCGCATTCTGCTGGTGGATCACATCAACGAGTTATGACGCTGATATAGCGACACTGAAAACTGAACATGCTCTGGTGGTGAAATCCGTATCAGATAAAGCGGCAGAAGATAGTGAAGCAGCTCGCAGTCGTGAGCATGGTTTTCAGCAGCAAATAGCAGCGCTGGACACTGAGCACACAAAGGAACGGGAAGATGCGAAACGTGAAAATGAGCGTCTGCGTAATGATATTGTCAGCGGCAAGCGTCGCGTGCAGTTCGCCAGTGCAGCCCTTGCAACCTGTGAGCAATCAGCGGGAGCGGTACGCAGCGCCGGCAGCATGGGCAATGCAACCGCCGTCAAACTCTCTGCAACTGCTGGCAGAAACATTCTCGATATCAGAGCCGGAATAAAGGACGATCAGGCAAAGCTGGTTTACCTTCACGGGTATATTCGAGCGCTACAGCAGCAGGGCGTCATCGCCAACTAATTAACGGCTTGCAAGCGTACGTGCGGGAACAGTAACTTGAATAAAATTATTAATAATCATAGCCCTGTAACAAGAGAACATTGCTTGACGACCCACCAGTCACGGGCCACAAGCACCCAAGAACCTGGTGCCAAGGGAAGCCCGCGCTTGTTAATCTGCTGAAACATCTCGTATTCGGTGTCAGACACTTTCTGTTGGAAGAAAATCGCATAGTCAATGGCGAGGTCACTTGGGGTAGGGTTATAGCCATCAGGACTCATCTTGGAGGCCATTGAAACATAACGACTCAGCGCAAGCTTCATAACCTGAACTGTATTGTCAGCCATCATTATATTGGCGATATACGCACATTGGTTGATTGATTGCACTTGCTGATACTCAGCCATACTCACGCCTTCAGCATTCACTGCGCCAGAAGAAGCGATGATAAGTGGCACGGCGGTTAAAAAATTAGTTTTCACAAAAGAGACCTCAGCATTAGGGAGGGTTAAGTTAGCATTCGCTTCATGATCGTGGAAGTGTGTATGACGGATGACGGATGACGGATGACGGATGACGGATGAAGGTTGTGCCTTGATCTGATTCGTTATGTTTAGGCAACTGCGCGGCCACTGCGGAGTGTGGCAAGTATTCACTGAGTGCCTGTGATAATGTCGAAATGTGGTGAATGCGCAAACTGGTGCGGTATTGTGGGAAGTTACGCGGTTAGTAGCATAAGGCACGTTTACTATTGTATTTGATCTTGGTTAATAAGCTTATCTTTGGATTTTCCGATACTAGTTCTTCATTTCAATGGAGAAATAGTGAATGTCAAAAAAAACCACAATTTTATACTATGTGATGGTCACCTTCGATATAACTGTCGGCGATAAATCGAACATCTATAGTGAGGTTTCAGATCTACTTGAAAAAAATGGACTTACTAAGGATTGCGATGGAAATGAGCTTCCCGAAAACGTTTACTTTGGAACAAGAAAAGCTGAAATCACTTACGAAGGTGAGGTGCTTACCCAGGAAGATATAAAAGCCAGAGGGGTAAGGATAACTAAGCGTTATTATGATCTCTTGAAGGAGTTTTTTAACGAGAAAAAAATCAAATACAAGATATTCATTACTGCTAGCCGTAAATCGACCACAGCCATCCGATATACAATTTCTAAAAAATAACACAAGCTGCCAATGGGCGTTTTTTCCACAATCACAGCCCCAGCATCTGCTGGGGCTTTTTGTTTACACAATCGTTTACGGCGAGGTATGAACAATGAGCTATCAACGAAGCTGGTTTATCTGCATAAGTACATCAGATTGCTACAGATGCAGGGGTGCTTGAAAAGCAACCACCCCTAATGGCAGAGGATAATTAATAGGAAATTCGACCAACTGACTTTAAAGATTTCAAGACGGAGGCAGTGATTTCTAAAAACAGTGAACTGTCATTGTAATCGTAGCTAGGATTAGGCTTGTATTCGTCAACGTAAACCAAGGCGTTCTTCCCCAAAAAAAAGCAGGTAGTTTCTTTGAGGCAATCCCCATCATCATACTCACCAGTGAATTTCAAAAGAGGAACATCGTTAATGACAATTAATCGCTCTTTAAATGTTATTTCTATGTCATAGATATCTATTTTTAGCGTGATTAAACCATCAGTGTTTTGGTCTAGTGAAAATGCTGACTTTTGAAAATCACTTGCGTTCATTGAATCAATCAGTTCTTTTTTTAAATTAGATGCAACCTCATCTAATTTTTTCTTATGCTCCACACATCGAATTACCTTTCTAACATCTAAATATTTTTCGTACATGTGTTTATCCTAAATTGTTAGATGAAATTTGATTATAACAATAGCTATTGTTGAGAGTGTGACCATGCCAGCAAGAATACCCCGCGCATGTCGTAAGCACGGCTGCGGAAGCACAACAACAGACCGCTCAGGTTACTGTGAGCAACACCGCAACACTGGATGGGAATCCCATCAGCAGGGTAAGAACCGGCACGAACGTGGTTACGGTAATGATTGGACAATCAGACGCGCACGCATACTGCAACGCGATAATCATCTATGTCAGGAATGTCTACGTAATGGTAGAGCAGTAGCGGCTAAGACGGTTGATCATATCAAAGCCAAGGCGCATGGGGGAACAGATGATGATTCAAACCTTGAAAGCCTGTGCTGGCCGTGTCATCGCACCAAAACCGGACGCGAACGGCTCAAGTGATAGCGATTCTCATCAGAGGGGAGGGGGAGGGTAAATCTCTACATCCCTGCGCCCTAAGTACCGCCGCCTAGGTCAGATTTTTACGCGCCTGAAATAAGGAATTTTTTTTCGACAATTTTTAACATTTGGAGCCTCTCATGGGAACCTCGATTCGGGCGTCCGGTGGGGGGAGAAAACAGAAGGTCGGGACTAAAAATAAAAGCAGTCTGACCAGAATTGCACCTCCCCGGAACTAATGAGCGATACAGCAATTCGGATGTGGAAAACTCAGAGCAAAATCCTGATCGAGCGAGGTACGTTTGAACTTGAAGATGCTCCGCTATTGCTGGCGTACTGCAATTCCTTTCATTTAATGATTACAGCGGAAAAGGTCATTACTAAGCAGGCCGAGATTGATTTGGAAAATATGGGGCTCGCTGATCTTGGCGGAACTGGTGGATTAAAGAAACACCCGGCAGTAGCTGTTCGTAATGATTGTGTTTCACAACTTGCCCGCCTGGGTTCTTTGCTTGGCCTTGACCCACTCAGCCGTATCAGAATGATTGGCGGCACGGAAGGCGATGAAGAAGAGAATGAATTCGATGAGTTTTAATTATGGCCTCATACCCGAACGTGAATGCCGCCCAGCAATACGCTCGGGAGGTGATTAGCGGAAAAATACCAGCCTGTAAATATGTGATTGCAGCATGCCAACGCCATTTTAATGATATTGAAAAAGCAAAAAATAAAAACTGGCCGTACCGCTTTGACAGAGACAAGGCTGAACGGGCATGCCGATTTATCCAGTGTTTACCGCACACAAGCGGTAAGTGGGCAAAGCAAAAATTAAAGATCACCCTGGAGCCTTGGCAGCAGTTTATTTTCTGCATGGTGTTCGGTTGGGTTAAGAAAAAAAACAAGATGCGCCGGTTTCGTGAGGCGTATACAGAGGTTCCCCGTAAAAACGGTAAATCCCTGTTTGCTGCTGGCGTCGGTACGTTTATGTTTTGCGCCGATGATGAATACGGTGCCGAAGTGTATTGCGGGGCAACTACTGAGCGGCAGGCGTGGAAGGTTTTCCGTCCCGCGTTACTGATGGCTCAGAAACTCCCAAATTTACGTAAACGGTTTCAGATCAAACCGTGGGCAAAAAAAATGACCCGCCCAGACGGATCGGTGTTTGAACCGATTATCGGTGATCCGGGTGATGGTGACTCTCCATCGTGCGCATTGATTGACGAATATCACGAGCATGCGACGGACACTCAGTACACCACAATGACAACGGGCATGGGGGCAAGAACGCAGCCGTTGGCATGGATAATTACGACTGCCGGATTTTCTCTCGAATGTCCCTGCTATGAAAAGCGGCGTCAGGTGGCTGAGATGCTGGATGATGTTATTCCGAACGAGGAACTGTTTGGCATCATCTATACCTTGGATGACGGGGATGACTGGACCAAGCCGGAGGCATTAGCCAAGGCAAATCCCAATATGGGGATATCGGTCGAAGAAGATTATTTATTGGCACAGCAGCGGCTAGCAATCGATGTTCCATCCCAAACCAATAAGATAAAAACCAAGCACTTTAATCTGTGGGTTTCAGCAAAATCGGCATATTTCAATCTCGAAAAGTGGAAAGCATGTGCTGATACGTCATTAAAGATAAGTGATTTTTACGGTGAGGAGAGCCATTTAGGTATCGACCTGGCATCCAAGCTGGATTTGAACTGTGTTTGCCCTGTTTTTACCCGCGAGATAGAGGGGCGTACGCATTATTTTTGTGTTGGCGCTCAGTTTTGGGTTCCTGAAGATACCGTTTTTTCTCCTGATCCAAAACTGAAACGTACCTCCGATCGCTATCAAAAGTTCGTGAATATGGGGAAACTCATCTCCACAGACGGCGCAGAGGTTGATAACAGACAAATATTTGAACACATTGTCTCAATGAATGAGACGGTTAAAGTTATGAGTACCCCGATAGACCCACACGGTGCAACCAGTCTTTCTCACTCGCTGGCTGATGAGGGACTCGGTCCTATCACAATCATTCAGAACTACACCAACATGAGTTCACCGATGAAAGAGCTAGAAGCAGCTATCGCATCTGGTCGATTTCATCATGATGGGAACCCCGTCATGACATGGTGTATCAGCAACGTTGTAGGGAAGACCATTCCAGGCAGTGATGATGTCGTTCGCCCAACGAAAGAAGGCGATGAAAATAAAATCGATGGCGCAGTCGCGCTCATAATGGCAATCGGTCGGGCAATGTTGAATGAGCCTAAAGATTTCCTTTCCACTCTCGATCCTGATGAAGACCTGTTAATGCTATGAAATCACTGATTACTGATGTTATCGGGCTAGCCGGTTTCGGTTCGCTTGCCGCAGGCGTGTATCTGCAATTTGGGCTGGCCGCAGCATTAATTCTGTGTGGTGTTCTGTTGCTAATTTTTGCGCTGGCCGCCGCAAGGGGGAAAAATGCTACTTGATACCCTGTTTCGTAATGAACCACTGGAGAATCCCGCCACTCCGCTCACTGGCGATTCCGCAGAAACCGACAATATTTTCGGACGTGACGTTTACGTCAGTCCTGAAACAGCCATGAAGCTGGCGGCGGTTTATGCCTGTATCTACGTTATTTCCTCAAACATTGCGCAGATGCCACTACATGTGATGCGCAAGTCAGATAACAAGGTGGAGCCAGCACGCGATCACCCCGTCTTTTACCTGGTACACGATGAACCAAACACATGGCAGACCAGCTATAAATGGCGTGAGTTAAAACAGCGTCACATTCTCGGCTGGGGGAATGGCTACACATGGGTTAAGCGCGGTCGGCGTGGTGAGGTTACGGCTCTTGAATCATGCATGCCGTGGGAAACAACGTTACTCAATACCGGAGGACGCTATACCTACGGGGTTTACAACGAAGAGGGCGCATTTGCTATCAGTCCTGATGACATGGTTCATGTTCGGGCGCTGGGAAATAACCAGAAAATGGGGCTAAGCCCGATCATGCAGCATGCTGAAACCATTGGCATGGGGATGAGCGGGCAAAAATACACAAGTTCATTTTTTAACGGTAACGCCCGGCCTGCGGGGATAATTTCAGTAAAGAACGACCTGAACGCGGAAAGTTGGGTGCGCCTCAAGGCGATGTGGCAAAAAGCCGTTGCCGCCCTGCGTAGCGAGGAGAACAAAACAATGCTTCTCCCTGCGCAGTTGGATTACAAGGCGCTGACTGTATCCCCGGTTGATGCCCAAATCATTGACATGTCGAAACTGAACCGCTCAATGATTGCCGGAATATTCAACGTTCCGGCACACATGATTAACGATCTAGAAAAAGCCACTTTCTCAAACATTACCCAACAGGCCATCCAGTTTGTGCGCTACACGATCATGCCGTGGGTGACTAACTGGGAGCAGGAACTAAATCGGCGTGTATTTACTCGTGCAGAACGCGCAGCAGGCTACTACACCCGCTTCAATCTCACTGGACTTCTTCGCGGTACGCCGCAAGAGCGGGCGCAATTCTACCACTTTGCAATTACTGATGGTTGGATGAGTCGCAACGAGGCTCGCGCATTTGAAGACATGAACCCCGTAGACGGACTGGATGAAATGCTTGTCAGCGTTAATGCGTCCAACCCTGCTAACAATTTCAACGATACAACAAAAGAGGAGCAACCCAATGAATGACCGTGAGTTGCGTTGCTATAGCGGCGAGGTTCGCACAGAACAGGCGGGTGATGGGCCAGCGCATATTGTCGGCTACGGCTCGGTTTTTAACTCTCGATCTGAACCGTTGTGGGGATTCAGGGAAATCATCAAGCCAGGCGCATTTGATGAGGTGTTGGGCGACGATGTGCGAGCGCTGTTTAACCATGATGCCAATTTCATCCTTGGACGCTCGGCGGCGGGAACATTGGTCATCGGCATTGATGATAAGGGGTTACGTTACGACATTACTGCGCCAGACACACAAACTATTCGTGATCTGGTGCTGGCTCCGATGGCGCGGGGCGATATCAGCCAGTCATCCTTTGCTTTCCGTGTCGCCCGTGACGGTGAGCATTGGTATGAGGATGAAGAGGGGATCGTTATTCGTGAGATTAACAAGGTTTCCCGACTATTCGATGTCAGCCCTGTGACGTATCCGGCGTATCAGGAGGCAGATTCCGCGCTGCGATCTATGGCGGCATGGCAGGAGGCGCGTGATAGCGGCGCACTACAGAAAGCTATCAATGAAAAAATGGCGCGTGAGCGCCTCCTTAATTTGATAAATGCGTGAGGAACGACATGAAATATCATGAACTGAAGCAAAAACGTAACACCATCGCCACCGACATGCGTGCTCTGCATGACAAGATCGGCGATAACACGTGGACAGACGAGCAGCGCACCGAATGGAATAAAGCGAAATCTGAACTGGATGGACTGGATACGCAGATTGCCCGCGAAGACGAGTTACGCCGTCAGGATCAATCGTATGTTGATGACAACGAGCGCGAGCAGCGTCAACAGCAGCAGAACAACGGCGATCCGGCAGCGCAAGCCCAAGAAAAGCGCCAGGCGGCATTCGATCGCTTCCTGCGTAATGGCTTTGCTGAATTAACCAGTGAAGAGCGTCAGGCGCTGAAGGAATTGCGTGCTCAGGGAACCACGCCAGATGCAAAAGGCGGTTACACAGTTCCAACGCAGATGCTGAATAAAGTCGTCGATTCAATGAAGGCTTACGGCGGAATTGCCAGCGTCGCGCAGATTCTGAACACATCTAATGGTCAGGACATCACCTGGTCAACCTCTGATGGCACCTCTGAAGAAGGTGAATTGCTGGGTGAAAACACTGAGGCATCGGAAGAGGACGTGAGTTTTGGTACTGCGATTCTGGGTGCCAAAAAACTGTCATCGAAAATTATCCGCGTCTCTAATGAATTACTGCAAGATAGCGGTGTTGATATTGAAGCATATTTAGCTGGGCGTATCGGTCAACGGATCGGGCGCGGTGAGGCTAAATATCTGGTTCAAGGTACCGGCGCGGGTACTCCGGTTCAACCAAAAGGGCTCGTAGCTTCAGTTACGGGGACGGTTAACACCGCCGCTGCCGCAACGTTCACCTGGAAAGAGATGAATAGCCTGAAACACGCTATTGACCCGGCATATCGCGGTGTCCCGAAATACCGCTGGGCATTCAATGATTCCACACTCCAAATCATGGAAGAAATGGTGGACGATCAGAAACGCCCGTTATGGTTGCCTGATATTGCTGGCGGCTCTCCAGCTACGATTCTCAACATTCCATACGTTATCGATCAGGCTATCGATAACATTGCAGCAGGTAAAAAATTCGCGTTTCTGGGCGATTTTAACCGCTTCATCGTTCGCCGAATTACGTACATGACGCTCAAGCGCCTAGTGGAGCGCTATGCTGAATACGATCAGACGGCATTCCTCGCGCTCCACCGTTTTGATTGCGTTCTAGAGGATGTGGCGGCTATCAAAGCGCTGGTGGGTAAACCAGCATAACTGGAAATCTGAATTGACTCATGCCGCGCAAGCGGTTTTTTTGTGCCTGCAATCTGGTAACGGGTTGCAGGCGGAGTGGTTTTTATGATTCCAACAGTCAAAGAATTGCGCAATCAGTGCCGGATCGACAGCGACGACGCTAGCGAGGATGAGGTGCTAACTCTTTACTGTGCGGCGGCAAAACGGCGGGCGGAGAATTACATCAATCGAACGCTGCATGATGATTCAGCGCCGGAAAATGACAGTGAAGGGCTGGTGATATCGCCTGATATCAAGTTGGCGCTGATGTTGGCGGTTGGATTCTGGTATGAAAATCGTGAGGCGCAGAACCTGCCAACCGGATTCTTTGTGATTCTGGAACCCTACAGGTTTATCCCTTTATGAATATCGGAAAAATGCGCCACCGCGTCACCATCCAGAATTTCACCACAACCCGCGATGCTGGCGGGCAACCCATAGAAACATGGAATGACATCGCTACTGTGTGGGCCGAAGTTTCCCCGATCAGTGGCCGTGAATTGGTTTCCTCTGGTGCGGTATCTGCTGAAGCGACAATCCGTGTGTGGATGCGGTTTCGTCGAGATGTATCGGCGGCATCCCGTCTGTATTGCCTGAATGGACCATTTAAAGGGCTGGCGCTGGATATTATCGGTCCACCAATACCAGACGGTAAGTGCACCCGGCTGGAAATACTGTGCAAGTTGGGGGTGAAACGTGATTGATTTTGGTCTTGATTTCTCCGGCCTGAGCGAAATAGCAAAAGATCTGGAAAAACTGAGTCGTGCAGAGAATAACAAGGTGCTGCGTGATGCCACTCGCGCCGGCGCTGACGTGTTGAAAGAAGAGGTTATCGATCGCGCTCCCGTGAACACGGGGAAAATGCGTAAAAACGTTGTTGTGGTAACGCAGAAATCACGGCGAAAGGGGGAAATCTCATCCGGCGTGCATATTCGGGGTGTTAATCCGAATACTGGGAACAGCGACAACAAAATGAAGGCCAGTAACCCTCGCAATGCGTTTTACTGGCGATTTGTTGAAATGGGTACGGTAAATATGCCCGCTCACCCGTTTGTTCGCCCTGCATTTGATGTCAAACAGGAACTGGCGGCGCAGGCTGCAATCCAGCGCATGAGTACCGCAATTGATGAGGCGTTGAGTCGATGACAGAAACCGATATTTACCCGCTAATCTCTGATCTGTCTGGCGGTAATGTTTATCCGTACATCATTCCGCTAAACGCAGAAGGAGAGCCAGCTATTTCCCCGCCGTGGGTTGTATTTTCGTTCGTGTCTCAGCCGTCTGCTGATGTGCTGTGCGGTCCCGCTGAAACAACATCATCCGTTCAGTTTGACGTGTATGCGAAAACTATTGCTCAGGCGCGCGAGATTTGCGCGGAGGTCATCGCGGCATTATCGCCATTGGCTCCAGGCAACCAGATGCTAACACAGGGACACGATACAGAATCATCGTTATACCGTTGTACGGCAGAACTCCAGTTTATCGACTAACCCCACGTAATCACCATCCTGACCCGCCATTGAGCGGGTTTTTTATTTTTGGAGACGTCCATGACCGCGCTTTATGAAAAATCACAGAAAACGGTAATCAGAATCTCGTCAGCGCCGACCACGCTTGAGGGGATTGAATCAGCTACATTTCTCGATCTGAGTTGCACCATCAAAGAAATCCAGTTCACTGGTGGACAGAAAAACGACATCGACGTAACAACGCTGTGCTCGGACGAAATGGAAAACATCAACGGCTTACCTGCACAGTCTGAGGTCTCATTGTCTGGCAACTTTTATCGCAATGCAGCACAAGACGCACTGCGTGATGCATACGATAACGATACTCGTTATGGATTTGAGGTAATCTTTCCGTCCGGCAATGGATTCCGGTTCTTATCTGAAGTGCGCCAGCATACGTGGTCGTCAGGCACTAACAACGTGGTGGCTGCAACATTCTCCCTGCGACTGAAAGGCAGGCCAACAAACATTGTGCCTGGTCCATTGGCATTTACAACCAACCTACCAGCCACAAGGACGGTGGCGACTGGTGCCGCGTTGGCGCTGGCCGTGGCGGTTAGCGGTGGTCTCGCGCCGTACTCCTATAAATGGCTAAAAGATGGCACCGTGCTGAGCGGTCGCACGGCTGCGTCATTCAATAAATCTACCGCAGATGCTGGTGATGCGGGGGCGTATACGTGTGAGGTCACTGACTCAGCATCATCGCCAGTAACGATTACGTCCGCGTCTTGCACCGTCACCGTTAGCTAATCTGGAGCACCAAAAGCATGGCAAAGAAAAGCATTAAATCTCTGGCATTAGCGCCCGGCGCGGGTTTTCTCACAAAGGCTATTGAGGTTCCAGAGTGGGAAGGGGTGAAAGTTATTCTGCGCGAACCAAGCGCTGAAGCGTGGTTACGCTGGCAGGACGCGGTAAAAACTGACGATGACGGCGAATCCCTGTCTGTGTCAGAACGCGCCCGCCGTAACCTTCACGCCGATGCGACGTTATTTATCGATATCCTGCGTGATGAAGACGGCGAACCTGTATTCAGTGTCGATGATATTGAAGAGGTTGAAACCATTTACGGGCCAGTGCACAGTCGCCTGTTACGTCAGGCGCTTGATATCATCAACGATACGGAGATCGCCAAAAAAAAGTAGCTTCGCCGGGAATGCAGTTTTTGATGGCGCTGGCGCTCCGTATGGGGCGCACGCTGTCAGAATTGCGTCAGGAAATGACGGCCAATGAATTACGGATGTGGATTGAGTACGACAAATTATCTCCGATCGGTGACTCGCGGGGCGACACTCTGGCCGCGCAGATCGTTAGTGCGATTTGGGGGGCTCAGGGCGTTAAAGTGCCGCTCACCGATGCGATGTTGGACTGGTCAGGAAAAGAGGAGGAAGAGGCAGATCAGTTTGGCAATCTTGAAGCGTTTCTTTCTATGGCTGCTGGATAGTGATATTTTTCTCTCCTTATCGCGAAAAGGAGAGAAATATGAGTACCTCTGGATGGATTATTGTTTTTCTAGTTGCCCGAGTTATCGATTTATTTATTTGGTATTTATTAAATCGAAGTAGCGTTAGAGCTAATGAGCAGATAAAAATCTTGCAAGAAATAAATGAGAAACAAAGTGCGCAACTAGAGTTGCTAACTTCTATTGTTCATAAAAAAGATGGTCCAGAAAAAGACTATCTTGAGGAGGCTAGGCGAAGAGCTGGGCTAACTGATTAATTTAACCCGCTACGGCGGGTTTTTTATTGTCTGGATAAAATAAAATGGCAACCCTGCGCGAATTAATCATTAAAATTTCCGCTAATTCTCAATCATTCCAGTCAGAGATAAACCGTGCCTCACGTATGGGGGCTGATTATTATCGAACCATGCAAAACGGAGGGCGTCAGGCTACCGCTGCTGCGCGTGAGAGTCAACGCACATTTGCTGAACTGAATAACCAGTTTGTTGGTATTAAATCGGCAGCAGCAGGAATTGTTGGCGCAATGTCTGTAACCTCATTAATCACAATGGCTGATAACTGGGGTCAAGTCACATCGCGCATGAAGATGGCGACTGAGTCCAGCGATGAATTGGCAATGGTGCAGCGTCGTTTAATGGAAATCAGCGATCGCACCTATAAACCCATTGAGGAACAGGCAGAACTATTCATCCGGAGTTCTAACGCGATGAAAGAGTTGGGTTACTCCACTGCTGGCACCATAGATTTTATCGATTCCATTTCAAGTGCATTAACGATCAATGCCGCTAGTGCTGATAAAGGGCAGTCGGCTATTAATGCGCTATCTAAATCAATGGTTCAAGGCAAAGTTTCCGGTGACGAGTGGAATACCGTCATGGAGGTTATGCCCACCGTTATTGGCGACATTGCCCGCGCTATGGGAACGACAGAAACCGCAGTTAAAAAACTGGCCGCAGACAGCAAATTGTCTATGCAACAGTTTGCTGATGCTGTGATTGCTGCTCAGCAGAAAAATGCGGAACTGGCTGAAAACATGCCAACAACTGTTGGCGATGCGGTTACAAAACTGTCCAACCATATGAAAAAATATGTTGGAGAGGCGAACAGTGCGTATGGAACGACTCAGGCTCTTTCAGGCGGCATCAGTAGTTTAGCCGATAATATCGATACGGTGGCTACAGCAGGGGCGGCGCTGGTAGGCATTGGATTTGCCCGCTATTTTGGCGGTATGGCGTCAGGCGCATACAGTGCTACAGCAGGGATAATTTCTGCTGCAAAAAGTGAGGTCGCACTGGCTGAAGCGCAGTTGCGCGGCACTCAAATTGCTGTTGCCCGTGCTCGTTCTGCTGTTTATCGTGCTCAGCAGGCGCTCGCCGCTGCACGCGGAACGGATGCACAGGCAGCGGCTGAAAAGCGGCTAGCGGCAACTCAGGCGGCAGTAGCTCGTAACGTTGTGGCGAGAACAGCGGCACAAACAACTCTGAACAATGTCACTGCCGTTGGGTCGCGGCTAATGTCCGGCGCTTTAGGATTGGTGGGCGGCGTTCCTGGTCTGTTGATGTTGGGTGCCGGTGCTTGGTACTACATGTATCAAAAGCAAGAGCAGGCGCGCCGATCAGCTCAGGAATATGCCAGTACTATTGATGAAATTCGTAAAAAATCAGGCGCAATGTCGCTGGCTGATGCGTCAGATAATTACAACAAAACACAATCATCACTATCAGAGCAAAACCGATTAATTGATGAACAGAAAGAAAAGATACGCCTGATTCGCGTTGAAATTGAAGGCTACCAGAAGATACTTGCAAATCCCGGCTTAACTGTCGGCGGTTATATGGTTAATCATCTAGTAAGTGTAGAGGATGCAACGAACGGACTATCAGCGGCTACGGAAGGTTTATCTGTTGAACAAGATCGCTTGTCTCGCCTGCAAGGTAAGGCTCAGGACATTCAGAGTGTTTTGGTTGGTTTGGAGTATCGCCGCTCGGAGTTAATTAAGCAGCAGACAGCAGATCAGAATGCTGCGTATCAATCTTTATTACGAATGAATGGGCAACACACTGAATTTAACCGCCTGCTATCTCTGGGGAATGATTTATTGTCAGCTCGTCAGGGTAATGCATCGTTTCCGTTTCGAGTCCCTAACGCTAAATTAACTGACAAACAAACTGATGCTTTAGAAAAAAGTCGTCAAGATTTGGAACTTTCCAAGTTAAAGGGGGAGGCCAAGGAGTTAGCGAGGCTGCGATATTCTGCCGATGAATTAGGGTTAACAGATAATCCAGCAAATCAGAAATCCAGACAGGATTATATTAATAATAACCTGGACAAATGGAGAAATGACGAAGCAAACAAGCCGACAAAGAAAGGTCCCAAAACTGATGAAGAAAAGGCTATCGATAATTACGATCGCCTAATCAAACAGCAGCGCGAACAATTGGCGCTCGGTAGCTCAAATACTGAGTTGGCGAAAATAAAATATCAGACGACACAGGGGGAATTATCTACCCTAACGAGTATTCAGAAACAGGAACTCGCTCGAAATGCTGCACTGATTGATCAGGCAGAAATAAGGAAAAGAGCGGCTGAATACGAAAACGGGCTGATTGATTCCAACGCTAACGCAAAAGCGGCGAACGATACCAATCTAACCGGATTCGGTGAGGGCTCTCGCGTTCGTGATCGCATGAATGAGATGATCGCAATTCGTCGTGATTTTATTCAGAAAGACGACGAATTGCGGCGGCAACATCAGGCAGGTGAAATCGATGATGAGTTTTTCAATCGCGCAATTGCACTGAATAAACGTTATCTCGATAAGCGCCTGAGCGATCAGCAAATGTATTACACGTCGCTCGATGATCAGCGTAATAACTGGATCGGTGGTATGCGTGATGGTTTCGCTGATTGGGCTGATGATGCCACGGATTACGCTACACAGGCATCGCAGGGTATGAAAACAGCGATGAGCAGCGCTGTAGGCTCTATTACTGAAATGCTGAACGGTAATAAAAATAGTTGGAAAGATTGGGGTGTGGGCGTCCTGAAAATCATTCAGAGCGTTTTGATTAACATGGCCGTGGCAAATGCCGCTAACGGTGCGAGTAGTATAATTGGCACTGTTTTTGGGATTGGTGCATCAGCTATGGCGGGCGGGGCCGGAGCCGCGTCAGCAAACAATGCATTCTCGACTGGGGCGTATAGCAATTTGACATTCAATGCGTTGGGTGGTGTTTATGATTCTCCATCGCTCAGCGCATACAGCGGCGGTGTTTATAGCACTCCGCAAATGTTTGCGTTCGCTAAAGGGGCTGGCGTATTCGGGGAAGCGGGGCCAGAGGCGATTATGCCGCTCACCCGCGCCGCAAATGGTTCGCTGGGTGTGAGGGCGATTATGCCGGATATTCAATCCACAAATAGCGGGGGGAATGTTTACGTGACCATCAACGAAAGCGGCACTGCGTCTGTTTCTGGCAATGGCGATCAGAATTTCGCCCGTGAGTTTACTCAGATAATTCAACGTGAGTATCGCAAATTGCGTGACAAAGATTTATCGCAGAACGGAGTGTTAAACCGGGCTATTTCGGGGCGGCGATAATGGAAATCTTCACTTTCTGCCCTCGCGTTAATCCGGAGGGCGCGTTCACGCAGCGAACGCGATCGATACAGTTTGGTGACGGATACACGCAGCGCTCTGGCGATGGTATTAACGGCGAGTCACAGAGTTGGCCATTAACGTTTGTTGGTGATGCCGAATATGTTCAGCCAATCGTTGCATTCCTACGCCGTCACAGGGGATATGCGGCATTTCAATGGGTAAACCCACTCACTGAGCCAGGGCTATATTGCTGCCCTGATGGATTTAACGTCACAGCCCTGGGTAAAAACAGTAGTGGTGCTCAAATTTTACAACTCACAGCAACGTTCGTGACTGCATACCACGCGTAACTAGTGATAGGATGATTCTGATTGTAACTACACATGGATGCATATATGAAAAAAATAATTTTTATTTTTCTGGGTATCGCTGTTTTATCTGGATGCTCTAGACCTCACGGGCCTGCTGAAAAAATCCTAAACCCAGAATTAGTGACTCCAAATGTTAGCGAGCAGCAAACAAAAATTACAGTCACCCGGAATAAGCAGTTTATAGGTGGTGGCAGTGGTGGTATGTGTAAATTCTTGGTTTCAATTGATGACAGAGATATAGCTCTATTAAAACAGAACCAGTTTGTGACCGCTTATATAAATAACGGATTGCATAAACTGCGAGTCAGCAATGAATGCAACGTGCTTTCAATGGGAATGAGGAAGACACTTGATGTTGTTGCTGATGGCGCTGATCAGGAATATGTCACCGAAATAGGGATGTGGGGGCAATATAGGATGTGGAGAGTAAAATAATTACTCATCCTCTATTATTTTTTATGATAGTCGGCCCGCTTAATTGCGGGTTTTTATTGTCGAGATAAAATCATGTCATTAAATACCGACTCCCAAAAACTGGAGCCGGGCGATCGCGTGCGTCTGTTTGAAGTGGACTGCACCGCGTTCGACGGCCCCGAACTGTATTTTCACAATCATCCCATTCAACACACTGCGGCAGAGATTGAAGCGGCGGGCGGGGATGAAGCAAAGCTGCTGGCTAAATCAATCTGGTGGCAAGGGCAAGAATACAAAGCGTGGCCCACTCAGATAGAGGGGCTGGAAATGACCAGCGACGGCAGCGCTCCAACTCCGACGCTATCGGTCGGTAACATCGATGGGACGATTACCGCGCTGTGTCTTGCGTATCAGAATTTGGCGCAGGCCATCGTGCGTATTCACACCACGTTTGCGCATTATCTTGACGTCCGTAATTTTCCTGACGGCAACGCCGACGCCGATCCGACACAGGAGCGGCTAGAGGTTTGGTACATCGACAGCAAGATTCGTGAAGACGATACGGCTATCTCGTTTCAGTTGTCATCACCTGCCGATCTTCGGGGAATCATGCTCCCAACTCGCCAGATTCATAGCCTATGCACATGGTGCCAACGTGGGCAGTATCGCGGTGCATCGTGTGGATATACCGGCACTAACTATTTTGATGCAGATGGTAATCCTGTTGACGATCCAGCACTGGATGAATGTTCCGGGCTGCTATCAACTGGCTGTAAACCTCGCTGGGGTGAAGATGCAGAATTGCCGTTCGGTGGGTTCCCTGGCTCTGCGCTAATAAAGAGGTGATCGTGAAACTCAGGAAATTAATCATTACAGAAATACTCGCTCACGCAGAGTTGGATTATCCGCGTGAATGTTGCGGCGTAATTGTGCAGAACGGCAGGAAACAGCGTTACGTCAAATGTCGCAATACGGCGACTGAACCTAACGACCAATTTTCTATGAGTCCAGATGATTACGCCGAGGCTGAGGACACAGGCACAATTATTGCGATCGTTCACAGTCACCCTGACGCGACAACGCAGCCCAGCAACCTCGATCACGCGCAGTGTGACCTGTCACAGTTGCCGTGGGTAATAGTGAGCTGGCCGGAGGGCGACATTCGCACCATTATGCCGAGCGAGGGCGTAAAGCCTCTGTTAGAACGTCCATTTGTTCACGGCATATGGGACTGTTACGCGATTGTGCGGGATTGGTATCAGTTAGAGCGAGGTATCACGCTGCCCGATTTTGAACGTTCGGATGGATGGTGGGATCGGGGCGAAGACCTCTACATAAAACATTACGCCAGCGGGGGATTTACTGCCGTCAGCAGTGAGCTACAGCCCGGTGACGTAATCATTATGCAAGTGCGGGCAGATGAACCGAATCACGCCGGGGTTTACATTGGCAGCGGCGAAATGGTGCATCACATGTACAACCAGTTAAGCCAAAACGTGCCGTATGGCGGGTACTGGCTGGACAGAACTATTACCCGCTTACGATATACAGGGGGTGCCAATGTCGGTAGCAATTGAGTATCAGCCACTAAAAACCATCCGGCTGTATGGGGTGCTGGGGGCAACGTTTGGGCGCGTACATCGTCTTGCAGTTGAAAGCCGTCAGGAAGCAATCAAGGCGTTAAGCGTAATCATCCCCGGCTTTGAAAAGTTTCTACTGACGAGTAAATCGCGTGGGCTAACGTATGCTGTGTTTGATGGCAAGCGGAACCTGTCTAAAGACGAACTCGATTTTAACATCAGTAGTGAAATCCGCATCGCACCGATTATTATCGGTAGTAAACAGACTGGATTATTTCAAGTGATACTGGGTGCAATACTGGTTGTTGCCGGGTATTTCACATTCGGCACTACGTCAACAATCGGCGTCAGTATGATGATGGGCGGGGCATCAATGGCCCTCGGAGGTGTCATCCAGATGTTAACACCAATGCAGGGCGGGTTATCAATGCGCGAATCCCCTGACAATAAACCGAGCTATGCATTCGGCGGGCCGGTTAACTCCATTGCGCAGGGTAACCCAGTTCCTATTCTCTACGGTCGCCGCAGAATCGGCGGTGCAATTATCTCTGCGGGAATTTACGCAGAAGACCAGCAGTAACATTTAACTCACCACCCCGACCCGCCGCGAGCGGGTTTTTTCGTTTCTGAGGTATCCATGCAATCAGTGATTGAAGGCCGTAAAGGTGGCAGCAGTAATGCGCGAACGCCCGTGGAGTCTCCCGACTCTATCCAGTCAACGTCTTATGCAAAAATGCTGTTGGCGCTGGGCGAGGGGGAGTTCAAGGGCGGTCTGGATGGCACTAGAATTTTTCTTGATGGGACGCCGATCACTGATGCGAACGGTAATGCTAATTTTTCCGGCGTTACGTGGGAGTTTCGGTCTGGCACACCCGATCAGTCATATATCCCAGGATTCCCCGGCGTTGAAAATGAAATCACAGTAAGCACTGAATTAACGAGCCAAATTGCGTGGGTGCGCTCACTAACGAACACGCAATTGTCTGCTGCACGACTCCGTTTCTCATGGTCTGCGTTGCAACAGCAGTATGATAACGGTGATGTGGGCGGTTATCGCGTTGAGTATGCAATTGATGTGGCCACGGACGGCGGCAGTTATCAGCAACTCCTGAGAACCGCAGTAGACGGGAAAACGACAACAAAGTATGAGCGCAGCCACCGCATTGATCTGCCCAGCGCTAATACGGGATGGCAAATCCGCGTGCGCCGTATCACGCCAAATTCAACGAGCAATCGTATAGCAGATCGCATGGTCATTGAAGCTATCACAGAGGTTATTGACGCTAAATTGCGGTATCCAGAAACAGCCCTGTTACTGGTGCAATTTGACGCTAAACAGTTCCAAAACATCCCCGCAGTTTCCTGCGAACCCGATGGCCGCATTATTCGCGTTCCGTCTAATTACGATCCGGTTGCGCGTAGCTATAGCGGAGCGTGGGACGGCGTATTTAAATGGACGTGGACAAATAACCCAGCGTGGATTTATTACGACATTCAGATCAGTGAGCGTTTTGGACTAGGTAATCGTATTCGTGCTGAGAATTTGTCGATCACTAAATGGGATTTATACCGGATTGCGCAGTATTGCGATCAGTTAGTGCCGGACGGTCGGGGCGGTAGCGGCACTGAGCCTCGTTTTCTCTGTGATGTGTACATTCAGTCACAAGAAGAGGCGTGGACTGTGCTCAACGATCTGGGCGCTATTTTTAGAGGCGCGACGTTCTGGGCTAACAATCAGATGAATGTCGTTGCTGATATGCCCCGCGACATTGATTACATCGTGACGCGTGCGAACGTCAGGGATGGGAAATTCACATACAGCAACGCGAGTGAGAAAACGCACTACAGCCAGGCTATGGTGTCGTGGTCTGACCCCGCAAACGCTTATCAGGATGCTATTGAGTCAGTTAACGATAATAAACTGGTTCGGCGTTATGGCATTAAACAGGCAGACGTTACAGCGATTGGGTGCATCCGTCAGACTGAGGCTATCCGCCGCGGAAAATGGATTCTGCACACGAACGATGCAGACCGGGCAATCTCGTACACAATGGGGTTGGATGGTGACATTCCAGTGCCAGGTTCAATCGTTGGTGTCGCTGATGCGCTGTTAGCCGGTCGTCCGCTGGGTGGACGCATTAGCGCCGTTGATGGCCGCAATATCATTCTTGATCGCGTGTCGTCTGCCGCCGTTGGTGAGCGCCTGATTATCAATCTGCCCAGCGGCACGGCGCAGGGGCGCACAATTGAGGCCGTCAACGATAAAATCATTACAGTCACGACTGAATACAGTGAAACGCCGATCCCTGAATCCGTTTGGGCTGTCGATGCTACTGATTTGGCGTTGCAACTTTACAGAATCATCGGAGTTGCTGAGGGTGACGATGGGGTATCGTTCGATATTACCGGCATTCAGTATGACCCCGATAAATGGGATAAAATCGACACTGGCGCACGCATTGAATCGCGCCCGATCAGCGTTATTCCCCCATCTGTCCAGCCCGCCCCTGCAAATGTTTCAATCAATAGCTACAACGCCGTCGATCAGGGCATAAACATTACGACATTGCGCGTGACGTGGGATAGAGCCGAGAGCGCGATAGCGTATGAGGCACAATGGCGGCAGGACAACGGGAACTGGATAAACGCCCCGCGCACCTCCGCGCTAGGGTTTGAGGTGTCTGGCATTTATGCAGGGCAGTACCAGGCGCGTGTCAGAGCTATTAATGCGGCTGAAATCTCCAGCATGTGGGCGAACGCGCAGGAAACCACGCTGAACGGCAAAGAGGGCAACCCGCCCGCGCTGTCCAGCTTCACGACGACGCCGCTTGTTTTCGGTATCAAGCTCGACTGGGTTTTTCCTGCTGACACGGCCGACACACTGAAAACTGAGATTCAGTATTCCCCAACGAGCGCCGGCCAGAATGCATTATTACTGGCAGATGTGGCCTATCCAACGCGAAGCTATCAGCAGATGGGGTTGAGCATTGGTCAAGAGTTTTTCTATCGCGCCCGTATTGTCGATAAATCCGGTAATCAGGGGCCGTGGACCGGCTGGATACGTGGGGAATCCAGCACTGACGTTAGTGATATCACTGACGTTATCGTTAAAGAGGTTACTGATACTGAAGCGTGGAAATCTCTAATTGATCCGCTCGAGCGTGATATAGCTAGCGGGATGTTGAACAGTATCGAGCAGGCGAAAGCGATTATCCGCAATAGCCTCGCCAACGACTCGGAAACCCGGCGTTGGCGTGCTCAAAACGGTGAACGCACAGCAGAAATCACGGAAACCCGCGCTGCTGTTGCTAATGAGGTTGAAGCTAGGACGATCGCGATGCTGGAAATGCAATCTCAGATCGGCACAACAAACAGCAATCTCAATGCATTACAGCAGACAGTCACGACACTGGAACAGACTACAGCTCAGGATATCACGAGTCTAAATAGCAAGATGACTGATGCGGAATCCGGTATTTCTGCTAATTCGTCGGCAGTTCAGGGACTCAAAACGTCAGTTTCAAATATTGATGGGCAATTGTCGGCGCAGGTTACGCAAATTAGTACGTTAACAGCAACAGTTAATGGTGTCTCAACTGAAATCAGTGACGTTAGCAGTGTCGTTAATGGCATGGATGCGAAAATGTCAGCGTATCGATCAATTAAAGTCGCCGTCGATGCAAACGGGCGTCAGTATATCGCTGGAATTGGTTTCGATGTCTCTAATAATCAGGAGGGAATGCAGGCGAATATTATTATGCTCGCCGATCGCTTTACAATGATGGTTAACGCCGGAGGTGTACCGACACCGATATTTACCAATCAGGGGACGCAGGTTATTTTGCGTAGTGCTGTTATTGGTGATGCGACAATCACTAGTGCAAAAATTGCCGACTCTGCTATAAATAACGCCAAAATTGGAAACGCTATATATTCATCTGGCTATAAAGAGTCAGGCGGGCTGGGCGGGTGGTTGATCAGTAAACCAGAAAATAATTTATCGTTCGTGGACTCAGGGAAACGGCTGCGCATACAAATCGGAGTAATCACGGGGGTAGCTCCCGATGTCTGAATTAATCGACATAATGGTGACGCCAGATATGCTAAACAATAAACAGATACTAATCAGTGGGTGCGTGTCTGTTAGGTATTTGCAAACCATTACTCTGCCCGTTCCTACAAACAATCAAATGTCTTACTTTTCATGGGATTATCATATAGCGAATAAAACACCTAGCTCTATTTTACTTCCTGTTATTGTTACTGCGGGTAATTGGTGGATGCAAGGCGGCGGCGGTGTAGTGCCGTTCAGAATTAATAATATAGCAAAATTAGCGGTCAACGGTGATGTTGTGCGAGCTGAGATTGAATCTATAGCTTGGGGGAGTAGACAGGAAATCCCGAATTCAGGTGTCATTGATGTTTATGAAATCCTTACGAATGACACTCAGGAACGTTCGGATTTTGGTCTATTAATAACAGATGGTGTTGATTGGACGCAATTCAACAGTACATCAGAAATTTGCGCCATGGTACACAGGGAAACGGTGGTAATAAATGGGGCGGGATGGGTGCTGCCGCCCCATATTGGTGACAGACGACGATGTATAATATTTGGCGACTGGAGTTCCTCTGATTCTGCCATACAGTACGATTCATTAAATTATAAAATCAGTAGGATTGGAGCTGATATTGAAGTTGATATTTATGTGTTTTCGGTTGGTGCCAACCTTACGACTCCAACTGTCGGGATCGCAGTATATAACGAGATGGGAAATATAACGTTCTCATCTGAGAATGTTCCCATTATTTATCCAAACACGGAGTTCAATCCAAAACGTAACGCACAGTTATTACCGCACACAAAAAATCTTGTACAGATTAGAGATTATGGACATAAGGTGGATACAGAGTTGGACCGTGTGTTGATACGGAAAACTGCACTGATGAAAATTGGTAATAGAGCGAATCTTGTACGCGGTGACCTGATATTTAACGATCAGACCAAAATTGGTATTCATGACATAGAGTTCGTATCATCTAACCTCATGGTATTAGATGGAAATAAATACGGTAATTAAAATTTTCATCATCTCTCAATAATACAATACCGCTTCGGCGGTTTTTTTTTGCGTCTGGAGAAAATATGTCTTGGTATAAAACAGGATTCGTTACTGTAACAAATAACAGTAAAATCATTACAGGTACTGGAACACAATTCACAAACCCACTAAACGGTGTATCAGCAGGCCGGATGTTATTGTTACCTGGTGCTGGAACTGTGCAGATTTATGAAATTGAGTCTGTGCAGTCAGATACTCAATTAACGCTCGTATCTGCGTTCGAGGGCACAACTGGCAGCGGTAAACCATACGCAATCCCTACGTCACCGAGCGTGTCTATTGAGCAGTTCGCGCATGAGTTTGCTTCTACACTCGCATACTATCAGCAGCAGTTGCAGGGCTGGCAGTCAATACTGACTGGTTCTGGCGACATTACGCTCACTGCGCCAGATGGACAGACCATTACAGTTCGTAGCCAAGCCGAATGGGATAGGCTGCTATCTCAAGCAACGACTGATATTAGTGATGCGATGAAAAAATCCGCAAACGGATCAGATATTTCCAATGTCGCCGCATTTAGACAAAATATCGGATTACAAAATGCAATGTTAATTGGGCAATTCGGTTGGGGTGGTAAAGTTCCGCGCATACCAGATAACGTTGATCTTTTGGAATATTTCACTTCAAGTAGGCCAACCGGATTATACTGGGGAGGCCCGGCATTAAATAAACCCGCTGGATTCACGGACGTACTTTATGAATGGCTCACAATAGAGGTGGAAACGGGTTTATTTTATGGAACGCTAACCGCATATAATTTCACACCGGGAGCTGGTGGCTACAAAATAGCAGGTCTTGAGGTGTTTAATAACCAGTGGGGCGTGTGGGGCTACGTTTGGGATACTAAAAACCTTCCATCTCCGGTTACTGAATCTACGGCTCAGTGGATAACTGGCGATAAGGGTTTTAAAAGAGACAATCATGCATTTACAATTTCATCAGCCACACCGGAAGCTGCCAGTTACATCATTGCGCAAAATAGTAACGGCGTAAATTTATGGTATTTGGGCAAAGGCTCATCTGGGCCTATTGGCAATATATCACTATATAATTATAAGGGCCTTTGTGGAGTTGATTTAAACTCTAACGGTTCAGTTAATATAAACGCCGCTGCATTTCATCATAACGGGCATGACGTGCTATCTAATGGATTAAATGCAGTTGCAGATTCCGGGGGCTACTGGAAAACAGCTTCTCCAGTCATCAATATTTATGCTGATGGTTCATTTACTACTACAGATGAAGCCGCTGGCGTTAAAGTTGAACGGCTGAGCGAGGGCGTCTACAAAATAACAGGTTGCCAGGGCATGCACCCGGATGCTGCATGGAATGGCATCGACGGCGGTGTGAGTAATCCCAAATGCCGCAACGATAAAGCGCTACTGTGGAACAACTACGAAGTTGACGATGACGGCTCTGTTACTGTCCACACCTTTCACCGTGTCCATCCAGACGCTATGCCGTTCGCTCAAAACAGACTGACGCTCGACAAAGAGCCGTTTGACCCGAAAAAGGGCCACACATCAGATATGGAGTGGCCGGACCAAACGCCGATCGACGTTCCGCGAGGCTTGTTCATTCAAGTGCGCGTGAACATGCCGGAGCGCATCGAAACGAAACCTGTAGTCAGCCACAGCAACGTTTACTGCAATACCATCTCGCCAGTTTAATCACGCGAAAAACGACAGCTGCCCGGCTATGATGTCTAGTGCATCCTCAAGTGTCGGCACGGGATCAATATGTATCGCTGGCGCGTCAGTTTCGCCGACGCGTACAGCGACATAGAAACCAGAGTCTTCAATGACAGCGTATGAACCCACAGGGCAATCAGTCAGCATGTCGCTGTCGTCGAGTACGCAGATCGTCGTTCCGTGATATGTGATCGTTTCCATTTCTCATCCTTGATTTTATGACAGGTTATTCCCCCGTAATTCCACCATAATTCCCCCTGTAAAATCCAGACGAAAAAAAACCAACCGTAAGAGGTTGGTTTTTCTGGGATTATTTGGTCGGCACGAGAGGATTTGAACCTCCGACCCCCGACACCCCATGACGGTGCGCTACCAGGCTGCGCTACGTGCCGATGCTATGGGTATTTATACTACATTTTCCTGACCCTATTGCAATAGCCAGATGGAACGACTGCTTTAGATTTAGGCAGTTAGTTAGCAATAAAGCGCCTTTCGTTCGTTAGTACCTGCAAGAGTAGGGCAAGTTGCGGTTTTTCATCATTCAGCCGATTTCCCGCCATGTCGTAAGCTCGGTAGTTACCGTTGCTTTCCAACACGATAATCTGTTCTGGTGTCGTGATCAGCAGCGTGCCTCCGTTGCCGTTAATCAGCCACGGATAGCGTCGTTGGGCAGAGAACAGGTCTTCGCCTTGTGCATAATCATCCGTACTGTTTTTAACATGGAGCAGGCGCTGCATCAGTGTGACCATGACGTCCTTGTTGTCTGTCATTTTCGTAATGGTCTGCGCTGGCGTATTCGGCCAGTGAACAATAAGCGGTGTTTGCCATTGCGTGCGAGTGAAACGTGCCGTGTTGTTGGTATTGGCATTCTGGTTTTGTGCGGTTGTCACGATAATGACTGTGTTATCCAGAATGTTCTTTTCCTGCAAAGTACGGATGATTTGACCAATCTGGCGGTCAACATCCTGAATATTCATTCGGCTGTTTGGCTCGATGTCTTTGCTGGAAGCATTTTTCGGCGCACTGTTCAGTTCAACGTAAGAGAACCAAGGCGCTGGGTTATTATCACGATTGAGCCACTCCTGCCATTGTGTGATGATGGCATCGCCGCTTTGTTGCTGCGGCGCGGGCAAGGAGAAATCAGAAAGCAGCGCCTGACGGTAGAGCGGGCTGTTGAAGCCGTTCGCCGAAAATAGCCCAAACTGGTAACCTTGCTGACTTAATGCTGCGATCAACGCAGAGGGTTTCCGCGCACTCAGGATACCATCCATATAGGTCGTCGAGAGGCCGTAAAACAGATTAAACAAAGCGGCATCTGGCTGAGAGCCTGAGTCGTAATGATCGCTGAAATGCACGTTTTCTGCAGCGAAACGCGACAGGTTCGGCATCCGGTTTTTTATGGCGTCAGGCTGCGTATCATCAATCATCACCATCAGCAGGTTATAGCCGCTACCACTATCACGGAAGGTGATGTTATTGAGCGGATACTCGACTGTCATCGCTTCAGGATTACCCTGCTGCGTCAGCCGACGCTGATATTCCTGCGCATCCAGCAGGCCATGTTTTTCCAGAAAACGTCGTGCCGTCATCGGATAAGATAGCGGTAGATTGGCGCGCTGCATGGTAATTGGGCGGTAGAAATTCGCATCGGCCCAGATATACATCAGGTGTGACGCGAAGAACGCCGAGATGAAAACGCCCGCCAGTGGTTTGCCAAAATGACGACGATTCAGGCTGCGTAATTTTTGCCAGCACCAGGTGCCGAATAGCATCTCCGCCATAAAAATCAATGGAATGCCGATAAACATCCACTGCCAATCGCGGGCAATCTCCCCCTGTCCTGGGTTGATGACGAGTTCCCAAACGGTGCTGTTAAGGTGCAGGTGAAAACGCGTAAAAACTTCAACATCGACTAGCAATATCGTCAGCCCGGCCGTTGCCAGCGCCGCAGACAGGAACCGTAGCAGGCGCTGCGACATCACAATGAACGTGAGCGGGAAGATGACCAGCAGATAGGCGGCAAAGACGATAAAACTAAAATGACCGAGCCAGCTAACCAGCGCATAAATTCGGCCGAACAGGGAAGTCGGCCAATCGGCAACAAACAGGTAGCGGCTACCCAGCCCCAAAGTGAGCAAAATGTTGAATAAGGCGAACCAGTGTCCCCAACTTATCATCTGGGAGACCTTTTCGCGGTAGCGCTGACGGTTGGTTACCATACGTTGGCCAAAACTTAGTGAGCTTTATCGGCTTTTTTAATCGAAGCCTGTAGGGCTTCAGCGAAAGAACGCGCCAGAACCTGACGTTGCGCAGGTGCGATGCTGGTGTTAATCAGGTTCGTCACCATATTACCGAGCACCATCAAAGCAAGATCGGTCGGGGCGTGGTGCTTTTCCAGAACATTGACCATCTCAGAAAGCAGTTGTTCAACGTGTTCGTCACTATAACGGGATGATTGTGGCATAAAATGGCGTATCTCAAGCAGGTAAAGTCGCTTATCTTACCGTATAGGCTTATGCTTTTCTGCACTTTTATCATTAATGCATTTTTATCACTGACGTGCTTTCATCAATAACAACGAGTGTAGACGCTTAGCGCGTACAGATGTGACGGCAGCTTTATGTATTGCGGCCTGCCCGTATCAGTGTTTGAATACGCGCCTTGCCAAAAGGAGAGTTTATCATGAGTCTGGATATCGCCCAGATTGCCTTGCATCAGCTAATTAAACGTGACGAACAAACGCTGGAAATGGTGTTGCGTGATTCCCTGCTGTCGACCAACGCGGCAGTAGAAGAAATGATGGCTGAACTGCATCGTGTTTACAGCGCCAAGAGTAAGGCCTACGGGCTGTTTAATGAGCAAAGCGAGCTGGCCGATGCGCTGCGGGCTTGTCGCAAAGGGGATGAGGACTTTCTGAGTTTCTCACGCGCCGCGACCGGACGACTGCGTGACGAACTGGCGAAGTACCCGTTTGCTGAAGGCGGTATCGTGCTGTTCTGCCAGTACCGCTATCTGGCGGTCGAATATTTATTGATATCGGTGCTTAATAGCTGCAATAGCATGCGGGTTAATGAACAGTTGGATATCAGCACTACGCATTATCTGGATATCAATCATGCCGATATCGTTGCGCGTATCGATCTGACAGAATGGGAAACCAATCCTGAATCCGCGCGCTATCTGACGTTTCTGAAAGGCCGTGTCGGGCGCAAGGTGTCTGACTTTTTCATGGATTTTTTGGCCGCGTCAGAAGGGTTGGACACCAAAGCACAAAACCGTGGCTTGCTGAAAGCGGTCGATGAGTATTGTGATGAGGCACAACTGGATAAAAACGAGCGCCAGAATTATCGTCAGCAGGTGTATAGCTACTGTAATGAGCAGTTGCAGTCCGGCGAGGAAATCGAGTTAGCGTCGTTGTCGCAGGAACTGCCACCGCTGGGTGAGAAAACCTTTCAGCAGTTTTCAGCCGATCAGGGCTATGAGCTGGAAGAGAGCTTCCCTGCCGATCGTGGGACACTGCGTCAGTTGACCAAATTTGCTGGCAGCGGCGGTGGCATCAGCCTGAACTTTGATGCGTTATTACTCGGTGAGCGGATTTTCTGGGATCCGGCGACGGATACGTTGACGATTAAAGGCACGCCGCCAAACCTGCGCGATCAGTTACAGCGTCGGACGAGTGGTGGTAAGCAGTAGAAAGAGATCCAGCCCTTTTTTTATTACTCAGAAAAAGGGCTGTTGCTGATAACAATTAGAAATATTTAAGCCAGCGGATGTCTCGGCGACGGGCTTTTAAGCGTGCAAACGCCCGGACGGGCGAAAATAGCACGGCCATCAGTACCAGAGTACACACCCACAGTTGCCAGACGGCGGAAAAACCGAACCACTCCCCCTGATTCTTCCCCCAGATTGCTACCGTAGTTAAATATATGCCTTTTAAAACATACAGATGCAGTAGATAGAAAAACATTGGCGCAGCGCCGAAGCTCGCTAACATAACAAGCCAATGCTTTTGCTGCTGACGTTCAAACAGGGCGAGCAGGCCAAACCCGATACCAAGCGTCAGGCAGATAAACAACAATGATGGCGGGTATTTCGTGATGTTGAAATAGCTCATGAGCGTCTGAGTGATGACATCACCCGGCAGCCAGGGTTTATCGCCATACAAATTGATGCTGCGCAATATGAAGAACAGCGTTAGCGTGATTCCGGCCAGAGCGAGTAGGGTTTTCTGGCGCTGAAGCGGAAAGATGTCTTTTCGGTATAGCGCGCCAGCCGCATAGCCAAGTGAAATGACGCCAATCCAGGGAAGCACTGGATATGAAGTACGCATACGCAATGTTTCGCTGATTTCTATCCAACTGCGATCGTGCAAAATAGCCCAGGGAATCGACCAGATGGAACCTGCGGAAGCATGCAGAGAGTCCAGCAGATTATGCCCGCCGACGATAACGAGACCCAATATGAAAACCAGTCTGGCAGGTAACCAGATCAGCGCGCTGAGGGCGAGCATACTCATACCGATGGCCCAGATTACCTGCAAATAAATGACCTGCGGTGGGAATTGAAACGTCCATGCGAAATTGATTAGCGTGATCTCAAGAACAATCAGAATTAAGCCGCGTTGGAACAGAAAGAGGGCGGTTTGCCGACGATCTTGCACTTTCTGATGATAAAGCGCCGCAGAGAGGCCAGTTAAAAACACAAACACGGGGGCGCACAGATGGGCCAGCGTGCGGTTGATAAATAACATGGGATCGGTGCTGGTGACATCTATGGGATCGGCAAGCTGGAGGTGCAGATAAAAGGTTTCCCGCACATGGTCTAGTAGCATAAGTACCATCACCAGACCGCGCAGGGCATCGATAGCGATAAGCCGCTGAGATATCTCTCGAGACATGTTCACATTCCTTTGTGAATGAATAGATTTTTATAAAAAAAACGCCGCATAGGCGGCGTTCTTCTTTCCCGGCGTCCCGGAAAACGACTTCAGCGCAAACTAAACGCGAACGAAGTCGATGTGAGTCAGTTTAGGCTTGTAAACGTGACGTTGTACAGCCTGAACTTTAACTTGAACTTCTTTGCCATCGATAGACAGGATCAGTGTTTCACCGTAGAAGCCATCTTTAACTTCTTGGTTTTTCACTGAATCGTGATCCAGTTCGATAGAGACTGGTGCTTCTGAACCACCGTAAACGATGGCTGGGAATTTACCAGCGGAACGCAGGCGGCGGCTCGCACCCTTACCCTGACCTTGACGTGCTTCTGCTTTGATAGTAATCATTTTCTTCTCTACTTATATAAAGTAATCCTGCTACAGGCGACCCAGCAGCAGGTTGGGTTATTCAGCTTCTGCGAACAAAAGCGGGCTAAATTCTAGCGGAATATGGCTTCATGGGCAAATGAATCCGGACATTACTCGTCATACTTCAAGTTTCATGTGCGTTGGCAGCGTTCTGTCACCCGAATCACTTACCAGAGTAAGCTCATCGGGATTCCCTCACTTGCCGCCTGCCTGAAACTCGAATTATTTAGAGTATACCTTAGCCGCGGATCTCGTTGGCGCGGCGAAAGCGGCCCTGATAATCAAAGAGCTTTTCGCGTATTTGCCAGAATTTCCCGTTTTTACGGGCGACGACAAAATCAGGGGCGCGTAATAATATCTGCTGTGCGATGACATCGGCGGCATTCTGCCAGTTAAACGGCGTTCCCGGCGCGCGTTGATGAACACGTAAAAATTGTTGCAGAAACACGTGGCGCTGCGCGGTGGAGTGTAGGCGAAAACGTTCGCTCACTTCGGCACCTTCTTCATCATGATAGGTGATTTTCAGCCATTCTCCTTTAGCGTCCTGTCCCTGCTCGAAGCTCATGCCGCTACAGCGTAAAACCAACGCATCTTTCAACTTTAGCGCTGCTTTTAGCATGTCATCGGGGTCAACTAATACTTCATTACATTGGTGGCAGCGCCGTGCGGCAATATCGTTTTCCGCACCGCAGTGTGGGCAGACTTTAAACCGAAATCGAAAATCACACTGCTGACGTTGCCCATTTTCTGCCATTTCCCAGCCCTGACAGCGCCGGCCATAGTGTTCGATGATATCGCCATCGGGAGTGGTTTTTCCCCAGAACAGATTGGCAAAACCGCATTCAGGACAGAAGACTTGCACCGGCTGGCTGCCAGCATGCGGCTTGCTGTTGCCGACTTCTGGCGTATAGAGATCGTGCGGGTTGCCTGCGTAATCTAGTATCAGGCAGTCCGTTTTCCCCGGATATAAACGCAAACCGCGCCCGACGATTTGCTGATACAGGCTGACTGACTCTGTCGGGCGGAGAATGGCAATAAGGTCGACATGCGGAGCATCAAAACCTGTGGTCAGTACTGCCACGTTGACCAGATAGCGCAACGACTGCTGCTTAAAGGCGTCAATCAACGCATCACGCTCGGCAGGTGGCGTATCGGCACTGACCAGCGCCGCTTGACCCGCGGGTAACAGAGCTGCAATCTCTTTAGCATGTTCGACGGTGGAGGCAAAAATCATCACGCCGCGCCGTGTTTGCGCATAATCGATGACCTGGCTAATGATGTGCGGCGTAATGCGCTGCTGGCGTTTGAGTTCGAGATTCAGGTCAGCTTCGCTGAATAGCCCGTTGCTGCGGGCAACAAGTTTGCTGAAATCATATTGCACCACCGGCATATCCAGCCGATCAGGCGGTACCAGAAAGCCATGCTTGATCATATAGCGTAGCGGTAACTCATAGATGCAGTCGCGGAACAAACAACGCTCGTCGCCGCGCATCATGCCGTGATAGTGATACTGATAGATCCAGCCTTTGCCAAGGCGATAGGGCGTCGCCGTTAGGCCGAGTAGCCTTAGCCGTGGGTTAGTTTTTTGCAGATGCTGGATGATTTGTTGATATTGGCTGTTATCGGCATCGCTGATGCGGTGACATTCATCAATGATCAACAGAGAGAATGCGTTATCAAACTGGTCGAGATTACGTGCAACGGACTGTACGCTGCCAAAAACCACTTTTCCCTGACTTTCGCGCTGTTGCAGCCCCGCAGCGAAGATATCCGCTGCCAAATCCCAGGCGCAGTATTTGGCATGATTTTGCGCCACCAGTTCCTTGACGTGTGCGAGCACTAGCACACGGCCGCGTGCTAGCCGTGCCAGTTCGGCGATGACCAGACTTTTCCCTGCGCCAGTAGGCAAAACGATGACGGCCGGTTGGGTATGATGGCGAAAATAGTCGAGCGTGGCGGAAACTGCCTCACGTTGGTAAGGCCGTAGTGTGAATGACATCGCTAGTGCTGGCAGATTTTACTGGCGCTGGTGGTGAACCCTGCATCCTGCGGGATAAACTTTCCGCGTTCAGACAGAAATTGCACCAGCATTGAAGCCGTCATGTTTTCGGCGGAACAGGTATGGAAACGCGCTGCGCTGCCGAAACGGGTTTCTATGGTGGTAATTAACTGCTCGGTGGTAAATGATTCACCAGACGCGAGCATCATTTGCAAAACTTCATGACCGTGAATAGATGACATGGGGTTGTCCTTAAAATGTAAGAAATTGCCCCTATTATGCCTGTTGAACATACCCAGCGCGAGGGACTCTCAGCCTGAAAATGGGCTAAAAGAGCGGCGCGCAGACGGTGAATAGCAGGACGAGCGGGCAAACCCCCGTTATACTATCCCCTCACAATTTAGGGTCTCACGATTTGAGTCCGGCAGTTATTTGATATAGGTAGTCAGTTTTAATGCGATTGGACAAATTTTTATCCCAACAGTTGGAAATTAGCCGTTCACTGGTGGCGCGTGAGCTCCACGCACAGCGCGTTACCGTTGATGGTGAAGTGGTAAAAAGCGGTGCATTCAAGTTATCTCCCGAGCATAACGTTGAATTCGATGGCAACCCACTGAAACAGCAGAGCGGCCCACGTTATTTCATGTTGAATAAGCCTCAGGGCTACGTTTGTTCAACGGATGATCCCGATCATCCTACCATTCTTTATTTTATGGATGTGCCGGTGGCGTACAAATTGCATGCGGCGGGGCGGCTGGATATCGATACCACAGGGTTGGTACTGTTAACTGACGATGGTCAATGGTCGCATCGTATTACCTCGCCTAAACATGAGTGTGAAAAAACCTATCTGGTGACGCTGGAACAGCCGCTGGCAGAGGATACCGCCGCGCAATTTACGGCAGGCGTACAGTTACATAGCGAGAAAAATCTCACTAAGCCCGCTTCGCTTGAGAAGATAACGGATCATGTCGTGCGGTTGACGATTAGCGAAGGTCGCTATCATCAAGTGAAAAGGATGTTTGCTGCGGTGGGGAATCGCGTCGTTGAGCTGCATCGCGAGCGTATTGGCGGCATTTCTCTGGATAGCGAACTGGAACCGGGGGAATACCGTGAGTTGAGTGCTGAAGAGGTCGCCAGCGTAAAATAATACTATTCAGAACGACCTTCTTTCTTATCTGGAGTTATTAGTGCAATTACGCCGACCCTCTCATATCGGGCTGATTTTTATTCTTGGCCTGATTTCGATGTTAACGCCGTTAGCTATCGATATGTATTTACCAGCGTTGCCGACCATTGCTAACGAGTTTGGCGTGGGGGATGGGCATGTCCAAATGACGCTCAGCACCTATGTGCTGGGTTTTGCTATTGGCCAGATGTTTTACGGGCCGATGGCGGACAGCCTGGGGCGCAAGCCTGTCATACTCGGCGGCACACTGGTTTTTGCGTTCGCTGGCGTGGTCTGTGCGCTGGCGCAAACAGTGGAACAGTTGATCTACATGCGTTTCCTGCACGGGGTTTCCGCTGCGGCGTCTGCGGTAGTGATTAATGCACTGATGCGCGATATGTTCTCGCGGGATGACTTTTCCCGCATGATGTCGTTCGTCGTGTTGGTGATGACCGTTGCCCCCTTAATCGCACCGATTGCTGGTGGATGGCTGTTGCTGTGGTTTAGCTGGCATTCCATTTTTTGGGCGATCTCTGGGGCGGCGTTTCTCGCATCTGCGCTGATTTTCTTTTTTATCAAAGAAACGTTACCGCCTGAGAAGCAGCAGAAATTTCATCTGCGCACCACCATCGGGAATTTCGCCGTTCTGTTCCGCCACAAGCGGGTGTTTAGCTATATGGTAGCGAGCGGGCTTTCGTTTTGCGGCATGTTCTCCTTCCTGAGTGCCGGGCCGTTTGTGTATATCAATCTGTATGGCGTTTCTCCTCAGAATTTTGGCTATTATTTTGCTCTGAACATCGTTTTTCTGTTTGTGGTGACGTTGTTTAATAGCCGTAATGTTCGGCGACTGGGTGCCATGGCGATGTTTCGCACGGGGCTGGTCATTCAGTTTGTGATGGGGATCTGGCTGGTGGTTGTCTGCCTGTTCGATCTTGGCTTCTTACCGCTGGTATTTGGTGTCGCGCTGTTTGTCGGCTGCATTGCGATGGTGGCGTCGAACGCGATGGCGGTTATTCTTGATGACTTCCCGCATATGGCAGGGACGGCTTCATCGTTGGCTGGCACGCTGCGCTTTGGTCTTGGTGCGATTGTGGGGGTTCTCCTCTCACTGGCTTCATTCAACAGCGCCTGGCCGATGGTGTTATCGATGGCACTTTGTTCTATCGGTGCATTTCTGCTGTATCTGTACGCACACCGCTCCGCCCCCGCCCCGTCCTGATTTTTCCCTTCTTTTCAGGTGTAGGTAAGGTATTCCTGCACCTGAATGCGTTCTTCTGTTCTTCTTTTCCCTCTGACGGCAATAGTCCGCCATTCTCTTTTGTTTTGTTAATGTAAAGAATTTGACTAATAAGTGAATAAATAGGTCGAAAGGGGTTGAGATATTAAATGGAAAAGGTTACATATAGCCGGAAAAGAAGAGCAATTCGTGATCGGTTTGGCATTAATAGCGCTTGCAATCGGGCTTGTTAGCCACTAACACGATATGTAAAACGTGTGTTTGTTGTTTTTTTGTTCATCAAAAGTGGCGAGAAATGGTGTGAACACGCTACTATGATAAATATGTTACTATTTTGTGAATTATTACCTGAGGGAAAAGTAGTGGACAGTTTTCAACTTTCGGTAGTTCATCGCTTGCCGCAAAGTTATCGCTGGTTATCGGGTTTTGCTGGTATTAAGGTTGAACCGATTCCGCTGAGCGGCAGAGAAGAAGACAATAACCTGATTGGTCTCAAACTGTTGAGCCATGATGGCGATATCGCATGGGAAATCATGCGTCAGTTGAATCAATCCCTGTCTGAAATACAGGTTGAATGCGCCGTTCTGGAATGGGAAGGCGAACCGTGTCTGTTTTTACATCGTAACGACGAAAGTACCGCAATGTGCCGCTTGAAGAATGTCGGTGTTGCTATCGCAGAATCGGTATCGGCACAATATCCGTTTTAAACCGCAGCGTCAGTAAGGTGGCGCTGCGGTTTTCTCCCGTTTGTTTCTGCTGTTTTTCTGCCGTTCAGGATGAGAACTGTAACAATTCCCGCGTGTACTGTTCGGCAGGGTGCGTGAATACCTGTTTACATTCACCCTGCTCGACGACTTCGCCCTGTCGTAACACAATAACCTGATGACACAGCGAGCGAATAATCTGTAAATCATGGCTGATAAACAGGTAGGCGATTTTGTGCTTTTCCTGTAATGACTTCAGCAGCGTCAGTATTTGTGCCTGAACCGTCCTGTCCAGCGATGACGTTGGTTCATCGAGGATCAGCAGTTCTGGTTGCAGTATCAGTGCACGAGCGATAGCGATACGCTGGCGCTGACCGCCGGAAAATTCAGACGGATAGCGCCAGCGAGTAGTGGGATCCAGTCCCACTTCCTGCATCACCGCCACCACACGCTGTTCTCGCGCCTCTTTGCTCAACGTGTGATGGACAGTTAATCCCTCAGCAATAATTTGTTCCACATTTAGCCGCGGGTTCAGCGCGGAATTGGGGTCCTGAAAGACGACCTGAATCCGATGACGAAAGGGCAGCATTTGCTTACGGGTGAGCCCCTGCAAGGGCTGACCATCAAACCAGATATCGCCACGCGATTGAATCAGACGCAGCAGCGCTAATCCAGTTGTGCTTTTTCCTGAACCGGATTCCCCCACCAACCCCAGGCTTTCACCGCGCCGTAAGGTAAAGTTAATATTGTTAACTACCTGCTTTTCGTCAACGATACGGCGCAAAAGGCCGCGTTTGATGGGAAATGATACGTGCAACTGTTCCACCCGCAGGAGCGGTTCACCGTCATCCGCTACCGGAAGCGGCTCGCCTGATGGCTCTGCGTCCAGCAATTGGCGCGTGTAAGGATGCTGTGGTGCGCTGAAAAGCTGCTGACAGCTATTGTGCTCCACGGCCTTACCCGCTTTCATCACCGATACATTATCCGCTAACTGGCGGACGATATTCAGGTCGTGGGTGATGAACAGTAAGCTCATCCCCAGTTCCTGTTTCAGCTCGTTCAGCAATTTCAGTATTTGCGCCTGAACGGTAACGTCCAACGCTGTCGTAGGCTCATCGGCAATCAGTAAATCGGGCTGAGTCAGCAGCGCCATCGCAATCATGACGCGCTGACGTTCCCCACCGGAAAGCTGGTGTGGGAAATCATTCAACCGATTTTTAGCCTGACGGATGCCCACGCGATCCAGGCAGGAGATGACTTCGCTACGGGCTGGCTCGGTGCGCATTCCCCGGTGTAATGAAAGCACTTCAATCAGTTGCTTCTCAATACTTTGCAAGGGATTGAGCGATACCATCGGTTCCTGAAAGATCATTGCGATCCGATTACCGCGTATCTGACGTAGCGTTTTTTCATCGGCATGCAGCAGTGATTGCCCTGCGAAACGGATATCCCCTTGCGGATAAACCACGGGTGGGGAAGGGAGCAAACGCAGCACTGACAGTGCGGTGACGCTTTTCCCCGAACCTGATTCACCGACCAGCGCCAGCGTCTCGCCTGCATTGACCGCAAGTGAAAGCTGGTCGACAACGCGCTGCTCCTGATCGCCTTTGCGGAAGGCAATGCTGAGATTATCTATCTGCAATAACGGTGAACTGGACATATTAATGCGCCTTGCTGGGGTCAAAGGCGTCGCGTACCGCTTCGCCGATAAAAATGAGTAAGGAAAGCACGATGGAAAGCACCATAAACACGGTAATGCCTAGCCACGGTGCCTGAAGGTTATTTTTTCCTTCCAGCAATAAGGTGCCTAATGATGGCGAGCCCATAGGCAGACCAAAACCGAGAAAATCCAGCGACGTCAGTGTGGTAATCGAGCCGCAGAGAATAAAGGGCAAGTAGGTCAGCGTCGCGACCATCGCATTTGGCAGCATACAGCGGAACATAATGGCACGGTCGCTGACGCCCATTGCCTGTGCTGCACGAATGTAGTCAAAGTTTCGGGTACGCAGAAATTCAGCTCTGACCACACCAACCAGACTCATCCAGCCGAACAGCACGGTAATGCCTAATAGCCACCAGAAGTCCGGTTGGATCACGCTGGATAGCAGGATGATGAGAAACAGCGTCGGCATGCCAGACCACACTTCGATAAAGCGCTGGCCCCATAGGTCGAAACGTCCGCCGTAATACCCCTGTGTTGCCCCGACGATAATACCAATCACGCTGGACAGAATCGTGAGCGCCAGGCCGAATAGCAGTGAAATGCGGAAGCCATAAAGTACCTGTGCGACCACGTCTTTCCCCTGGCTGTCTGTTCCCAGCCAGTTCTGCCAGGAGGGCGCGGACGGGAAAGACGCGGTAGTTGCGTAGTTTATGGTGTCGTAGCTATAGTGAATCAGTGGCCAGATGGCCCAACCGTGGCTGTTGATACGTTCGGCGATATAGGGATCGCGGAAGTCAGTTGCGGTATCTAGCTGCCCACCGAATGTTCTCTCGCTGTGGTCAATGAGCACTGGCGTATAGAACTGGCTGTCATATTTCACCAGTAGCGGTTTGTCATTGGCAATCAATTCGGAAAATAGGCTGAGGATAAACAACACCATGAAAATCCACAGCGACCAGTAACCGCGACGATTACTTTTAAAACGCGCCCAGCGCGCCTGATTAATCGGGCTTAAGCGGCTCATTAGCGTCCCTCAAAATCGATACGTGGATCCACCAGCGTATAGGTTATGTCGCTGACGATATTCAGCAATAAGCCAATCAACGTGAAGATATACAGCGTGCCGAACATGACGGGATAATCGCGTTGCAGCGTCGCATCATAGCCCAGCAGACCCAACCCGTTGAGAGAGAACATCACCTCAATCAACAGTGAGCCGGTGAAAAACATGCTGATAAAGGTGGCGGGGAATCCCGCAATCACCAGCAGCATGGCATTACGGAACACGTGGCGGTAGAGAATGCTCTTTTCATCCAGCCCTTTAGCGCGCGCGGTCACGACGTATTGCTTACGAATTTCATCCATAAAGGAGTTCTTGGTGAGCATCGTTAAGGTGGCAAAACCACCAATCACGGAAGCCAGAACGGGTAGCGCGACATGCCACAAATAGTCGGTAATTTTGCTATACCACGGCAAGGTATCAAAATTGCTGGAAACCAACCCTCGAAGCGGGAACCAGTCCAGATAGCTGCCGCCTGCGAACAGTACAATCAAAATGATCGCAAATAAAAATGCGGGAATCGCATAGCCAATGATGATGAGCGTGCTGCTCCAGGTGTCGAATGGCGTCCCGTTCCTCACCGCTTTTTTGATGCCAAGCGGAATGGAGATCAGGTAGACAATCAGCGTACTCCATAGCCCCAGCGTAATCGAAACTGGCATGCTCTCCTTAATGAGTTGCATCACCGAAGATCCACGAAATAGGCTGTCACCGAAGTCAAAACGAACATAATCCCACAGCAGTTTAAAATAGCGCTCATGGATCGGTTTATCGAAGCCATAGCGTTTGGTGATTTCCTCGATGACTTCTGGGTCGAGTCCGCGTGAACCCCGGTAGGCGTTCTCGATATTAGGGGCACCGCTGGTGCCAGTACGGGCCATTCCGGCATCCATTCCGCTATTGGCGGTATAGCCGCTGCCGTGTCCCATTTCGATCGCCGCGATGGCCTGATCGACCGGGCCACCTGGGGCAATTTGTACAATGAAGAAGTTAATCGTAATAATCGCCCACAGGGTTGGAATGACCAGTAAGAGGCGGCGTAACAGATACGTTCCCATTTTGATTCCTTAACGTCGCTCTGCGGGCAGCGTGGCTGCCTGTTTGGTATCGAACCACCAGCCATCAAAACCAAGCGAATAAGCTGGGCGTACCGCAGGCATGGCAAACTTGTTCCAATAGGCGAAGCGGTCATGGTTGGAATACCACATCGGGATCATAAACTGATTCCAGGTCAATACCCTGTCCAGTGCGCGGCCTAATGACAGCAGTGGTACTTTTTGTCCTTGATGCTTAACGATGTCTTCGATGAGTGAATCGATAGCGGGATCGCTGACGCCAGGTCTGTTATAGGTCGAATCGATATATTGCGAGCTCCAGCGCATTTGCAGATCGGCGCTAGGGTAGAGAGAGGCGCCGTATAACGTGGCCGTCATATCGTAATCGCGCTTGCGGATACGATTATTGAACTGCGTGCTGTCGATGTTACGTACATTCATGGTAATGCCCAACTTTTTCAGGCTTTGCTGAAAAGGCAGGACATACTGCGAGTTGCCGGCGCTTGGTAGTAGCAGCTCAAACGTAAATGGCTGCCCGGTTTGGCGATTAACCAGTTTTTGATCTTTCAATTCCCAACCTGCGTCTTCCAGCAATTTGATGGCCTTAAGCCAGTTTTGTCGGTCATAGCCGCTGCCGTCGGAGGAGGGCGGTTGATAGCTGGGGCCAAAGACTTCGGCAGGGACTTTATCTTTGAGCGGCGTCAGCCAGGCCAATTCCTCGGCGCTAGGTTCACCTTTGGCGGCATACTCGGTGTTTTGGAAATAGCTGTCGGTACGTTGATAGGCGTTGTAATACAGCGCCTTGTTCATCCAGTTAAAGTCAAATGCCAGGGCGAGCGCCTGACGTACCCGACGATCCTGAAACTGCGGTCGCTGGATATTGAATGCCAACCAGCGTGTATCCTGAGCGGATTGATTGACCTGATCCTGCTTGATGATGTAGCCGCGTGCAAAATTGCCGCCCTGATATTGGGCCGCCCAGTTTTTTGGCGATCCTTCCTCACGCAGATCGAAGGCTCCGGCTTTAAAGGCTTCCAGCGCTACGCTGTCGTCCAGATAGTAGTCATAGCGAATTTTATCGAAATTATACTGGCCTTTATTTACCGGTAGATCGGCCCCCCAGTAGTCTTTCACGCGCGAATAGGTGACATATTGCCCCGTTCGATAGGCGGTGATGCGGTAAGGACCACTAGCCGGAGGCGGATAGGAGAGTGGTTCGTTGAATTTATGATTCTTCCAAAACTTCTCCGGCATGATGGGTAGCGTCAGCAGGCTGAACATACGGTTTTTGTCGGATACGGGAAAATCAAAACGCACGGTCAGTGGTGCAACAGCTTTGGCGGTAACGCCTTTAAAATAGATGCGGAACTGCGGTACACCCTGCGTCATAAACATGTTGTAGGTGAACGCCACGTCAGCGGCGGTGATCGGTGAGCCGTCATGAAAGTGGGCTTTGGGATTCATCTCTATTTCAATCCAGCGGAAATCCGCCGAATGGCGTGTCGTGAGCGCGACCAGCGGATAGTAGCTGCCGGGCTCGTCATCAGAAGACGTGAAGAGTGAATCGTAGAGTCGTTCTGTACGCGCTGCCGCTACGCCACGTAGCGCGAAACGGTTGAAATTGTCAAAAGTACCCAATGCGCTGAGGGTGATGTTGCCGCCTTTGGGGGCATCAGGATTAACGTAATCAAAATGGCTGAAGTTCTCGGCATACTTTGGTTCACCCAAAAGCGCAAAGCGGGTGCTGTTTTCAATCGTCTCGGCATGCACAAAAGGGGCCGTGCAAAGCAATACGGCAGCGATAACGCGTTTTAACATCTGACGGTAATCTCCTGCGAGTGGACGTTATCTGGTTGGGCGTTGTCTGATGCAGACATACCATACCGTAATGTCAACAATGCCGATTTCCTCGGCATAAAGTTCTTGAAATAATTAACATTCCCATCGGGAAGTTGCGTGTTTTCTTTTTATCATGAAATCAGGTGATAAACCTACCTTAATCACGGCCTGTTAATGTTTCAGGTTGTTGAGTCAGTCATATTTTGCGCAGTATGCAGAAGGGCAAGGTACGGGGGGGATACGCTGGGATAAAAAAACGCCGCTTAGGTGATAAGCGGCGTTAGTGTCGTTTCGTTGGCTAGTTAAACAATACCACAGCAAGGGACAGATATTGTTTAGCTGGTTTTTCCTTTACTCAGAACGCGGCGCCCTTCTTGATAACGCTTGTTCCAGTAGTCTTCCGTCATTTTGGAGATGATGACGCCACTGCTGGTTGATGCGTGGACGAACTGATCGTTGCCGAGGTAAATGCCAACATGGCGTCCGGTTGAACCTGCACGGAACAGAACAAGGTCGCCAACGCGCAGTTTGTTGCGCTGAATTTGCTGGCCCATCTCTTGCTGTTCATAGGTTGAACGCGGTAAATCCATGCCAAATTGTTCGCGGAAAGTGCGCTGAACGAAAGCTGAGCAGTCAATGCCACGGCGACTATCACCGCCTAAACGGTAACGAACACCTTTCCAACTGGCATATTGGTTAAGCAACTTGGACTTGATGTCCACGTTACGAACCAGTGCTTCAAATTCATCCTGAGAGGCTTGCAGTAAAAGACCATCTTTATCATTAACTGCATGCATATCAGTTTGAGCTTTATGGTTATATGCACTATTACTTCCACATGCGGAGAGCATCATTGCTACCGCTACGGCAGGCACTGCCCGCCAGATATATCTCAGAATCGGTTGAGACTTGACCATTATTGTTATGTTCCCTTGCTGTCCTTAACGATAAATATCGCTATGTAGTGTCCCCATTTCACTGGGGCATAATAAATGCCAAACGAAAACGAGATTCAGACTAAATCAGAGTTTCTTCTTAGCCAAACATTCATCAGCGAAAGTGTGCCAGAATGCACATTATTTCTCTTGCTGCGGGTAGTTCAGTGTGCGCCAAAAAGCAAACTTGAACGAGACTACCGCAACAGCAGGGGGATTGCGAGAAGTTTTAACTAATTTATTTATAAGATTTAATGATGTGTTCAGCTAAAAAATGTCGATGTAAAAAATCTGAAATCATGTGGATTTATACTGTCGATTTTTTAGGTAATAGTCGATTTAGCAAGGCAATAGCCGCATCGCTTGCTTGCGTTAATAACCACCAACTCAGGCCGACCAGAACAACCGAGAGCGAACCGACGGCAATATCGGTAAACCAATGTGCGCCGATCATGATGCGAGGTAAGGAGAAAACCACCATGATGGTCAGGCCGATAGCGAAAGCAGTGCGGGTAAAATAGCGCAGCATAAAGGCAGCAAAGATCATTAGCATCATACCGTGGTCGCCGGGGAAACTGTCCGATGAAGCATCTTTGGTCGGAATGCCCGTTAAGTCTGAAACACGGTTGACATCGCTAAAGTAGAGCGTCGGGCTGGCATGTTGAACAGGGAGCAAATGCCCTGCTTGATTCAGCACCACGGCAGTTAACAGCATGATAAAGCCAATGATCAACAAGCGGCGGCGCTCTGTGGGAGTGGCTTTCAAATAAAACGACAAATACAGTAATCCCATCGCAATGAGCGCACAGCCATCAAAGGCACGATTATTGGTAATAGCAACCAAATGTAAAAATGCCGGGCTATCAACCAAAAGATGATTGAAATAGAAGAAAACAGTACTGTCTACCGTGAACCAAAAACCATGATTTTCTGGTAAATACCAGGAAAAAAACAGACCAATGCCCAAAACATTGAGCACTAAAATAGAAGAAAGACGAGCAAATGACATAAGGCAAAGCATCCAAACAAAGACGAAAAACGCCAGTCTAGTCCACGTTAGCTAAACGAGCCTTTAACAGCGCGGTTTGTAATGTATTCCATTCTGCCGGCGTTTCATTGATGACTTCGATACGGCTATCAATCGGTGCCGCCGATCGGGTTTCTATATGCAGATCGTGTCCCTGACGATTGACGACGAGCGTTCCCTCTTTTATACGCATCACCCCTTTAACCCGGCTCACGGGTGAAAGGCGAACCCAGTCCAGCAGGGCGGCGGTGTCAAAAGCAGTGTCAGGCTCGAATATCCAACCGCAGGCGTGATAGCCCTGGCCCTGATTGAGAGAACGTCGCCAGGATTGTCCATCCGGTAGCTTCAGCGCAGCCAAACCATTTGTTGGCTTATGTGAATGGTGGTGGGTGCCATCGGGCAGTTCGCGCACGTTGTGGCGTGCTTGATCGAGTTGCTGCCGGTCAACGTTTCCCTGGCTAACTTCGATAATTTGCCGACCATCACCACTTGTCTGTTGCCACTGCTGTAATGCCGCGAGATCGTCGATGGTATAAGTATCACGCTTGTTGGCGATAATCATGTCAGCGGCAGCGAGCTGGTCGCGGAAATTTTCATTTTCCGTGTAGCGTGTGTCGCTTAATTGGCGCGCATCCAGCAGACACAGCGTAGCCTGCAATGTCAGCCAGGGCTGATAGATATCACTCGTCAGCAAGGAAAGAATTTGTTTTGGATGACCAAGCCCGGTGGGTTCGATGAGTAATCGATGGGGTTTTTTCTGTTGCAGCAGCATATTCAGGCCAACCTGCATCGGCAAACCATTTACGCAACACATACAGCCGCCAGGAATCTCTTTCAGAACTGCACCGCTATCTGCCAGTAGCGCGCCGTCAATACCCACTTCACCAAATTCATTGACCAGCACCGCCCAGACTTCGTCTTCAGGCTTTTGCGACAGAAGATGGCGAATAGTGGTCGTTTTTCCACTACCCAGAAACCCGGTGATCAAATTGACTTTTGTTAGCATGGCAGGTTCCTATGCGAATGGAAGGTTGAGATGTGCCGGATGGATCATCCGGCGACACGTGTCGTGCTGATGGCGCAGTTGATGTGGTTAGTCTGCGCGGCCCATGTAACGACGTTCTGGGATATGAATACGGATTTTTTCACCCGCACTCAGATATTCTGGAACAGGGATGACCAAACCGGTGCTCATGGTGGCAGGTTTGTTACGTGAGCTGGCAGAGGCACCTTTAATGCCCGGCGCCGTCTCGATGATTTCCAGATCTACCGTCTGCGGCAGTTCCAGCGCGATGATTTGGCCGTCCCAACTCAACACCTGAATCCCCGGCATACCACCTTCAGGGATAAACAGCAGTTCTTCTTCTATTTGATCTTTTTTGAAGAGATAAGGGGCGTAGTCTTCATCATCCATAAAGACGTATTCGTCACCGTCAATATAAGAGAAGGTCACCGTGCGGCGGGTCAGCGTGATGGTGTCGATAATATCATCGCCTTTAAAACGCTCTTCCACTTTCAAACCCGTGCGGACGTCAGAAAAACGCATTTTATACAATGTACTGGCACCGCGGGCGCTGGGGCTCTGGACGTCAATGTCCTTTACCAGCAATAATTTGTCATTATAGTTAACAACCATTCCGCGTTTAATCTCGTTCGCTCTTGCCATAAAAATTACCTGTTATAAGGAGTGTGATTTTTGTGGCGACACGTTACTCGCGCCGGAGAATTCAGGCAAGTATATACTCGTCATCCTTCAAATTTCATGTACGTTGGCTACGCTACTCGGCACACTTGCGTATGCCTCGCCCCGTTGGGGCCGCTGCAAGCAGCGTTCAAACCTGCCTCCGGCAGATTTGTCTGTCACCCGAATCACTTACTTGTGTAAGCTCATCGGGATGAAATGAGAGACATCCTGTCTCTCACCGAAGGCCAGCCGTTGGCTGGTCAAATTCGTTCCTGACGAATTTGTCCTTCGCTTGCCGCCTGCCTGAAATTCGAATTATTTAGAGTATAAGGAAAAAAGGGCTGATATTGGTTTTTTACTGTGGGGCTGCTATCGTGGCGAACTCTATCCCTTGTCAGCCCACCGAAGAGCTTACTGATGGACTGTCGCCCCCATTGCGGTGCTTGCTGCATCGCGGCATCGATTTCAACGCCAATGCCTGGCCTGCCGCACGGCAAGCCTGCCAACACGCCTTGTATTCATCTTGATGAGGCGATGCGCTGCGGGCTATTCCATTCCCCGCTGCGGCCTGCGGTTTGTGCAGGGCTAAAGCCGCGGGCGGATATGTGTTTCAGCCATCGCGATGAGGCAATGATTTACCTGCTCAAACTGGAAGCCGATACCGCACCCTAACTTGTGGTGGTCAGACATCTTTGATGCGCCACATACAATAGATGGAGCCGACTATCATCAGCAGGGCGAAGAAGAACACGGCATGATAGCTCCAGATTTCAGCAACGATCCCAGCCAGTGAACCGGAGATGATCCAGCCAACGCGCGTGGTATTGGTAAACAGCGTCGTCGCTGCACCGGCCTGTCCAGGCATTAAATCCTGAAAGTAGAGCATACCGATCCCAGCCAGAATACCGATGAAGATGGCGTTCAGCACCTGTAACGCCAGCAGCGCGATTTCACCATTCAGAAACAGTAGGCCACCGAAGAACAGTAAACCGGAGGCGACGGCAAGCCGCATTAGGAGTCGTTTACCGAAGCGTTTGGCAACGTAGCCTGCAATCAGCATCACCGGAATTTCCAGCCCGGCAGCTACGCCCATCATGATACCTGCCAGTTTTTCTGGTAGATGCAGTTCATGCACCAGATACAACGGCATATTAATGAGGTAAATCCCGTTGCAGGTCCACATCAAGGTACACGCAACGAACAGCAGGAGCGTGTCCCGGCGGTTGCGGCGCGGCGATTCCAGCGTGGAAGTCGTTTTCTCCACGGCTTTGGGCATGGATGGAAGAAAGAGTTTGACCAGGATGCCGCACAAGACAAAGACAACGGCGGCGGTCAAATACATCGTCGTGAAGCCGAATCCGAGTGCCAGCGCAAAGGCGATGGGGGGGCCGACAACCCAGGCGAGCGAAATTTGGGCACGAAGAATTGAGCTGAACATCGCTGCTTCACGACCCGTTTTATCCGCGTGCTCTCGTGCCAGTGCAAAAAGCTGCGGGTTTGCCGTCGAGCCGAAGCTGCTCAATAAGACGCCGATAAAGAGCAGAATAAAGTAGTTCCGGTTCCATGCAAACAGCATGCAGGCCAGTGCGCCGAGCAGGCAGCAGATGAATATCAGTGATTTGCGATCGCCCTGACGATCCGAGCGCGTGGCCAGTATTTGGCTAACGATAATGCCGATAACCGCGCTACCGGTATAAAACATGCCCACCATAAAAGGACGAGCCTGTACTTCGCTGGAAAGAAAAAGGCTGAGTGTGGGAAGTTGCAGGGCGCCTGCCGTTCCGGTCAGAAAGGCAATAACTAAAAATGCTGACGATGTCAGATCAAGCGAACGTCGTGTTGTGTTTGCAGGAGTGAACATAAATTGATAGCGCTTGGAAAATAGGCAGAGACTGTCGAGCGCGACATACTACTCGCGTTTATAATGAAACCGAAATCTTGTTTCATTATTTTTCGTCAGCATGACTTCAGCCATTTGAGGTTTTTTGTTGGCGGGCAGCGCGTCATCCACGTTAAAATGTGCGTTATGTCAAAATTTTGTTACGTCAGCAGCGTAGAAAGCTTGCATAAATGACGCAATAGAATGAGACTTTTGAAACGTTTCAGCGGGATTTTTTTTGAAACGCCCTAATAATCGCCACATTTTTTTCTCATAAAAGCTGAAACGATTCAACTTTCAGCGGGAGAGGAGAGCCATGTTCCAGTTGTCACAGCAAGATATTCATTTGGGCGCAGCGGCCAGCAACAAGCAGGAAGCTATCCAGCTTGTTGCTTCAGCATTGACCGATGCCGGGTGCGTTAACGCAGGGTATGTCGACGGCATGCTACAGCGCGAACAGCAAACCTCTACCTATTTGGGAAGCGGCATTGCTATCCCTCACGGCACAACCGATACCCGCGATCTGGTATTGAAGACCGGGGTTCAAGTATTTCAGTTTCCTCAGGGTATCGCCTGGGGAGAAGATCAAACCGCCTATGTAGTGTTAGGTATTGCCGCTCGCTCTGACGAACACTTGGCTTTGCTGCGTCAGTTGACTCACGTTTTGAGCGACGATCGCATAGCGGCACGTCTGGCAAGCACCACCTCAGCAGAAGAACTGCGTAGCCTGCTGATGGGCGAGCAGCAACTAGCGGAGTTCCGTTTTGACACCTCGCTGATTGCGCTGGATGTGGCGACCGATAATCTGCTGACGCTTCAGGCACTGAACGCCGGCCGTCTTCAGCAGGTTGGTGCAGCAGACGCCAGCTTTGTCAGCACCACTGTCAGCAATAAGCCACTGAATTTGGGACAGGGTGTGTGGTTCAGCGATAGCGCTGTCGGTAACCTCAGCAGCGCGGCTGCGGTGGCACGTCCAGCCGCGCCTTTCAGCGTTGATGGTGAAAACGTGGCCCTGCTGGTAACCGTTGCGGCGACTGACGATCAAGCTTTTGCACCGATTGATTACCTGAGCAACCTGCTGATTGCGCAAAAAGCGGAACGTCTGCTGACGGCTGATGCACCGACGCTGCTGGCACTCTTGACCAGCGATGTGCCGGAAGAGAGCGAAGTGCTGACGGCAGAATTTGCCATTCGTAACGAACACGGCCTGCACGCCCGTCCGGGCACCATGCTGGTAAACGTGATCAAGCAGTTCACCAGTGAAATTACGGTGACCAATCTGGATGGCACAGGCAAACCAGCAAATGGCCGCAGTCTGATGAAAGTGGTCGCGCTGGGCGTGAAAAAAGGTCACAAACTGCGTTTCACCGCCAGCGGTAGTGATGCAGAACAAGCGCTGGCTGCGATTGGCGAGGCGATTACGTCCGGTTTGGGCGAGGGGGCAGCATGAGCAGGAGAGTAGCCACAATCACCCTGAATCCAGCTTACGATCTGGTTGGCTATTGCCCTGAAGTTGAGAAAGGCGAAGTCAATCTGGTTCAGACAGCGGGTCTGCACGCCGCGGGCAAAGGTATCAACGTTGCCAAGGTGCTGAAAGACCTCGGGATTGATGTCACGGTAGGTGGCTTTCTGGGTAAAGACAATCAGGATGGTTTTCAGCAATTGTTCAGCGAGCTGGGCATTGCCAACCGTTTTCAGGTTGTGCCGGGGCGCACGCGTATTAATGTCAAATTAACCGAAAAAGATGGTGATGTAACCGACTTCAACTTTTCTGGTTTTGAAGTGACACAGCAAGACTGGCAGCGCTTCGTCAATGATTCGCTGAGCTGGCTGGGGCAGTTCGACATGGTCGCGGTGAGCGGCAGTTTGCCTGCGGGTGTCGATCCTGATGCGTTTACCGACTGGATGTCGCGTCTGCGCACGCAGTGTCCGTGCATTATTTTCGACAGCAGCCGTGAAGCGCTGGTGGCGGGACTGAAGGCCTCTCCTTGGTTGGTGAAACCAAACCGCCGGGAGCTGGAAATATGGGCTGGGCGTAAATTACCTACGCTGGCTGATGTGGTGGATGCTGCTCACGCGCTGCGTGAACAGGGTATCGCGCACGTTGTGATCTCACTGGGCGCAGAAGGCGCACTGTGGGTGAATGCATCTGGCGCGTGGTTAGCGAAACCACCGGCCTGTGATGTGGTAAGTACGGTAGGGGCGGGCGACTCCATGGTTGGGGGGTTGATTTATGGCTTATTAATGCGTGAGTCCAGTGAGCACACTCTGCGTTTGGCTACGGCAGTTTCGGCTCTGGCCGTCAGCCAAAGTAATGTAGGTATTACCGATCGTCCTCAGTTGGCCGCAATGATGGCGCGTGTCGACCTGAAACCCTTTAATTGATACAGCAGGAGACAAACAATGAAAACGCTGCTGATTTTGGATAAATCACTGGGCCTGGCGAGAAGCCAACTGGTGAAGAACCTACTCGGCGCTGCCGCTGCGAAAGCAGGGGTGACGTTTACAGAACATGCTAACGACGCTGAACTGGCGATCGTTCTGGGTGCATCCGCTGCGGCGGACAGCGCACTGAATGGCAAGCAGGTCTATGTCGGTGAGATCGAACTGGCTGTTTCACAGCCGGACGCTTTTTTAGCAAAAGCGCAAGCTGAAGCAACGACATATCAGACTGTCGCGTCAGCTTCCGTTCAGCCACCCGCGGCTGCCAAGCGTATTGTGGCGATAACGGCGTGCCCGACTGGCGTCGCGCACACGTTTATGGCAGCAGAAGCGATTGAAAGCGAAGCCAAAAAACGCGGCTGGTGGGTTAAGGTTGAAACACGCGGCTCCGTTGGTGCAGGTAATGCGATTACCCCAGAGGAAGTGGAGCAGGCCGATCTGGTGATCGTTGCGGCAGATATTGAAGTCGATCTGGCGAAGTTTGCCGGTAAGAAGATGTATCGCACTTCTACCGGGCTGGCGCTGAAAAAGACGGCACAGGAGTTAGACAAGGCGCAGGCTGAAGCCAAAGTGTATCAGCCATCCGGACAATCCAGCGTGGCAAGCGCGAGCGAGTCGGGTCAGAAAGGCGGAGCAGGCCCATATCGTCACCTGTTGACCGGCGTGTCTTACATGCTGCCGATGGTGGTGGCGGGTGGTTTGTGTATCGCGCTGTCATTTGTCTTTGGTATTGAAGCCTTTAAACAGGAAGGTACGCTGGCCGCAGCGCTGATGAAGATCGGTGGCGGTTCTGCCTTTGCGCTAATGGTGCCAGTTCTCGCGGGCTATATCGCTTTCTCCATTGCGGATCGTCCTGGCTTAACGCCGGGTCTGGTTGGCGGGATGTTGGCGGTCAGTACAGGAGCTGGCTTCCTTGGCGGGATTATTGCCGGCTTCCTGGCAGGTTATATTGCCAGAGCGATCAACAATAAACTGATTCTGCCGCAAAGTTTGACTGCGCTAAAACCGATCCTGATCATTCCGCTGTTCGCTACATTGATCACCGGTCTTATCATGATTTACGTCGTCGGTACGCCGGTGGCGAAAATCCTGACGGGCCTGACAGGCTGGCTGCAATCCATGGGCACGGCGAATGCGGTGATCCTGGGGGCGATTCTGGGCGCGATGATGTGTACGGATATGGGCGGCCCGGTTAACAAAGTGGCTTACGTCTTCGGTACGACCTTGCTCAGTAGCCAGATTTACGCACCGATGGCTGCCGTCATGGCCGCGGGTATGGTGCCACCGCTGGCAATGGGTCTGGCAACTGTGCTGGCAAGTAAGAAATTTAACCCGACCGAGCGTGAAGGGGGCAAAGCGGCGTTTGTGCTGGGCCTGTGCTTTATCTCCGAAGGGGCAATTCCTTACGCCGCGCGCGATCCAATGCGCGTTCTGCCTTGCTGTATCGTCGGTGGGGCACTAACTGGCGCACTGTCTATGGCGGTAGGCGCTAAGTTAATGGCACCACACGGTGGTCTGTTCGTCCTGTTGATTCCAGGCGCGATTACCCCGGTTATCGGCTATCTGTTAGCGATCATTGCGGGAACGGCGGTAGCGGGCGTGCTGTACGCTCTGCTGAAACGCTCTGATGAACAACTGGCGAAAGCTGCATAAGTCTGATTATCGTTATAAATTTCACGATGCAGGCGGGGACGGGGACGTTAACCGTCACGCCAGCAAAATTGAAGAAAGTGTAATGCCATAACACAGGGATGTGGATGAGATAGCGCCAGTTGGTATTCACCATCTGGCGCTTTTTTTACAGGATAAAAAGACTAATCAGCACTGGGCTTCAGACTTGAGCCAGGCGATTTCGTCGGTCCAGATATCGGGATTGACCGTTTCCAGAATCATCGGGATACCGTCAAAACGGGGATCTTTCATGATGTAGCTGAAAGCGGTTTTACCGATATTACCTTCTCCCAGACTGTGGTGTCGGTCAACGCGGCTACCGAACGTGCTTTTCGCATCATTCAAATGCATGCCGCGCAGATAGCGGAATCCAACAATACGGTCGAATTCAGCAAAGGTCGCTTCACAATCCGCTTCCGTTCGCAGATCGTAACCGCCAGCGAAAGCGTGGCAGGTATCGATACACACGCCAACGCGGCTTTTATCTTCCACGCCATCAATGATGGCCGCCAGATGTTCAAAGCGAAAGCCCAGGTTACTGCCTTGTCCGGCGGTATTTTCAATCACGGCGGTGACACCGTCCGTTTCCGCCAGCGCGATGTTGATGGATTCGGCAATACGTGCCAGACAGTCCGCTTCCTCGATCTGTTTCAGATGGCTACCGGGGTGAAAGTTCAGCAGGCTCAGCCCAAGCTGCTGGCAGCGGGACATTTCATCAATAAACGCGATGCGTGATTTTTCCAATGCTTCCTCTTCTGGGTGACCCAGGTTAATCAGGTAGCTGTCGTGGGGCAGAATCTGTGCTGGTGTATAGGCATACTGTTCACAGGCAGTTTTAAAACGGTCAATGACCTCTGTGCTGAGCGGTGCAGCCTGCCATTGGCGCTGATTCTTGGTAAATAAAGCGAAAGCCGTCGCTTTTATCTCATGCGCGCGGATCACGGCCTGATCGACCCCGCCTGCTGCGCTAACGTGCGCCCCGATGTATTTCATGTTGGTCTCCTCTGATCTCGGGGACATTATGGCATCGTCGCGTATACCCGTCATACTTCAAGTTGCATGTGTGTTGGCTGCGCTCACTCACCCGAATCACTTACTTGAGTAAGCTCATCGGGATTCCCTCACTTGCCGCCTTCCTGAAACTCGAATTATTTAGGGTATAGGTTAATCAGACGTTAATGGGTAAATAATTTATCGTTAGCGGAATAAGTGTTCGAAGAACAGATTGATTCCCGCCCCACCGATTATCAGCCAGATAAACAGAATCAGTGCCAGCAGCAGTGGTTTTGCCCCTGCCTGACGGATGGCACTGAATCGGGTCGTCAGGCCGAGAGCCACCATCGCCATGGTCAGCAGCACATTATCCAGTTGGATCAGTTGTGTGACGAGGACGGGAGAAAGTAGCGGGAAAGAATTGAACCCAGCCACGGCGATAAACCCCAGCGCAAACCACGGGAACATCAGTGGCATGCTTTCTTCCACATCACTTTTTGGCATCGCTTTCTTCAGGCAGAACCCAAGAATGAGAAGGAAAGGTGCCAGCATCATCACTCGCAGCATTTTGCTGATAACAGCGATGTTTTCCGTCGCACCATCGACGGCATGCCCTGCGGCAACGACCTGAGCCACTTCATGTATCGTTGAGCCAAAATACAGGCCGACGATCTGCGGCGTGGCCTCAATCCAGTGATGTTCGAGATTGAGCTGATAGAGCCATGGATACAAAAACATAGCTGTCGTACCGAAAATCACCACGGTGGAAACCGCGACAGCAGTCGCATTGCTGGATGCTTTGACGACGGGGGCTGTCGCCATGATCGCCGCCGCACCACAGATACTGCTGCCCGCACCGATGAGAATCACGGTTTCATTGTCGAGCTTCAGACAGCGCTTGCCTATCCAGCAGGCGAGCAAGAACGTCAGCGTGACGACGGTGAGATCGACGGCAATGCCGGTAACGCCCACGGCAGCAACCTGCTGAAAGCTGAGCCGAAACCCATAAAGTATGATGCCCCAGCGCAATAAATGCTGCTTGGCCCACTGTACGCCGGGGTCGCATAGAGGATGAATTCGCGGATACACGCTATTCCCCAGCACGATCCCCATTAGGATCGCTAATGTCAGTGAGCCGGGTCCCCAGTGGGCGATTTTCGGAATATTTGCCAGCCAGAGAAGTGAAAAAGTTATTAAACTGATTAACAGCAGGCCAGGTAATCGCGCTTTTGCTCCATGGTGTGGGGTTATCGCTTGTAATGTTGCAGGAAGAGCCATGAGTTTGGTGCCTATTCTGACCGTACCGATTGAGAAGCCAGCTTATAATCCATGAGATTAAAAGAGAAATTGATTATATATTTATAACCTATAGGTATTTCAGATAAAGAGCGCACTATGCATATCACGTTACGTCAGTTGGAAGTCTTTGCCGAAGTCCTGAAAAATGGTTCAACGACACAGGCCTCCGTTGTGCTTGCACTTTCTCAATCGGCTGTCAGTGCCGCTTTGGCTGATTTAGAAGGGCAATTGGGGGTTCAACTCTTTGATCGCGTGGGTAAACGTCTGGTTGTCAATGAGCATGGTCGCTTGCTTTACCCCAAAGCGCTGGCGTTGCTTGAACAATCGATGGAGATTGAACAGCTCTTCCGGCGTGACAATGGGGCGTTGCGTATTTATGCCAGCAGCACTATCGGTAACTATTTATTGCCTGCGATGATTGCTCGTTATCGTCATGACTATCCTGACATTCCACTGGAACTGCACGTTGGCAATACTAAAGATGTCATAACCCGCGTGTCCGAATTTAGTGTTGATTTGGGCTTGATTGAAGGGCCTTGCCATCACCCTGATTTAATTACGCAACCCTGGTTGGAAGATGAGTTAGTGGTGTTTTGCTCCCCGGAACACCCGCTTAGTCGGGGGGCAGTGTCACTAGCCGCGCTGGCGGATGCGCATTGGATCTTGCGTGAACGCGGTTCGGGCACGCGCGAAGTGCTGGATCATTTGCTGCTGACGCACCTGTCGCATTTTCATCTGGTCATGGAGTTAGGCAATTCGGAAGCAATTAAGCATGCGGTTCGCCACGGAATCGGCATCAGTTGCCTGTCGCGGCATGTGATTGCCGAGCAGTTGGCGGCGGGCACGCTGGTGGAATTGAAGGTGCCATTGCCTAAGCTCACGCGTACCTTGTATCTGGTTCATCACCGACAGAAGCATCTTTCGAATGTATTGCGGCGTTTCCTGAGTTATTGCTGCGAAACGGTATAGCGGAGCTATTTTCTGCTGCTAATAATCGGGCGTGAGTTATTAAGCTCTCTTATAACTCGACGATCTTAACTATCCAGAGCAAGTCTATTTGTTACAATCCCGCCTCGATTTTTAGCACGAGCACGCGGGATAACAATGGCTCAGCACGATATTCAACAAACTACACAGGGCGCACCGACCCTGCGCCGTGAACTGAAAGCACGGCATTTAACGATGATCGCGATTGGCGGATCGATTGGCACCGGGCTATTTGTCGCTTCGGGCGCAACGGTTTCACAAGCGGGCCCGGGTGGCGCACTCTTGTCCTATGCCCTGATTGGGCTGATGGTTTATTTCCTGATGACTAGTCTGGGCGAACTGGCGGCATTTATGCCAGTTTCCGGTTCATTCTCTACCTACGGTTCCCGCTATGTTGAAGAAGGTTTCGGCTTTGCGTTGGGCTGGAACTATTGGTACAACTGGGCGGTAACCATCGCAGTCGATCTGGTTGCGGCGCAGTTGGTGATGGGATATTGGTTCCCCGAGGTATCGGGCTGGATCTGGAGCGCCCTGTTTCTGGCACTGATGTTCCTGCTTAACTACATTTCCGTGAAAGGGTTTGGCGAAGCCGAGTACTGGTTCTCACTGATTAAAGTGACGACGGTCATTATTTTCATCGCCGTTGGCGTAATGATGATTACGGGCATTATGAGCGGTGCGGAAAATGCAGGGTTCCACAATTGGCAAATCGGTGATGCACCGTTTGCAGGGGGATTCTCCGCCATGATCGGTGTGGCGATGATTGTTGGTTTCTCTTTCCAGGGTACTGAACTGATTGGTGTCGCTGCCGGTGAATCTCAGGATCCGGGGAAAAATATCCCCCGCGCGATCCGCCAGGTTTTCTGGCGTATCCTGCTGTTCTACATCTTTGCGATTCTGATTATCAGCTTAATCATTCCTTATACCGACCCGAACTTGCTGCGTAATGATGTAAAAGACATTACGGTAAGTCCGTTCACGCTGGTGTTTGAGAATGCGGGTCTGCTGTCTGCTGCTGCGGTCATGAATGCGGTGATCCTGACGGCGGTGCTGTCGGCGGGTAACTCCGGGATGTACGCCTCTACGCGTATGCTGTTTACGCTGGCGTCGGAAGGTAAAGCGCCGCGCATTTTCGCCAAGCTGTCAAAAGGCGGCGTGCCGCGCAATGCGTTGTACGCAACAACCGTGGTGGCGGCGTTGTGTTTCCTGTCTTCTCTGTATGGCAACCAAACGGTTTATTTGTGGCTGCTGAATACCTCCGGTATGACAGGCTTTATTGCCTGGCTGGGGATCGCGATCAGCCATTACCGTTTCCGTCGTGGCTATGTGATGCAAGGTCATGACCTGAATCGTCTGCCTTATCAGTCGCGTTTCTTCCCATTAGGGCCGATCTTCGCGTTTGTGCTCTGCCTAATCATCACGTTGGGACAGAATTATCAGGCGTTCCTGGAAGATAAAATCGATTGGTATGGTGTGACGGCCACGTACATCGGTATTCCGCTGTTCCTGCTGATTTGGCTCGGCTATAAGGTGTATCGCGGAACGGGCTTCATTAAATATCAGGATATGACGTTCCCGGATCATAAAGACTAATCGTGATAATGCGGTCAACGTGGCCGCTTTTTACCTTGTCATTTATTTTCACGCCGCTGATGAAATTTTTATCAGTGGCGTTTTTTTTCTTCAAAATCGCCTTTCTATATCAAATATTTTGAATTTAATTGCCGCAGCGTATGGCCTGCTGATTGTTTCTTATTCTTCTTAGTGAATGCGTTATTACTACGAAAATCGGCATTTATAAACGGAAGTTAAACGAAAGATAAAATGCTAATACTTATCATTTACGTTTCAATGCATTCCTTTACACTATTTTTTGCAAAAAAACTCAATAAAATAACGAGGGATCATGAAAGGGCGTTCTTTGATTAATCTTAAGAGTGCAGTGGCTCTGGCTCTAGCAGCAACAGCAACAAACGCAGCGGTCGCAGCAGGTAATAATGATGTTTTGGTGGTCACTGCGAGTGGCTATGAGAAAAAATTAACGAATGCGCCAGCTTCCATCTCGGTCGTTAGCGAAGAAGAACTCTCGCAAAAAAGTTATCACGATCTGGGCGAGGCGTTAAGCGGCGTGGAAGGCGTTGATGTACGCAGCGGAACGGGTAAAACCGGCGGCCTGGACATCAGCATCCGTGGCATGCCCAGCAAATATACGCTGATCCTGATCGATGGCGTGCGTCAGAATGCCAGCAGCGATACCACGCCGAACGGCTTTGATACCATGAATACGGCGGTGATGCCGCCGCTGTCAGCGATTGAGCGTATCGAAGTGATTCGCGGGCCGATGTCGACGCTCTATGGCTCTGATGCGATTGGTGGCGTGGTTAACATTATCACCAAGAAAGACAGCAAGCAGTGGCGCGGCAGCGTTAACCTGTCACATACAGTGCAAGAACACCGCAAATGGGGCGACAGCTCCACGCTGGGGATCTATGCTTCTGGGCCCTTGGCGAATGATAAATTTAGTTTGGCGGTGCGCGGCAATCTGGAGCATCGGCAGGGCTCCAGCGTAACCTCGCTGAGCGATAGCGGTGACACCCGTGTTCCGTTCCCGACCAAAACCGATAACTATAATGTCGGCGCTAAGCTGAGCATGAAGACCAGCGAGGCTAATACGCTGTGGATTGACGGTGATGTATCACGTCAGACTTACGATAACCGCAGTAGCCAACTGGGTCCGATTGGCGTGGGTGGCGGTGGATACCGCGATGAACTGCGCTTTGAGCGTAATAAACTGGCGGTTGGGCACGATACCGATCTGTCATTTGGCCGCTGGAGCTCAAACCTGTCATATGCCACCACGGAAAATACGGGACGTATACTGACACCGCGCCTCTTAAATTCTGCTAACGCAGGCTTCTCTGGTAGCGATCGTGAATTGAAAAATACCAACACTATCTTTGATACGATGCTGGTGTCACCGGTAGGGGACGACCATTTGCTAACTGTCGGTGGACAGTTCTGGGATGCACGCCTTAAAGATGGCATCGTGCTGGTAAACAGTGGTGAAACGTTCGAACAAAAAAGCTGGTCGCTGTATGCGGAAGATGATTGGCAGTTACTTGAACCATTGTCTCTGACGCTAGGTGCCCGCTATGAGAAACACGATAGCTTCGGTGGTCATCTGAGTCCGCGCGCCTATCTGGTATGGAATGTGGCGGATGACTGGACGGTAAAAGGTGGCGTCAGCACCGGGTACAAAACGCCTTCTCTGGCACAATTGCATAATGGCGTCAGCGGCGTGGCAGGGAATGGATGGACGACAGTCTTGGGTAACCCCGATCTGAAGCCGGAAGAAAGTACTAACTTTGAGACAGGCCTGTACTATGAGAATGCCGCGAACGTAAGAGCGAACATTACTGGTTTTGTGAACCATTACAAAAACAAAATCGACAGCTATACGATTAGCAGCAATAAAATTACGTTGCCAAATGGTAGGGAAGTTACGGAACGCGTTGAGTCCAGCCGCAACATTGGTAAAGCCAGAACGCAAGGTATTGAATTCGCAACCTCTTTCCCTGTAGTTGTTCCTGAATTAACGCTGGGGCTGAATTACACCTATACGCACAGTGAACAAATCGGTGGGGATAACCCCGGAGCGGCCTTCACTAACACGGCTAAACATATGGCGAATGCCCGTCTGAATTGGCAAATTGACGAGCAGTGGGCAACTTGGCTGGCCGCTGAATATCATGGCAAAACGCCGCGTTTTCTCAGCAATTATGCCAATCTGAGCGATGATGAGAAACTGGTGAATAACGCGCGTGGTTCCGAACTGAAGGCGTGGACAGTGGTGAATTTGGGTGCCTCCTACAAAGTGACAAAGGATGTTACGTTGAATGGTACGGTAAACAATTTACTGGATAAGGACTTCTCCCAGGTACAATCGTATAACGGGTACTATGCGGGTGATTACTTCGACTCCAGTCGTTCTACGACGGGTTATGTCACTCCGGGGCGTAACTACTGGATGTCAGTCAACGTCAACTTCTGATAGTCATTCTGCCCCGAAACGGGTTCCTATCCGTTTCGGGGGGTTAACATATCCCACCTATCTACCTACTCATCCACATTTCTGATTCATTCCGCTGACGCTAATTCTGCCCACGTTTCACTGTACGTTTATCTTTTCTATTTTGATTATGGCTTGCGGCCCTATTTTTTGTGATATTTCTGAATATCGCCGCTAACAATGTCGATGAGTGAAATTCATTATATTAGGTATTGTTAATTGCTTTAATGCTGACTACGCTTCACGTTACGGAGTGATGGATTTCCGATGAGGCAGGAAGAGTAACGTTATTAATGCGTTCGTTGTTCTGCGTCACACAGGGAATTTAATTCATTAGTTTTTGTATGAGAATACCTGTCGTGATTGCCGATTGTGGAGAACCTTGATATCTGCAATCGAAAATCAGTGTATGAATAGCAACCAGGGCGCGATGATGTTAAAAATTACATTTTTGGATAAAGGCTCTCTGCCTGAAACCATTTTCCTGAAAAAGACAAATTTTAGGCGTCCACAATGCCGCCATGAATGGATTGAATATAGCTATACTTTGCCCGAGCAAGTTATCGATCGAGCAAAAAACACCCACGTTATCGTCACAAATAAAACCCTACTAACGCGAGATACTTTGGCGGCGTTACCTGCGCTGAAACTGATTGCCGTGACGGCAACGGGAACTGACAATATCGATCTGGCTGCCGCCAAAGAGTTGGGTATCACGGTCAAAAATGTACCGGGCTATTCTACGCAAGCGGTGTCTGAGCACGTTATTGCCATGATGTTCGCGCTGAAACACAGCCTTATGGCGTGGTATCGCGATCAACTGAGCGATCGCTGGGCCAGCCAGTCGCAATTTTCTTACTTTGATCATCCGGTTAAGGATATCGCGGGCTCTACGTTGGGCATCATCGGTGCGGGTACGATTGGGCAGGAAGTGGCGCGTATGGCCCAGGCGCTGGGAATGAAGGTGATTTTTGCTGAGCACCGAGGCGCCTCGCCGTGTCGTGCGGGATATTTGCCGTTTGAGGACGTTCTGCGACTGGCGGATGTGATTTCACTTAACTGCCCGCTAAAGGCGAGCACGCGACATCTGATCAATGCGGAGACGCTCGCGCTGTGTAAGCCAACCGCGTTTATTATCAATACCGCCAGAGGGGGGCTGATTGATGAGAGTGCACTGGCTGTAGCATTGCACGAGCGCAGTATTGCCGGTGCTGCGTTAGATTGCCTGACGCAGGAGCCGCCGGAAAAAGACAACCCGCTGATGGTGGCGGCGAAAACCCTGCCTAATCTTCTGATTACGCCACATATCTCCTGGACGTCGGCTTCATCGCTGCAACTGTTGATGGAAAAGACGATTGAAAATATTGATGAATATGCCCAGCAGAACGGACACCGATAATAATGTGTAATTTGATTCAGTCAGGTATTTGAGGATATTGCCGGTAGCGAAAATATGATATTCATCAATTTTAACTGATTATCAAAATTTATTGTTCCATCGCGTATGTCATTCGCGCTACACCATAAAAAACGAAAGTAGTACATACCGACGTAAAGCAAAACGTTATTATTCTCGTTACACTTCAAGCGACCTGCACATTGGCTACGTTCAGTCACCCGAATCACTGACCTGCATCGGTGGTTCGGGATTAAATGAGAAACATTCGAACGCTTATCTTAGTTTTTCATCTTCCTGAAAATGGAATTACTGAGGATGTTTCTGTGATTATTCTTATTTCTGATGGAAATATTTATTTATTAATAATAACGACCGTACATATACCCTAAATAATTCGAATTTCAGGCCGGCGGCAAGCTGCGGTCCTTTAGGGCGAAGTCCACGACGGGCCGAGTATTTGAGCGCAGTCAACGCACATGCAACTTGAGGTATGACGGGCATAACGTAATAAGCTGAGTAGATGAGGGACGGCGATCCGCCCCAAATTCTGATGAAAGGGGCGGACACGAGCAGTACTAGCGTTTCTGGATATACGTCATTGCCAGCGCGAGCGCCAGAACCAGACCTTTGATGATATCCATGGCGTAATAAGGAACGGAGAGCATTACCAGTCCATTCTGTAGGACGCCAAGTATGACGGCTCCGAGTAGCGTACCCAGCGCATTCGGTTTGCCGGACCCCGCTAGCGAGAAACCGATGTAGGCTGCGGCAACCGCATCCATTAAATAGCCGCCGCCAGCATTGACCTGTGAAGAGCCGATGCGTGATGCGAGTAAGATGCCGCCCAGCGCCGCGAGTAGTGAAGAGAACACATATGCCTGTACCCGATAACGCGCCGTGCGAATGCCCGCCAGCCGGGCTGCTTCTGGGTTGCCGCCAATCGCGTACATCCGGCGACCGTGCTTGGTAAGGGACAGATATAGCTGCACCAACACCGTCACTGCCAGCATGATGACAACAATCACTGGCACTTGGCCCAACGTGGCAAAGAATTCGGGAATGATGCCTTCTGCCATTTCGCCGCTGGGCAACACCATGTTCTGCGTGATGGATCCACCATAGCTATACGTCATTGCCACGCCCTGAATGACGAACAGGCTGGCGAGCGTCGCCAGCATATCGGGGATCTTCAGTACGACGATGAGAAAAGCGTTGAATAGCCCGACCAGTGTACACAGCAGAAGCGTCAGAACAATCGCGCTAGTGGTGCCAAACCCGTGCCAGACAAAGAGGGAGATCACTAACGCATTCGCTAATGAGGCCGTTGATCCCACGGAAAGATCAAACCCGCCTACAGAGAGCGAGATAGAAACACCAATCGCAATCACCGTCACAATGGCGATAGAACGCAGGATATTAATGATGTTATACGGGTCGAGAAAGTTGTCCGATGCGAGTCCGAAGAGGGCAATCAATGCAACAACCGTGATCAGCATGCCCCACTTGTAGAGAAACTCGAAAACGTGGTGACGGAAGGGGAGCGCCCCGTTAGATGAAAGTGGGTGACTCACGTGGGAGTTCCTCCAGTTGAATATAAAAGTAGGGTTTCTTCGTCAATGTCAGCGGCGTCTAGCTCTGCGACAATGCGTCCATCCCATAGCACGCAGATGCGATCGCAGAGTCCGACCAGTTCGGAGAACTCGCCCGACGCATAAATAATGCCTTTGCCCTGACGGGCGAGGTTGTCAATCAGCGTGAACAGATCCTGTTTGGCCTTGATATCCACGCCTTTGGTGGGCTCATCAAAAATCAGAACCTGTGCTTCGCTCCGTAGCCACTTGCCGATGGCCACTTTTTGTTGGTTACCACCCGATAGGCGCGCTAGTTTTTGCGCCGGGCCAGTGGTGCGAACCGCAAGCCGTTCAACGATCTGTTTCGCCCAGCGCAACGCTTTGCCTCGGCTGAATAAGCCCCAACGGGAAAAGCTGTCGGTGGCGGTGATGCTGAGATTCATGGTGACGGATTCATCAATAAAAATGCCTTCCTTGCGCCGCTCTTCAGGAACCAGCGCCAGACCTTGCTCGACGGATTGATGAGGTGACTGCGGCTTCCAGGGTTTACCGCGATATTCTCCCTGCACGATCTGGCAGGGTTCTGCGCCGAACAGCGCTTTACACAACTCGGTTTTACCCGCACCCGCCAGCCCGGCAATCCCCAGAATTTCCCCTTTGCGCAGCGTGAGAGAAATATTGTGCAGCAGCGTTTCGTCGTGCAAACCCGTGACCTGAAGCAGCGTTTCGTTTGAAGGCGTGGTACGGCGCGCTGGGAAGATATCGTCAAGTCGATGTCCCAGCATTCTTTCTACAATTTCCTCGCCGCTCAGCCCCTGCATCGCGCCGCTGCTGACAAACTCGCCGTCACGCAGAACGGTCAACGTATCGCAGATTTCGCTCAATTCATGAATACGGTGGGAAATAAACACGATCCCGATGCCCTCTGCCTGTAACCGACGCACCACCTGGAAGAGACGTGCGCTTTCGGCCTGATCCAGCGGAGCGGTAGGCTCATCCAGAATCAGGAAACGACATTCGTGGGATAACGCGCGGGCGAGCAAAATTTGCTGTTTCTCAGCCAGTGAGCAAGTATCCAGCCGTTGACGAACATTAAGGTGAACGCCAAGCTGATCGAGCAGCACCTGCGCCTGACGATATATCTGCGGCCAATTCAGCAGGTGTCCGTCCTGTGCCAACGTGTCCAGCATAATGTTTTCCGCCACGGACAGTGTGGGAACCAGCGCGACATCGACTTCCTGCTGCACCAGATGAATGCCGTATCGCTTGGCATCTCGCGGCGAATGGACATCGGCCTGCTTGCCATTGATCAGAATATCGCCCTGATAGTGATCGTAAGCACCCGACAAGATCGTCATGAGCGTGGATTTACCCGCACCGTTTGCGCCAGTCAGGGCGTGAATCGAGCCGCCTTCCAGAGTGAAATTAACCTGCTTGAGGGCGTGGAAGCCAGAAAAGGAGATGGAAATATTGCGCATTTCCAGCCGACTTTGGGAGGTAGAGGTCATGGTCGGTAACGCTCTTGGCGGTTAAGGTCATGAAATAACGGAAAAGAAAGGTAGCATATATCCCAGAGAATTTAATACCGCTTCAAGTGTTTGAGAGTCGTTGGCTATGAACGAAAAGGCATAAATTAAGTAAAAAAGTTCTTAAGCTGCCGCAAGCAAGTGAATAAGATGGGATTATCAACAGGGTAGCCCAGCAGCAAACATTAGACGAGAGCCGTGTCCAAGATAAGGGGCGGCGAGGAAGATTTAAACATGCACACCACGACAGTTCGCGTACAGGTTGGTCCCGCCAACTATTTCTCTTTTCCCGGCGCTATCGATAAGCTACTGGAGTTTTACCCACCGGACGTGCTGAAAAATGCGCTGTGGATCTACGGTGAGCGTGCGATCGCCGCGGCTCGACCTTATTTACCGATCGAGTTCGATGCGCCGTCAGCCCGACGCGTTCAGTTTGGTGCACATTGCAGCGAGGGGGAAGTCGCAAAGCTGGTGGCGCAAGCAGGCGAGGCATGTCAGGTCGTCATTGGCGTCGGCGGTGGGGCAGTGCTGGATACTGCGAAGGTTGCCGCGCGCCATATTGGTGTGCCGCTGGTGGCAATTCCGACCATTGCGGCAACCTGTGCGGCCTGGACGCCGCTGTCCGTCTGGTATAACGATGCCGGGCAGGCATTGCGCTTCGAGATTTTCACCGATGCTAACCATTTGGTGTTGGTTGAACCGCGGATTATGCTAGCCGCTCCGGTAGAATATCTGCTAGCAGGGGTAGGGGATACGCTGGCGAAGTGGTATGAGGCTGTTGTTCTCAGTCCCCAGCCTGAAACGTTGCCTCTTTCTGTCCGTCTTGGCTTACAGACTGCGCTGGATATTCGCAATGTATTATTGCAACAAAGCGCAGCGGCATTAGCCGCCGTCAAGCGTGGCGAGCTAACACAGGATTTTCTGGACGTCGTGGATGCGATCATTGCCGGGGGCGGGATGGTTGGCGGATTGGGTGAGCGATACACCCGCGTAGCGGCGGCGCATGCGGTTCATAACGGCTTGACGGTGTTGCCGCAAACCGAACGTTTCCTGCACGGCACCAAAGTGGCCTATGGCATCCTGGTACAAACTGCCTTGTTGGGTGATCGCGAAACGCTGCGCCAGTTGAAGGCGGCGTTCAAGGTGTTTGGTTTGCCGACATCGCTGGCTGAATTGGATGTGGATATTCACGATCGCGCGGCACTTCAGGCGGTTATTGCCCGAACTTTGCAAACGGGTGAATCTATTCATTATCTGCCGTTGACGCTCAATGAAGACGTCCTGCTGGCGGCGTTTAACACCGTTGAGTTGATTGGGGAATAATCGGGTAGAAAGAGAAGGGCGGAGAGTATTCTCCGCCCTAAGGACTATTTTTTATCTTTAAAAACCAGGGCTATTTATCTTCAAAAACTACTGCGTTTTCTCGTAGGGGAATGAATTTTTTATAAAGTTGGCGTAGTAACGGTACTTCGTCTTGCTTGCCAGCAGTTCTTCATAAATCATGCGTGCTACGCCGCTATAGAGATAGATGCTTCCATTGAGTAATTCGACTTCTAACTGACTTTTTTCTGCATCGTATCCGACTGAAAACAACTCTGTTGATGAAACACGTTTTCTCTGCAAAATTAATCACTCCCAACATATCAATGCCGCATCCTGACGCTATATCCTCCTCTCGAATGCCATAACTATATCGTGTTATAGCTCGAAGTCTATCGGAGTAAATTGCAGCATATCGTTATTAGATCGTGAATAACCAGTAAACGCTCACAGAATTTCTGCTCCGTCGCTTATTTAACAATCTGTTATTCATCGTCGATGAAGCGGTGTCTCGATCGCACCGTTAATCCTGAGCCAGAGCCCGTTGAAAACTTGGCTGGTTTTCTATCCGCGCAATGTATTGTTGGATATGTGGATAACGGCTGAAGTCCAGACGCGTCTTCGCCAAAACCAGCGGAACTGCCATTTGTATATCGGCCCCGCTGAGCGACTCTCCTGCAAACCAATCTTGTGTACTCAAATGTTGTTCGATGAACTGAAGTTGCGTCGTGAGCCGCGGCACAATAAAGGCCAGTTCGATGCTTTGCACAATTTTTCGTGCCACAGGGCGGATGAAGAATGGCATCGGCGCAGACTCTGTTTTCGTCAATACCAGGCGCATCACCAGCAGTGGCATGAGCGAGCCTTCGGCAAAATGCAGCCAGAAGCGATAATCCAGCAGCGCTTGCCCGCTCTGTGGGCGAAGCCTGCCGTTGCCGTAAGTCTCAATCAGGTATTCCACAATGGCCCCGGATTCGGCAACCGTTAGTTCGCCATCGGTAATCACTGGCGATTTCCCTAACGGGTGAATCTGTTTGAGCGAGGCGGGCGCGCTAAACGTTTTTGGGTCACGCGCGTAGCGAACAATTTCATAGTCAACGCCCAACTCTTCTAGCAACCAGGTCACGCGAGTCGAACGGGATTTTTCGAGGTGATGAATCTGTATCATCAATATTTCCTTTTTTGTTTGTCTTGGTTCTGTCATTCAGCACGGGCAGGCGCAATAGTTTTTACTGCGAATTGCTGTAACAGGGAAGGGAGATCGCACTCGGGAACGTTTGTACCCCGAGTGCGGTTATCAACTAGACGAGCATAGCACCTTTATTAGTATCGCTATTATGCGTACAAATAGTGGGCGTGGAAGCGCAGGTGATCTTCGATGAAACTGGCGATGAAGAAATAACTGTGATCATAACCGGACTGGGTCCGCAGCGTCAGCGGCCATGCATACTGGCTTGCCAGTGCCTCCAATTTTGCCGGTTGCAATTGGTCAGGTAAGAACTGATCGCAATCGCCCTGATCGACCAGTAGTGGCAGTTTCTTCTGGCTATTGGCCAGCAGATGACAACTGTCATACTGCAACCACTGCGCTTCATCCTCGCCAAGGTAAGCGGTAAGCGCTTTACGCCCCCACGGAACCTGGCTTGGGTTTACGATCGGTGCGAATGCCGAGGCCGACAGGTATTTCTCTGGGTTGCGCAGTGCCAGCATCAGCGCACCGTGTCCACCCATCGAATGCCCACTGATGGACTGACGGCTATTGACGTTAAAATGCTGCTGGATCAACGCCGGTAATTCGCTGCTGACGTAGTCATACATCCGGTAGTGTGCCGCCCAGGGAGCCTGCGTGGCATTCACATAGAATCCCGCGCCCTGACCCAGATCGTACCCGGCATCGTCTGCTACGCCATCACCGCGCGGGCTGGTATCTGGCATCACCAGCACCAGACCCAACTCGGAGGCAACGCGTTGCGCGCCCGCTTTCGTCGTAAAATTTTCGTCGTTACAGGTTAATCCAGACAGCCAGTAAAGCACGGGTGGTGGCGTGTCATCCTGCGGCGGTGGCAGATAAATGCTGAACGTCATAGCGGTGTTCAGCGTCTCTGACACATGGCGATAGCGCTGTTGCCAGCCGCCAAACATACGGTGTTCTTCCAGCAGTTCCAGTGATGAGTTCATCGCTGTACAGCCTCCTTTCTATTTCTGACAGTGGCGCAATTAACCGAAATGAATCACAGAGCGAATCGATTTGCCTTCGTGCATTAAATCGAATGCCGTGTTGATGTCGTCCAGCCCCATGGTGTGGGTGATGAAGTCATTCAGCGGGAACTCGCCTTTCAGGTAACGATCGACAATGCCCGGCAGCTCGCTGCGACCCTTCACACCACCGAAAGCAGAACCGCGCCATACGCGGCCGGTTACCAGTTGGAACGGACGGGTCGCGATCTCTTCGCCTGCACCTGCCACGCCGATGATGATGGATTCACCCCAGCCTTTATGACAGCACTCTAGCGCGGAACGCATGACGTTAACGTTACCAATGCACTCGAAGGAGAAGTCCACGCCGCCATCGGTCAACTCAACAATGACATCCTGAATCGGCTTATCGTAATCCTTCGGATTGATCAGATCGGTGGCACCCAGTTTGCGCGCCAGATCGAATTTGCTGGTGTTGAGATCGATACCGATGATGCGTCCGGCACCGGCCATTTGCGCGCCGATAATCGCCGATAAGCCAATGCCGCCGAGGCCGAAAATAGCAACCGTATCGCCAGCTTTAACTTTGGCGGTATTCAGTACGGCCCCCATACCGGTGGTGACACCACAGCCCAACAGGCAGATTTCTTCCAGCGGCGCGTCTTTATTGACTTTCGCCAGCGAAATTTCAGGCACGACGGTGTGCTCTGCGAAGGTGGAGGTTCCCATATAGTGGAAAATGGGTTGGCCATTTTTGGAGAAGCGGGTGGTGCCATCCGGCATCAGGCCTTTGCCCTGCGTGGCGCGAATGGCCTGGCATAGATTGGTTTTGCCGGAGCGGCAGAATTTACATTCGCCGCATTCTGCGGTGTATAGCGGAATGACGTGATCGCCAACGGCGACGCTGGTTACGCCTTCGCCAATGGCTTCCACAATCCCGCCGCCTTCATGACCTAGGATCGCCGGGAATATGCCTTCAGGATCTTTGCCGGACAGTGTATAGGCATCCGTGTGGCACACGCCGGTTGCGACGATACGCACCAACACTTCACCTTTCTGCGGTGGCATCAGGTCGACTTCTTCAACTGACAGGGGTTGGTTTGGACCCCAGGCGATGGCGGCGCGGGTTTTAATCATTTGCATGGTGGTGGCTCCTACTAGCATACGGTTATGGGTTGTAAGTTGAATGATAGGACGCGGTGATTCATCACGGTGTCGTCCCTCTTGAAAATGGTCGCTCAGGGAAAATAAGGCGTTATTCCTGCTGAGCCGATTGTTCAATAATGAGCTTTTTCAATGCTTCAACATTGGGGCCGAAAGCATCGCGCCGCCATATCAGCCAGGTGGAAACGGCCGCGATGTCGGGTGGTAATTCATGCACCTGAACGCGTGTACCAGCGGGCAGCGATTCGAGGACGGCATAGGGGAGCATAGCGAGTCCGGCTCCGCTGGTGACACAGGCAAGCATGGCGTGGTATGAGTGAATTTCCATGATAGTACCGGGCACGATGCCATCTTGTTTGAACCAGTTTTCGAGGCGCTTTCTATAAGCGCTGCCAGGGCGAAAGGCAAACAGCGTATCCTGGCTGGCACCCCGCGCATGGGTAATCAGCGAGTGCGCAGTGTCGGATATCAGCACTAATCGTTCCGCAAAACATGAACACCCATTTAGCTCATCATAGACAACAGGGCCATCGACTAGCGCTGCTGCCAGCGTTCCCGCCCGCACGCGCTCGATAATTTCCCCTGATGTTCCAGTATTCAGGGACAAAGAGACATTGGGGTAGCGTTGATGATAAGCCGCTAATAGCGTAGGCAAACGTGTCGCCGCTGTGCTTTCTGTCGAGCCTAGCGCGAAATTACCCGCGGGCTCGCCAGTGCGCGTCATGCTGATGGCTTCCTCGCTGAGCGCCAGAATGCGTTGTGCATAACATAAGAAATTGTGCCCAATCGGGGACAAACGTAGACGCTGTTTCTCACGGATAAACAGATCGGTGCCCAACTCCAGCTCTAACTGGCGTAGCCGTGTGGTCAGATTTGAGGGCACCCGATGGAGCTGCTCTGCGGCACGCGCAACGGAGCCCGTTTCGGCGACGAGACAGAACATGCGGAGCTGGGTCAAATCCATGGTTTTCTCTTTTTGTAATGAACTGCTATCTGATTATTCACTTTTTGTGAAGTGTAGCGGTAAGCCATGCATTTCGCAACTGGCTTACACCATGCTGATGCTAAGGCAGCGGAAACCCAGCGAAAGGAAATGTGTTCTGGAGGATGAAAATGACGGCCGTAATTATCATCAGGATTAATATCTGGGCGTAGAAAGAGAAGAAAGCGATAAAATGATCGCGGCCTAAATTAATAGCACTGCAATCAACGCTTGCAGCCAATAGGGACATATTTTCGAGGAAAGAGGGTAGAATGAAAAAATAAGAATAATCACAGAAAAATAAATTTGGATTTACCGCCGATGGAATAGCGGAGGAGAGAAAATAAATAGATAATTAAAATAAATAGTTAAATGCATAAGTAAATGCTTGTAACCAAGCAATAGCCAAAAACTATCATCATTCTTTTTTTTGATCGCATTTGTTGATGGGAAAGCGTAAAGTGCCCGCCCAAAGTGCCGATAATGATAATGTATGGTAGGAATATCTTATCGTTATTGTAACTAAATGTATCTTTTTGTCATTAAAAGAAAATAACTCTACCTAATGAGAGCCTCTGCTCTTCATTAAATGACGTAACACCCGGCGTATTTCCAATTAAAAATGTGCAGCCATGTTGCAGAAAGCGCAGAGGAAAATCGCCAGATAATTTATAGGAGTTTTCTGTGAACTTTTTAAAAAATATCACCATCAGGGCAATGCTTTTAACAATATTGGGGCTGTTTCTGATTGTATGGGGTGGAGCGGCTTTCTTTACTTCCACGTCATTAAACAGCATGACCAAACTATTGGAATCCGGTGAAACTCAACGTAAGAACGTCGAGATACTGGTAAAAGGCAATGACCAATATTTTCGTACGGTTACTCGCTTGTTACGCTCGATGGATTTCCAGCAAACGGGTGAAACGGCAGATGCAGAAAAAGTATTTACGGCAGCGACAACCGCGTTAAAAAACACCTCAGATCAACTGAGTGCGTTTAAAACGGTGGGGCATGACGGTGTTGATAAAGCAACGGCGGACAACATGATCGCCGCGTGGACTCAACTGCTGGATAACGGGTTGACGCCGATGCTGAACGCCGCGCGTGATAATCGTCAGGAGGAGTTTCGTCAGCTTTTCCGTACCGCGTATCCGCCGCTGAGTGTAGCGTTTGGCTCTAATATGGAGAAATATCAGACCGCGATTATGTCATCGTCAGAGACGTCAATGAGCAAGGTCTACGGTCTGGTTAACTGGAGTAACTATATTCTGCTGGGTGCAGTGGTTCTTGGGTTGTTGATTCTGCTGGTGACGGATCGCTATCTGGTTCACTATCTGGTCAAGCCGTTGAATATGATCAAAGGATATTTTCAGGTGTTGGCAGCCGGGCAGCTTGGTCATCCACTTGACGAATTTGGCCGTAACTGTGCTGGGCAACTGATTCCTTACCTGAAAGAGATGCAGGGGAGTCTGGTTAATACCGTTTCCATCATCCGTGACAGTTCTGCATCGATTCATCAGGGATCGAGTGAAATCAAAAGCGGTAATAACGATCTGTCTGCGCGCACTGAGCAGCAGGCCGCGGCGCTGGAGCAGACGGCTGCCAGTATGGAAGAGCTGAGTGCGACGGTGAAACAGAATGCCGATAACGTTCATCAGGCCACTAAGCTGGCGCAGGATGCTTCTGTTGCGGCGAAGAAGGGCGGCGACGTTACGGCCGATGTGATGGCAACGATGGCGAGTATTACGACGAGCTCGAAGAAAATTGCCGATATCACGAGTGTGATCAACGGCATTGCCTTCCAGACCAATATCCTGGCGCTGAATGCGGCGGTAGAAGCCGCTAGAGCCGGTGAGCAAGGTCGCGGTTTTGCGGTGGTAGCGGGTGAAGTCCGCAATCTGGCGCAGCGTAGTGCTCAGGCGGCGAAAGAAATCGAAAGTCTGATTACGGAATCGGTTCAACGTATCAACGTAGGGTCAAATCAGGTTACACAAACTGGCGAAGCGATGGATTCCATCATTTCCGCGATTACTCGCGTGAATGACCTGATGGGCGAAATTGCATCGGCATCGGACGAACAGAGTCGCGGTATTACCCAGATCGGTCAGGCGGTTACTGAGATGGATGGCGTCACGCAGCAGAACGCCTCATTGGTACAGGAGTCTGCGGCGGCGGCGGCATCGCTGGAAGATCAGGCTCGTCAGTTAACTGAGGCGGTATCGGTGTTCCAACTGTCAGGCTCAGAGGCGCATCGTCGTCCACAGCAACGCCTGGCGGAGAAAACGCCAACTGCGCAGAAGCCGATGTTACTCGCTGCTGCTGGCGGTAAGAAAGGCAATGCCAACGACAACTGGGAAACCTTCTGATAAGCCGTGTCGGGGCGTTGATGCTATAGAAATCAGGTGATTTATCGTTAAAAGCACTGGGATTATTTTCTCAGTGCTTTTTTATTTATCGCTGCTGCGTTGTTTTTCTGTGTGTATTCTTTGACCTTCGTTACTGCGTACAGACACACCCACCGTGCTTGATAACTTGAATCTATTTCAACAATCATGACATACAATCGCTGGATAATCGTTACTCTCTCAACTAGAGTGTTGACGGCGCTAGGGTCTGACCAAGACCGTGATAGCGCGATAGGCATAGTTACACCTGCAGGAGAATAATAATGTCATCATTAAGTAAAGAAGCCGTTATGGTCCACGAAGCATTGCTGGCACGCGGTCTGGAAACGCCACTGCGCGGGGCATTGTTGGATCGGGATACGCGTAAGCAACGTATTGCCGAGCACATGACGGAAATTATGAATTTGTTGAGTCTCGATCTGAGCGATGACAGTCTGGCTGAAACGCCGACGCGTATCGCCAAAATGTACGTTGATGAAATATTCTCCGGTTTGGACTACGCCAACTTTCCCAAAATCACCATCATTGAAAACAAAATGAAGGTCGATGAAATGGTCACCGTGCGGGATATCACGCTGACCAGCACCTGCGAACACCATTTCGTGACGATCGATGGGAAAGCCACGGTCGCATATATTCCGAAAGATGGCGTCATTGGTTTGTCGAAGCTTAATCGCATCGTCCAGTTTTTCTCCCAGCGTCCCCAGGTGCAGGAGCGCTTAACTCAGCAAATTTTGGTCGCGCTGCAAACGCTGCTGGGCACCAATAATGTTGCCGTCTCGATTGATGCCGTGCACTACTGCGTGAAGGCGCGTGGTATTCGCGATGCGACCAGCGCCACGACCACGACATCGCTCGGTGGGTTATTCAAATCCAGTCAGAACACGCGTCAGGAATTCTTGCGCGCGGTACGCCACCATAATTAAGCCACCTCTCATTGGCGATGATGAAGCAAATACATGCTGTCATCGCCAAATGGGTCGTTGCCAAATCAGCAAGTCTCTTCGCTTTTTCTCCATTTGTGCATACAATCGCTACTTCGATGATTTTAAAATGTAATTTGTATGCCTTCTCATTCTCTATCGTCATCACATTCTGCTTCTTCACGGATCGTTACGCTAGATTTTGCACGCGGCGTCGCTATTTTAGGCATTTTACTGCTCAATATTACGGCGTTTGGCTTGCCCCATGCCGCCTATTTAAACCCCGCCTGGCACGGTGAACCTGCGTTATCTGATGTTTTCATCTGGGCCGCACTGGATCTGCTGGCGCAGGCGAAATTTCTGACGCTGTTTTCCCTTCTTTTTGGTGCCGGGTTGCAACTGCTGCTATCTCGGGGATGTCGTTGGATACACGCACGGCTATTTTGGTTGCTAGTCATCGGTTTTATTCATGCCATTTTTCTGTGGGATGGCGATATTCTGTTTGATTATGCCCTGATCGGACTGGTGTGTTACCACATCATTCGTCATGCGACGAGCAGTCGACAACTCATTATCATGGGCTCGCTTCTCTATCTGGTGGCGATCGTCGTCCTGTTTGTGTTGAACCATATTTTGACTCTGCAACCGGGGCGGTTCTGGTTGCCGAGCGTGGCGGATATCACCTATGAAACTTACTGGCGGACATTAGGTGGGCCCGAAGCATGGAAAAATCGTTTTGATCTCTTAACGGAAAGTCTTTTGTCGTTGGGAGTGCAATATGCCTGGGTATTAGCAGGAACGATGCTGTTGGGGGCCGGGTTGATGCGCAGCGGCTGGCTGAAAGGTGAGTCCAGTACCGCACACTATCGCAACGTTGCCCTGTGGCTGATTCCGCTTGGTGTGGCAATTAACAGCATTGGCGTGGTTAGCCAGTGGCTGGTGGGGTGGGAGTATCGCTGGAGCGGGCTGTTATTGCAGATTCCGCGCGAACTCAGTTCGCCATTGCAGGCGATAGGGTATCTCGCACTGTGCTATGGTTTTTGGTCCACACTGTGCCAATGGCGAATCACGTATTGGATTACGGATATCGGGCGTATGGCGTTAACTAACTACTTGCTGCAAACGCTGATTTGCGTGGCGTTGTTTAACCAGTTTGGCCTGTTTATGGCCTTCAACCGCCTGCAACTGCTGGCATTGGTCCCCGCCATTTGGGTCATCAATCTGGTGTTTTCCCACTACTGGCTGCGCTATTTCCGTCAAGGGCCGCTTGAATGGTTATGGCGCAAACTCACCAATGCGGCAGGGAAAACGGCGTAAGAAGGCAGGCTACGGTGTGGCTTGCTCGCTTTGTGGCACGAGTTCCGGAACTATACCCGCCGGTTGGTCAGGTTTGAGCTGATTAACTGGCGAGGCCAGCACCTGTTCCGGCAGGACGGCAGGGTAATCTGGGGTATCTTCCGGGATCCTATGCTCTGCTGGGATCGGTACTTGTGGTCCTAAAAAGCGCGGCTCGCGCTTGAGAATATACAGATCGAACAGTGCACCCAAACGCGCGCCAAATTCACGAACCCGCACGATCATCATATTTTTGGGAGAAGGCACCGCGTAACACTGTGCCTGAATACCGAGGTGCAGCGCGATGAATAACGCACGCTCGCAGTGAAAGCGCTGGGTGATGATGGTGAAATCGTTGGTATCGAACACCTTGCGCGTTCTGACGATGGAATCCAGCGTGCGGAAGCCGGCATAGTCCAACACGATATCTGAAGGTGGCACGCCTGCGGCGATCAAATCGCGGCGCATTGTCATCGGCTCATTGTAACTTTGCAGCGCGTTATCACCGCTTAATAGTAGATAGCTGACTTTACCGCTGTTATAAGCGTTAATCGTTCCTTGTATACGGAACTGGTAATACTGATTGAGCACACCGGTACGGTAGTACTTTGCGGTCCCCAATACCACGCCGACCTGACGTTTCGGCAAGCTCTGAAGCTCATCGTAAATGAATGGTGCTGTTTTCCAACTAATCCAGCGGTCGAGCGCAAAAGCAGAAAGCATCAGCACGCCAATGAGGGCTAACAAACTAAGTGTCAGGCGTTTCCACATGCTTATGCCTCGGGTAAGGCGAATATATTTATCATGCCTCAAGGCTACTTTACCTGACAGGGGGACGCAAGATGCAGGCGAAGAACGGGCGGTTTATTGATTGAATTTTCAGCATTCAGGCTGAGATGAGGTGAAAATAAACGCCAGCCTTTCGGATAGAAAAGCTGGCGGGGTGAGAACATTAAACGCGGCTGCCCCAGAGATCGTACTCGTCTGCGTGCTCGATTTTCACTTTGATGATGTCACCGACTTTCACGCCCGTTTCGCCGTTCAGGTAAACCGCGCCGTCAATTTCGGGGGCGTCAGCCATGCTACGGCCAATCGCGCCTTCTTCGTCGATTTCATCGATCAGCACCAGCACTTCACGGCCAATTTTATCCTGCAAACGCTGGGTGGAGATCGCCTGCTGAAGTTGCATGAAGCGGTGGAAGCGTTCTTCTTTAACCTCTTCCGGCACCTGATCGGGCAATGCGTTTGCCGATGCGCCTTCGACTGGACTGAATTTGAAACAGCCCACGCGGTCGAGTTTGGCTTCCTGTAGGAAATCGAGCAGCATCTGAAAGTCTTCTTCCGTCTCGCCGGGGAAGCCGACAATGAAGGTTGAACGCAGCGTTAAGTCCGGGCAGATTTCGCGCCAGCGCTTAATGCGCTCCAGCGTTCTTTCTACTGCGCCGGGGCGCTTCATCAGTTTGAGGATCTTCGGGCTGGCGTGCTGGAGCGGGATATCCAGATACGGCAGGATTTTGCCTTCCGCCATTAATGGGATCACATCGTCTACGTGCGGGTAAGGGTAGACATAGTGCAGACGCACCCACACGCCCAGCGACGCCAGTTGTTCACACAGGCTGGCCATGCTGGTTTTGACCGGTTGCCCGTTCCAAAAGCCGGTTCGCTGCTTCACATCTGCGCCGTATGCTGAGGTATCCTGAGAGATCACCAGCAGTTCTTTTACACCAGCATCCACCAGACGCTTCGCTTCATCCAGCACCGAACCGATTGGGCGGCTATCGAGATCGCCACGCATGGAAGGAATGATGCAGAACGTGCAGCGGTGGTTACAACCTTCTGAAATTTTCAGATACGCGTAATGGCGCGGCGTGAGTTTTACGCCCTGTTCGGGGACCAGGCTGGTAAACGGGTTGTGTGTCGGTTTGGGGACGTATTGATGTACGTGCGACAGCACTTGCTCGTAGCTGTGTGGGCCAGTAATTTCCAGAACTTTGGGGTGCACTTCGCGTATTTGATTTTCTTTGGCACCCAGACAGCCCGTTACGATAACTTTACCGTTCTCATTCAGCGCTTCGCCGATGGCTTCCAGCGACTCTTGTACGGCGCTGTCAATAAAACCACAGGTATTGACGATCACCAGCTCAGCGTCATCATAACGTGGCACGACCTGATAACCTTCAGTACGCAGTTCGGTCAGGATCCTCTCGGAGTCGACGAGGTTTTTCGGGCAGCCGAGGGAAACAAAGCCGATACGGGGTTGTTGCATATTATTCGCTCACAAAATAAACAGAAAATAAAAACCGGAGGATTCTACACCATAGTTGATTATCCTTACAGTCAGTGGTGTAAAACTCAGCATTTTATCGCTATTAGGGTGGCGTTTTCGTGGAAGGCGCTTCGCAAAGAGGCGCTAAATAACAAATGTGCGTAGAACGTTATGGTATACTTTTCCGTCATTACCCTGATTCAGGAGGCATGATGATGCAGCGAATTAAAGTTGTGCGAAAGCATCAGCGCAAAAGCAAAATTGATGATAATCGAACCTTGATGCAGGTCGGCGTCCGTGCCTCAAAGCAGGCGATTAAAGAAGCGTTAGATTCCGGTGTATCAATCGCTTATATCAAGGATGGACGACTGGTCAGCCAAGCCCCTGATGGCACGCTCTCGGAAATTAAACCTGTAAACGGTCAGCCGCCTCTCAAGCTCAGGGAACTACTTTGCCGAGCTTGAGATTGGTTGCAGGCCGAATGGGTCGGGTAAAACGACACTGACGAAAGAACTGCGAGAAACGTATGCGGTTCCTCTGGGGCAATACCTTAACCCCGATGATATTGCAAAACACATTGATCTACCGGCATTACTGAGCGGAAAAATTGATAAGACGCTGTTGCCTGATGAATCTGCTGCCAGACTGGCGCAGAAAATTTCCTTAGGTCTGAGAGAGGACTGGATTCGCGATCGACTTTCTTTTACCTATGAATCAGTGATGAGTCACAAAAGTCATCTTGAGTTTGTAACGTTGGCGAGAAAAAACGGCTATAAACCCTACCTCTACTACGTTTGTACATCAGACCCAGCACTCAACGGGGAGCGAGTTACTCAGCGTGTTGCATTAGGTGGACACAGTGTTCCAGAGGAAAAAATTTTTAGTCGTTATCAGCGTAGCTTAGAAGTTCTTTCTGAGATGATTAAGCTCTGTCATCGTGCTTACTTTTTCGATAATTCAACGACGACGCTGACGTTTCTTGGTGAGGTGACGCCGGATGGCTTCCTTGATGTCGTCGAAGAGTCGTTTGATAACGTGCAGCCTATGTGGTTGTACAAGAATGTGATGTCATCGTGGGATGAAAACAAAATCAGGATGATTCAGCCGAGATAATCTAACTTATTCATTTCCGCTGTTTTAGCGCCTGGCCCCTCTAAATTTCTTCAATAAATGTAAACCTTGCCCCGTTTTTTTGCACAAACATCGCCTGCGGCCTAAATTTACAGGACTTTTGTTGGATGGAGACAACGCGATGCCCTCTTGCTTGATGCCTAGTCATTCTGCTTCATACACCGTGTTACGACGATTTTCTACTGCGCCACATTGGTTGCTGCTTAGCGCAACGTTGCTGTTTTCCAGCCAGCTATGGGCGGCGGAACCAAAGGTGACGGAATTACAGGATAAGCTGGATCACCCGTGGTCATTGGCATTTTTGCCGGAGGATCAGGGGATTCTGATTACGGAACGTGCCGGGAATTTACGCTTATGGAAAGCGGGCAGCGTGCTGTCTGCACCGATAACGGGTGTACCGAAGGTTTTCGCGAAATCACAGGGTGGATTACTGGAAGTCGCACTATCACCGGATTTTGCGCAGAATCGACGTATCTACCTGAGCTTTGCTGAAGAGGGGAGCGATGGCAAAGCGGGAACCGCTGTCGGTTATGGCAAACTTTCTGAGGATAATAAACGGTTAGAGAATTTCACAGTCTTCTTCCGTCAGGAACCGAAACTGTCGACGGGTAATCATTTCGGCGGCAAACTGGCTTTTGATCAACAAGGGCATCTGTTTATTGCGCTGGGCGAAAATAACGAACGCCCGACTGCACAGGATCTGGATAAATTACAGGGTAAAATTGTTCGCCTGACAGCGGATGGCAAGGTGCCGTCCGATAACCCGTTTGTGAATACGCCTAACGCACGGCCGGAAATCTGGTCTTACGGGCACCGTAATCCACAGGGGTTAGCGATTAATCCGTGGTCTGGCGTGCTGTGGGAAAATGAGCATGGCCCGAAAGGCGGCGATGAAATTAACATCCCCAAAGCGGGCGCAAATTACGGCTGGCCGATTGCGACACATGGCATTAACTATTCCGGGTTGAAAATTCCAGAAGCGAAAGGAAAAGAGATCGCAGGGATGGTAAATCCTGATTTTTATTGGGAAAAGTCACCGGGCATCAGTGGAATGGCGTTCTATAACAGCGATCGTTTCCCGCAGTGGAAAAATTCAGTCTTTATCGGCGCGCTGGCAGAAAAGAACCTGATTCGCCTGACGCTTGAGGGCGACAAGGTCGCGTCACAAGAGCGTTTGCTGAGCAATCGTGGTGAACGTATCCGCGACGTAAGGCTGGGGCCTGACGGCTACCTCTATTTGCTGACCGATCATGACAATGGCAAATTACTGAAGGTCGGGCTGGAGTAAAAACACAGGCACCTTGCGGTGCCTGTGTTCACTCAAGACAGCGGGATCATGACGTGTTTCTGATACGCCGGGCGTTCGGTGAGTTGCTGATACCAGCGTTCCAGATGAGGATGTGCCTGCCGTTCAATCGACATATTCAGCCAGCCGTAGACAACGCAGCCTAACGGAATATCGCCAACGCCAAACCGATCGCCAGATAGCCACGGCTGATTAGCCAGAACGGTATCGACAATACCGAACAGACGTTCGCATTCAACGATGCCTTTCTGTACCAACGCCATATCGCGTTTTTCTGGCGCGACGCGCACCATATTGATGAATACTGGGCCGAAAGACGCCGCAAGCGAGCTGGTCCAGTCCATCCACTTTTCAGCATTTGCACGCTTGCCCGCATCGGTGAGATACAGCGAGTTTTGACCGTACTGCGCCGCCAGATAACGCACGATGGTATTGGATTCCCACAGCACCAGATCGTCGTCCTGCAAGCAGGGGATAAGGCCATTAGGGTTCATCGCCAGATAATCAGCATCATGGTTACGACCGAATTGTCCGCCAGCCGCGACATGTTGATAAGGCAGCGCAAGTTCTTCTGCACACCACAGGACTTTCTTTACGTTGGTCGAATTATCACGACCCCAAATCGTTATCATAGCTACCTCTTTCTTCGTTAAGTCATGCACGGTTATCCGCGACAGCCGATGAGAAATAATGATATGCCTTTTTAGTCTTTATGATTTAACTTGTCATTCTTAATAATGACAGCAAGTTACATTCAGACAGGAAAGTTACACCATGAAATTGACGCATTCTGTTCGTGTTGCACTGGGTATCACTCTGCTTGCCGCCGGTATGCAACTTGCTGTGGCAAGCAGCGATCCGCAGACGATCACGTTTGGCGTGGCACCGGGGCCGTATGGTGACATGGTGAACCTGGCGATCAAACCTGAGCTGGTGAAAAAAGGCTACAAGGTCGTGGTGCGTGAGTTCAGCGATTACGTTCAGCCTAATCTGGCGCTGGCCAACGGCAGCATCGACGCCAACCTTTTCCAGCATACGCTCTATTTAGAGAAATTCGCCGCCGATAAAGGGTTAAAAATTTCTCCGCTGATTATCGTACCGACGGCCAGCATGGGTTTCTATTCGAAGAAGATCACATCGCTGGATGAGCTGAAAAAAGGGGATGTGGTCACGCTCTCTAACGATGCCACCAATCTGGCGCGCGGCCTGCGCTTCCTGCAATCGATCGGGCTGGTTACGATTAAGGCCGATATCGATCCGACTAAGGCTTCAGAGAAAGATATTCTTGAAAATTCACGCGGGCTGGTCTTCAAACCGATGGAAGCGGCGCAACTGCCGCGTACCCTGGATAGCGTGACGGCATCGCTGGTGAACGGTAATTTTGCGCTGGCATCCGGCATGAAACTGTCGTCGGCCATCAAGCTGGAAACGCTGGACGAGAACCTGAAAAACATTATTGCCGTGCGTACCGACGATCTCGATAAGCCGTTCGTTAAAGACACTAAAGCAATTGTGGAGTCACCCGCTTATGCTGCGGTGATCAACGATCCAGCATTGATGTATAGCCAATTCCAGAAACCGGAGTGGATGCAGGCGAAAACGCCAGCGCCCGCCCAGTAAAGCTTCAGGTTGCACAACATACCATTTAGCCGGTCTATGACCGGCTTTCTTCCTGTGCGCTCTGGTCAGGAGTTTGCGGATAATGATTCAGTTAGAAGAGGTAAGCGTTGACTTCTCTCACGGGAAGCAGCCAGAAAATCGTGCGGTAGATAACGTATCGCTGCACATCCAGCGCGGAGAGGTTTACGGTATTGTTGGCACCAGCGGTGCGGGGAAAAGCACGCTGCTGCGAACCATCAATCTCTTGCAGCGACCGACATCAGGACGTGTACGTGTCAACGGTATACTCATCAGCGAATTAGTTGGGCAACCGCTGCGAGAACAGCGGCAAAAAATCGGCATGATCTTCCAGCATTTCAACCTGATGCAAACACGTACCGTGACAGAAAACGTCGCGTTCAGCCTGAAAGCCGCCGGAAAATCCAATGCAGAAATCGCTGTGCGCGTGCCGGAAATTCTGAATCTGGTTGGGCTGGTGGATAAAGCGTCGTCTTACCCGGCGCAGCTCAGCGGCGGTCAGAAACAGCGCGTGGGTATCGCCAGAGCGATTGCCAACGATCCTGAAGTTTTACTGTGCGATGAGCCAACCTCGGCGCTCGATTTGGAAACGTCAGCCGCTATTTTGGCGTTACTGAAAGAGATTAATGAGAAACTGGGTATTACCATCGTACTGATTTCTCATGAGATGAGCGTGATTAAGGCTGTCTGCGATCGGGTGGCGGTGATGACGGGCGGCCGCGTTGTGGAAGAGGGCGAGGTTTTCGATATCTTCGCTACGCCGCAGCACGCCTTTACACGCCAACTGGTGTCTCATACGTTGGATCTCGCGTTGCCGCCGCGTTTGCTGGTGGATTTGCAGGGCACATTATTGAAGATTCTGTTCGTTGGTGAATCGGCGGAGCAACCGGTGTTGTCGGATGTGGCGACGCGTTTTGGCGTATCCGTCAATATCCTGCATGGTAAGATCGAATACATCGGCAACCGTGCGTTAGGCATACTGGTTGCGCTATTGACTCATCCTTCCGACCTCGGAAAAGTGGCAGAAGCGGTGGAACATATTCAGGTAAGAACGGCGCATGTGGAGGTGTTACATGGCTGATTTATGGATCGATCTGGTCGCCGCGTTCGGTGAAACGTTCCAGATGGTAGGGATCTCCACGCTGTTTGCCGTGATCGGTGGTTTACCGCTGGGGCTGCTGATCTATGTTACGGACAAGAATCTGTTCTGGCAAAACCGCGCCGTCTATCTGTTTGGCACGGTGTTGGTGAATATCATTCGTTCTATTCCCTTCGTTATTCTGCTGGTGTTGCTGTTGCCGCTTACGCAGATTTTGTTGGGCAATACCATTGGTCCAGTGGCGGCGGCGGTGCCGATGTCGGTCGCGGCGATCGCATTCTATGCCCGTCTGGTGGATAGTGCGCTGCGTGAAATTGATCCCGGCATCGTGGAAGCGGCTGAAGCGTTCGGTGCCAGCCCAATGCGTATTATCGGCACGGTGCTGCTGCCAGAGGCAAAAGCGGGACTACTGCGTGGCCTGACAATTACGTTGGTAAGCCTCATCGGCTATTCGGCGATGGCGGGCATTGTCGGCGGCGGTGGCGTGGGTGATTTGGCGATCCGCTTCGGCTATTACCGATATGAAACCGAGGTCATGGTGATTACCGTGATTGCGCTGGTTATTCTGGTGCAGGTAGTACAGACATTGGGTGACGGATTGTCGAAACGTGCAGATAAGCGCGAACGCCGTTAAGGGTATTTTTCTGCGAGGCGCGAGGAAAGATTGCACTGCTATAGATCCTCGTGCCATTTGCTACTTCTTTGATAGGCGTGCCGCCTGAATTTTCAGATATTCCTTACTTGTCCCTAAGTCCTTTTTTTCTCTGCACTTTTTTAGACGCTTTCATTTCTTTGACTATCTTTACAGAATGAACGGTTTTCATCCTCGAGATGACGCGTTACTTTTGTATGTTACTAAAGTTTTCAAAATATATGAAAATTAAGAATTTTTAACGACTGATGGACATCGCGGCGAACTCATGAAAACAACCCCTTTTCTGACCAGACTCACGTCTTTTTCTGTAGGTACGGTATTGCTTGTTGGTTTGGTGCCATTTACCTATGCGGAACAGTTGCCTGCGGTGCCGCAGATTGACGCCAAAGCCTTTATCCTGATGGATCATGCCAGCGGTAAAGTGCTGGCGGAGAGCAACGCCGATGAGCGCCTTGATCCTGCCAGCCTGACCAAAATCATGGCGAGCTATGTGATTGGGCAGGCGATTAAATCCGGTAAGATTCGTCCGACGGATGAAGTGACTGTCGGAAAAGATGCCTGGGCAACCGGTAACCCAGCGCTGCGCGGTTCGTCGCTGATGTTCCTTAAGCCGGGCGATCGCATCCCCGTTTCTGAGTTAAATAAAGGTATTGTCATTCAGTCAGGTAATGATGCCAGTATCGCATTGGCGGATTACGTGGCGGGCAGTCAGGATGCGTTTGTCAGCCTGATGAACAATTATGCGAAAGCGCTTAACCTGACGAATACGCATTTCCTTACCGTACATGGCCTCGACGCGGCAGGGCAGTACAGCACCGCGCGTGACATGGCGCTGTTAGGACAGGCACTGATTCGAGATGTGCCAGAAGAGTACGCGCTGCACAAAGAAAAAGAGTTTACCTTTAATAACATTCGCCAGCCCAACCGTAATCGTCTGCTGTGGAGCACCAATCTGAATGTGGACGGCGTAAAAACCGGCCATACCAACGGAGCGGGGCACAATTTAGTGGCCTCGGCAACGGAAGGCAATATGCGCTTGATTTCCGTGGTGCTGGGGGCGCAAACGGATGCCATTCGTTTTCGTGAAAGCGAAAAACTGCTTACATGGGGCTTCCGCTTTTTTGAAACGGTAACACCTATCAAGGCGGATGCGCCTTTCACTACGCAACGGGTGTGGTTTGGTACTGAGAAAGAGGCACGGCTTGGCGTGGCGCAGGATGCCGCGTTGACCATCCCAAAAGGGCAGATGAAGAATCTGAAAGCCAGCTTCACGTTGAACCAACCGCAACTTTCTGCACCGCTTACCAAGAATCAGGTGGTTGGCACTATCGATTTCCAACTGGACGGAAAAAGCATTGGACAGCGTCAACTGGTGGCGATGGATGATATCCCCGAAGCGGGTTTCTTTAGTCGCCTCTGGGATACGGTGATGATGAAGGTTCAGCAGTGGTTCGGTGGGTTATTCGGTTAATTTCCTGGATGGATTAACTGAATGCCGTTGTCAGAGATGTAGCGTAGGTACTGTTCGTCCGGGGCGCTGTTGGAAATGATCGTATCAAACAGCGTCATCGGGCCGATACAGGCGCGTTTTATCTGACCGAACTTACTGCTATCTGCCACAATAATGATGCGTTGTGCGGTCGCCATCGCGCGTTGCTTCATGCCCAGCTCGGCAAAGTTAAAGCAGGTCGCTCCTGCGTTAAGCTCAATACCCGCCGCAGAAATAAACGCTTTATTTGGGCAGATGTTGTCCAGTTCACAGCGCTGGTTAAGCGGAGTAAAAATCGCGTTATCAGGATGATATTCCCCACCGCATAAAATCACTCGACATGCCTTTTTTTCCTGAAGCGCCAAAAAGGTGTTCAGAGAGTAGCAGATCGCGGTAAAAGGCAGCTCATCAGGTATCGCATCAATGATGAAGGGAATGGTGGTGCCACAATCAAAAAAAACGGTATCGTTTGCCTCCACCAGATGGGAAGCGGCAACACCGATAGCCTGCTTTTCTTTTACGTGCTTGGTCTGTTGGTCGGAGACAAAATAGTGAGTGGCTCCGTTATTCTTCAGATCGCTAACAACGTAGCCGCCGAGCAGTATGACGTTGGTGGAATCTGCATTCAGATCGCGGCGCACGGTCATCTCTGATACGCCGAGTAGCTGCGCGGCGTCTTTAAGATGGAGTCTATCGGTTTTCTTTAATGCCTGAGCCAGTCTGCCGATTCGTTCGTCGCGCCGCGTTTCCATAAAATTCCCTGCTAATAAGCTATTTTTCGTTGTTAGTAGTTTCCTGCTGCGGCAGCGTCGCCTGAAACGATAGCAACGCCTGAACTCGTGCCGATACGCGTAGCACCAGCTTCAATCATTCGTTGTGCCGTTTGGCGATCGCGAACCGCACCGGATGCTTTTACACCCATCTCGCTGCCGACCGTATTGCGCATCAGTCGAACATGTTCTTCGCGTGCGCCGCCGGTGCTGAAACCGGTAGACGTTTTGACGAATGCGACATTCAACTGACGGCATATTTCACACACCAGCACAATTTGTTCGTCATCAAGCAGACAGGTTTCCAATATTACCTTCAACGGTATAGCGGCGCAAACCTCACGCACGGCCTGAATATCTGCTTTGACGGCGTCAATCTTTCCGCTTTTCAGCCAGCCGACGTTAATCACCATGTCGATTTCCTGAGCGCCAGCGTCAATGGCTGACTTGGCCTCAAAAGCCTTGCTGGAGGTCAGGCCGGCGCCGAGAGGGAAACCGATCACGGAACACACTTGTACCTCTGAATCTTTCAGTTTCTCAGCGACTAAGGGAACGTAACCGGAATTAACACAGACGGCATAAAAACGGTGCGCTATCGCTTCTTCGCACAGCGTGATGATTTGCTGTTCGGTGGCATTGGCTGCCAGCAGTGTGTGGTCGATATAGCGTGCATAGTCAGTCATGGCGAATCCTTGGTGATGTCGATAAAAAATCGGATGCAATGATTATGACACTCAATGATTTTAATGTCGCAAAAATAACAAAGAAATTAACTTTTGTTATTTTAATAACAAAAAATGAAGCGAATGTGATGATGGTTGCATGAGGACGGGAAGAGGAAACGGCTTTGAATAGTGTATACCAGAAAAGAAAACGCCCATCGTTCTTGAACCTCAAAGGCGGGAACGATGGGCTTCCTCAATAAGGGGAATCAAAGAAAAGCAGTGGCACTTATTCAGACTATAGGCCAAATAAAAAGTTCTGACCTTTCTCGAAAAAATTCACAATTTTTTACCGGTTTTTAACCGGGTAATTCAGGCCAGATAACCACGATAAGTGAGCCTGCTAATGTGAATAGCACGTTAGCGATGGCATAGGTACCCGCATAGCCGAGTGCGGGAATATTACTGCGTGCCGTATCGCTGATGATCTCCATGGCTGGCGCACAGGTGCGAGCGCCCATCATGGCACCAAACAGCAGTGCCCGGTTCATTTTCAATACATACGCGCCGAACAGAAAACAAATTACCACCGGCACCAGGCTGACAATCAGCCCTGAAGCCAGCATCTGGATGCCGACTTCTCCCAGGCTGCTGTTGATGGTGCTACCGGCACTCAGACCAACCCCCGCCATAAAGACCATCAAGCCAAATTCTTTGACCATATTGAGGGCACCTTGCGGAATATAGCCGAAGGTAGGGTGGTTGGCGCGCAGGAATCCCAGCATAATACCCGCGAAAAGCAACCCGGCAGCATTACCGATGCCGAATGTGAAATTGCTGAATTGGATGGTGATCAGCCCGACCATCACGCCGATAACGAAAAAAGCGCAGAAGGCCAAGAGATCGGTGACCTGACTGTGGATAGAAATAAACCCGATTCTGTCGGCAATGCTTTTCACCCGGCGGGCGTCACCGCTGACCTGCAAGATATCACCTTTATTCAGCACGACGTTATCGTCAATCGGCATTTCGATCTGGCTGCGGACGATACGGTTAAGGAAACAGCCGTGATCGGTCAGCTTCAACTGGCTCAGGCGCTTGCCGACGGCATTGTGATTCTTGACGACGACCTCTTCCGTCACGATGCGCATGTCCAGCAAATCGCGGTCGAAAACCTCCTTACCATCGCGGAAATTGGAGTTCAGACGAGAGTGCGCATCGGGATAACCGACCAGTGCGATCTCATCGCTGATTTGCAAGACGGCATCACCGTCGGGGTTTGCCAGGATTCCGTTGCGTCGAATGCGCTCAATGTAGCAACCGGTCTGACGATAGATCCCCAGTTCGCGCAAATTTTTGCCCGCCGCCCAGTCAACCAGTTCTGGCCCGACGCGATAGGCGCGAATCACTGGCAAATACACTTTTCTTTGGCTGTCTACATCCAGCCCGCGCTCGCGCGCAATTTGCTGCGCACTAGTAGGGAGATCCTGATGTTGGAGTTTGGGCAGATAGCGTGCACCAAAAATGAGGCTGACCAGCCCAACCAGATACGTTAGCGCATAGCCTAGGCTCAAATGATCTTGTTCAATACCGAGTTGACCACCCAGGCTGGCGGTATTGCGCAACGTGTCACCTGCACCGACCAATACCGGCGTTGATGTCATAGAGCCGGCCAGCATCCCTGCTGTCAGGCCGATTCCCCAGCCAAAGAGTTTGCCTAAGCCTAATGCCAGTAACATGGCGCTGCCGACCATCACCAGCGCCAGCATGAAATAATTTTTTCCGTCGCGGAAGAAAATGGAAAAGAAATTCGGCCCAGCTTCCACTCCGACACAAAAAATAAATAACATAAAACCGAGACTCAGCGCTTCGGTATTAATCGAGAAATGTTGTTGCCCGAGTAATAAAGAAACCACTAAAACGCCAATGGAATTACCGAGTTGTACTGGGCCGAAGCGCAACTTCCCCAGACAGAGTCCTAATGAAAGAACTACAAATAAAAGCAGGATGTAATTACCGTTTAACAAATCAGCGACGTTTATATTCATGAAATGTAACTTGTTGTTTACCAGTAAGTTCTTGATGTTATTCATTATAGCGGCTAGATTTAGCCATGAAATACATGAATTCCCGTGACGGTATGCAATACACGTCAGCTGAAAGGAATCAGCCTCACCAAGTATAATTTATCCGATAAAATTGTTCAGTGTAATTATTGTTTAATTTAATGATTGTGGTGTCGCTATTGATGAAATATGGCGGGTTATCGTCTTTTTCTGCGAGCAACCTGAGCGTCGAATAAATCGTAGCGAAGCCTCATGTTTTTCATATCGGGGAATAGATACACCTTAAATAATTCGAGTTTCAGGCAACCAATGTCCATGCAACTTGAAGTATGACGGGTATAACCAATCATTTTTACCATACCGCATGTTCTTGGTATCGGATTGATGCAGGTTGGGAGGCATATTGAGAGGGGCGGTTTATGACACGAAATAAAGGTTGGATCAGCGCGATCTGCTGTTTTCTATTATTCACCATAGTGTTTCTCAGTCAAAAAATTGACGTATCGGATGTCGCGGTGAACGACGGATTGCGCGGTAGTCCTGGTATGCTGCTCTTTCTGCTGCCGGGTATGGTTGCCTGTCTTCTTTCTGCACGTGGCCGCTTGCTTTACCCGCTGTTTGGCGCACTGGCGGCGATGCCCGTGTGCTTACTGGTGCTCCATCTGTGGAATACGCCGATGCGTTCTTTCTGGCAAGAACTGGCTTATGTGATGAGTGCGGCCTTTTGGTGCGTATTGGGTTCGATGGGCGCACTGTGTTTGCGTAGCTTATATCGACGCTATCTTCGTTGAATTAGAGCTGAAGACGACCTATAAAATAAAAAAGCGCGGACGTTCGCCGCGCTATCGTCCGGCCAGTCTGATGATTATGACTGAAACAGGGATAGATGCTCTTTGGCATAGGCTTCAAAATCGGTGCAGCCGCCAATGTGTTTTTCATCCAGGAAAATCTGCGGTACGGTTTCAACTGGTTTACCTACCGTTTTGGACAAATCCTCTTTTGAGATACCTTCTGCGTGGATGTCTACATAGCGGAAGCTGAAATCATCACGTTGCTCGGTTAGTTTCTCTGCCAGTTCTTTCGCACGTACACAATAAGGGCAAGCTGGGCGCCCGAAAATTACAGCGAACATGTAAACTCCTTTGTAAAATTAGAAAAATGCTCTCATTCTGGAAACGTGTAGCGTGACGCTGGTTGCACATAAGGTCACGGCCAAAAGTGTTACGGTTAATGAGGTTACTGCGAATGGCGTTACTATGCCCGCATTCATCGATGAAAAAAAGTAGTCATTACCTGTTACAACGATTTGTTCAATCTATTAGGTTACACCCAATGAACCAAATAGATGTACTTTACTGACCCAAGGATGCCAGCGTGACACCGACCATTGATTTACTAAAACGCCACCGTTCTATCCGCGCGTTTACCTCTCAGACCGTGACAGATGAACAACGCCACGCCATCATTACTTCCGCACAGAGCGCGTCTAGCTCCAGCTTTTTACAATGCAGTACGATTATCCGCATTACCGATCCTGTCGTGCGTGAAACGCTGGTTCACTATACTGGCGAGCAAGGTTATGTGGCTCAGGCCGCGGAGTTTTGGGTCTTTTGTGCCGATTTTCATCGGCATGTGGAAATCTTCCCACAGGCTGAAACCGGGCTGGCCGAGCAGTTGCTGATTGGCTGTGTCGATACCGCTATCATGGCGCAGAACGCACTAGTCGCTGCTGAATCGCTAGGGCTCGGTGGGGTTTTTATCGGTGGGATCCGCAATCGCATTGCTGACGTGACGCGGTTACTGCAATTGCCGACGCAGGTGATACCGCTGTTTGGCTTGTGTCTGGGGCACCCGGACGCCGAACCGTTGCTGAAACCGCGCATGCCAACGGCCATGATGCTGCATGAAAATGTTTATCAGCCGCTCGATCGTGATGTGTTGGCACAATACGATAAGCAAATGGTGGAGTATTACCTGCAGCGCACCAGTCGCCGTCGTGAAAGCTGGAGTGAACACGTTGAACTGACGCTGAAAAAAGAGTTGCGTCCATTCATGCTGGATTACTTACATCAACAAGGATGGGCGATACGCTAGTATCGGTAGGATATTTATGAAGATAGCCATTCTGTCTCGTGATGGAGCGTTATATTCCTGCAAACGCCTGCGTGAAGCCGCCGAGGCGCGTAAGCATAGCGTTGAGATTATCGATCCGCTTTCCTGCTATATGAATATTAATCCGGCGGCACCGTCGGTGCATTACCGTGGACGCCGGCTGGATAAATACGATGCGATTATTCCGCGTATTGGCTCACAGATTACATTTTATGGCACGGCGGTACTGCGCCAGTTTGAAATGCTGGGGAGTTACCCGCTGAATAATTCTGTTGCGGTGATCCGCGCCCGTGACAAACTTCATTCACTGCAATTGCTTGCCCGTGAAGGGATTGACCTGCCGATTACCGGATTTGCTCATTCACCGGATGATACTGGCGATCTGATCGCGATGGTGGGTGGAGCACCGCTGGTCGTGAAGCTGGTAGAGGGTACGCAGGGGATTGGCGTGGTATTGGCGGAGACACGTCAGGCGGCGGAAAGTGTGATTGATGCCTTTCGCGGGCTGAATGCGCATATTCTGGTGCAGGAATATGTGAGTGAAGCGCAGGGTAAAGATATCCGCTGCCTGGTGATCGGTAATCGGGTGGTTGCGGCGATAGAACGGCAGGCGAAGGCGGGGGAGTTCCGTTCAAACCTGCATCGTGGCGGATCGGCGAATAACGTGAAAATTACCGCACAGGAGCGTGCGATTGCTATCAAGGCGACGAAAACGCTGGGGCTGAATGTGGCGGGTGTCGATATTTTGCGCGCAGAACGCGGGCCGCTGGTAATGGAAGTGAATGCTTCGCCGGGGCTGGAAGGGATTGAAACGACGACCGGGTTCGACATTGCGGGCATGATGATTGAGTTTATTGAGCAAAATACTCAGAGGCGTGTCGCAACATCGGCAACAATAAGTAAAAGTTAGCTTTCTGAAACCGAGACTGCGCCGTAAAATACGGCGTTTTCCATTGGCGCGTGGGCATTGGCGGCGGTCATGACGGTGCGACGTCGTGTGGCGGAACGAGGAAAACGGGCCGTGGTGCGCTTTTATCATGGCATCGTTGCATAATATTCCGTAAGCTATGTGCCGTTTTTAAGATGGTTTCTGTTTTGAGACTGTCTCTGTTTTAACATCGCTTCTGTGCGAGTGGTGTTCTCTTTTCAACAACGCTGTCTTTACGGTGGCAAGTATGAGGCAAACATGATGGATTCACTCATCGTCCCGGATTTGGCTATGCTACGGCGGTGGCTGGATCAACTAAACATTCTGTATTTCGAGTGTGATTCCTGTCAGGCGCTCCATCTTCCTCATATGCAAAATTTTGATGGCGTGTTCGATGCGAAAGTTGATCTGGTAGATAACGTGATCTTGTTTTCCGCACTTGCCGAAGTGAAGCCCAGCGCACTGATCCCTTTGGTTGGCGATCTGAGCCAAATCAACGCCAGCTCCTTGACCGTCAAGGCGTTTATCGACGTTCAGGACGATAACCTGCCGAAGTTGATTGTTTGCCAATCGGTTAGCGTTGCCGCAGGTATGGCGTTGGAACAGTTCAGACATTTCATGCAGCAATCTGAAGAGCAGATCTCAATGGTGATCCTTGAGGCTAGTGCTAATAATCTGCTGTTTATCGGCGAAGAAGAAGATGGCTCTGCTGCCAGAGTTACAACCTCACATTTGCATTGATACGGTTGCTGCCAACGGCAGCAATTGGTTTTACTTATTCTCCTTTCACCGCCATTTATTCTGGCTATTCCGCCTTATTGCCAGATATTTCTCTTTGTTTGTCGCTAAACGCCCTCATCACATCGATAAAATGTGAATAAATAATCGTTAAAACCCATTTTTTACGTTCAAGTATGGTGTGCATGATGTTGTGGGGTTATGCTTTATTCCTGTAAGCGACAGACTGTCGAATCAGGGCTATGTCTGTGTATGCGCGAATAAAATTGGTGCATATTTATTCACCGGTTTGATAGCGCGGCAGGCTATAGTTTGTATCGGAACGATATATACATACTCCCATGAATCACCCCCTTGAATGGAGGAAGGAACGGATGTTCACCCAACGTAAAAAATGGCTATCGGGTGTTGTTACCGGCTTGCTGATGGCCGCGTCCGTCACCGCATCTGCGGAAGAGAAAACGCTGCATGTTTATAACTGGTCCGACTATATCGCACCAAACACGTTAGCCAATTTCCAGAAAGAAACCGGTATTAAGGTCGTCTATGACGTGTTTGACTCCAACGAAGTGTTGGAAGGCAAGCTCATGGCGGGCAGCACGGGTTTTGATCTGGTGGTGCCTTCTGCCAGCTTCCTTGAGCGCCAGCTCTCAGCGGGAGTTTTTCGGCCATTAGACAAGAGTAAGCTACCGAATTACAAAAATCTGGATCCTGAGCTGATGAAGTTGATTGCTCAGCACGATCCCGATAACAAATATGCTTTACCTTATCTGTGGGCGACCACGGGTATTGGCTATAACGTCGAGAAAGTCAAAGCGGCGCTGGGTGCCGATGCGCCTGTTGATAGCTGGGATCTGGTGCTGAAGCCAGAGAATCTGGAAAAGCTGAAAAGCTGCGGGGTTTCTTTCCTGGATGCGCCAGAAGAGATCTTTGCCACCGTATTAAACTATCAGGGTAAAGATCCGAACAGCACCAAACCGGGTGATTACAGCACATCAGCGACCGATCTGCTGCTGAAACTGCGTCCGAGTATTCGTTATTTCCATTCGTCGCAATATATCAACGATCTGGCGAACGGCGACATCTGCGTTGCCGTAGGCTGGGCGGGCGATATCATGCAGGCGGGGAATCGTGCGAAAGAAGCGAAGAACGGCGTCAATATCCAATACAGTATTCCGAAGGAAGGCGCGTTGGCATTCTTTGATGTCCTTGCCATCCCGAAAGATGCTAAAAATCTGGATGAAGCCTATGCGTTTCTGGATTACCTGATGAAGCCGGAAGTGATGGCTGAGATCAGTAATCACACCTATTACGCCAGCGGTAATCTTGCATCCTTGCCTTTGGTGAACGAAGAAATTCGTAACAACCCTGGTGTCTACCCGCCTGCGGATGTGCGTGCCAAAATGTTTACGCTCAAGGTGCAATCTCCTCAGATCGACCGTACACGTACTCGAGCATGGACTAAGGTTAAGAGCGGTAAATAACGGCTTTGGTCTAATGTGATACCCCATATAAGCCGAGTGCCATAGCGCGCTCGACTTATAGAAGGCGTTAAATGTGGCAAAGAACAGGCGGATGATCCGCCTGTTTGCGCTCTATATTGTGTCACACTGCTGAACGTAAAAACGCCTAATCGTGGCGTCAGCGGTGTGACTTGTTCTGCTTTTGCCGGAGAGCAATGCGAAGTGAATGACGCGATCCCACGCCCTCAATCAAAACCTCAAAAAGCGGCCACACCGCTGCTGGAAGTGCGTAACCTGACGAAGTCGTTCGATGGTCAGGCCGCTGTCGATGATGTCAGCCTGACGATTTATAAAGGCGAAATTTTTGCTCTGCTGGGCGCATCTGGCTGTGGGAAATCCACGCTGCTGCGTATGCTGGCAGGTTTTGAACTCCCCACTCAGGGGCAGATTTTTCTGGATGGTCAGGATTTGTCATTGGTGCCGCCTTACCAGCGTCCCATCAATATGATGTTCCAGTCTTATGCGCTGTTCCCACATATGACGGTGGAAAAGAATATTGCGTTTGGTTTGAAACAGGACAAGCTGCCGCGTGCTGAAATCAAAGATCGCGTGGAAGAGATGCTGTCGTTGGTGCATATGCAGGAGTTTGCCAATCGTAAACCGCATCAGCTTTCCGGCGGTCAGCGTCAGCGTGTTGCGCTGGCACGGAGTCTGGCGAAGCGTCCAAAACTGCTGTTGTTAGACGAGCCGATGGGGGCGCTGGACAAAAAATTGCGTGACCGCATGCAGCTTGAAGTGGTTGATATTCTGGAACGCGTAGGGGCGACCTGTGTGATGGTGACGCACGATCAGGAAGAAGCCATGACCATGGCAGGACGTATTGCCATCATGAATCGCGGCAAGTTCGTACAGATTGGCGAGCCCGAAGAGATTTATGAGCACCCGAATACGCGTTTCAGTGCGGAATTTATCGGCTCGGTCAATATGTTTGAAGGGATATTGCAGGAGCGTCAGGACGAGGCACTGATCATCAAAAGTCCTGGATTGGTGCATCCGCTGAAGGTGGATTCGGATGTCTCGGTAGTGGATGGTGTTCCGGTTTACATCGCGTTGCGCCCTGAAAAAATCATGCTGTGCGAAGAGGTTCCGGCTGACGGCTGTAATTTCGCGGTGGGCGAAGTTGTGCACATCGCTTATCTGGGCGATTTGTCGATTTACCACGTCAGGCTCAACAGTGGGCAAACTATCAGCGCACAGTTACAAAATGCCTACCGCTATCGCAAAGGTACACCGACCTGGGGAGATGAGGTTCGGCTGTGTTGGGATGCGGATAGCTGTGTGGTTCTGACGGTGTAACGAGGAAGAATGTCATGACTTTATTTCCCGAACGCCACACGGCGGAACCACCGGGCAAGGCCAAACTCTGGCTGCGTGTGCTGATGGCGCGCTGGCGTCAAAAACACGGGCGCAAGTTGGTTATCGCGCTGCCGTATGTGTGGCTGTTGCTGCTGTTTATGCTGCCGTTCCTGATCGTGTTCAAAATCAGTTTCGCAGAGATGGCGCGTGCGATTCCGCCTTATACCGATCTGGTTTCCTGGATGGATGGCAGGCTGGATATTTCCCTGAATCTTGGGAATTACCTGCACTTGTTGGACGATCCGCTGTATTTCGATGCCTATATGCAATCGCTTCAGGTTGCGGCTGTATCAACGCTGTGCTGCCTGTTTATTGGTTATCCATTGGCCTGGGCTGTCGCGCACAGTAAACCTTCAACGCGTAATATCCTGCTATTACTGGTTATTCTGCCGTCATGGACGTCATTTCTGATCCGCGTCTACGCCTGGATGGGGATTCTGAAAAGTAACGGTATCCTGGGTATCCTGAATAACTTCCTACTGTGGCTGGGTATGATTGATGAACCGTTGGTTATTTTGCACACCAATCTGGCGGTTTACATTGGCGTTGTGTATTCCTATTTGCCGTTTATGGTGTTGCCTATCTATACCGCGCTGACGCGGCTGGACTACTCACTCGTGGAAGCGTCATTAGATCTGGGCGCTAGGCCACTGAGAACCTTTTTCAGCGTGATCGTCCCGCTAACGAAAGGCGGAATTATTGCAGGATCGATGCTGGTGTTCATCCCGTCGGTGGGAGAATACGTGATTCCAGAACTGCTCGGTGGGCCAGATAGCATCATGATTGGCCGTATTCTGTGGCAGGAGTTCTTCAATAACCGCGATTGGCCGGTGGCATCCGCTGTCGCGATCGTCATGCTGTTGCTGTTGATTATGCCGATTATGTGGTTCCATAAACATCAGAGCAAAACCGCGGAGGGGGAAGCGTGAATAATTTACCTGTTGTTCGCTCGCCGTGGCGTATTGTGATTTTGGTGCTGTGTTTTACCTTCCTCTATGCGCCGATGCTGATGCTGGTGATCTATTCGTTCAACAGCTCCAAGCTGGTTACCGTATGGGCTGGGTGGTCGACGCGCTGGTATATCGAGCTGTTTCACAATACGGCGATGATCAGTGCAGTGCTCCTGAGCCTGACGATTGCTGCCGCTTCGGCAACAATGGCTGTGATCCTTGGGACTATCGCCGCCGTCGTGATGGTGCGTTTTGGCCGTTTCCGTGGGGCTAATGGTTTTGCGTTTATGCTGACGGCACCGCTGGTGATGCCGGATGTGATTACCGGTCTGTCGCTGCTATTGCTCTTTGTTGCTTTAGGTCATGCGATTGGGTGGCCAGCGGAAAGGGGAATGTTCACTATCTGGCTGGCGCATGTGACGTTCTGTACCGCGTATGTCACTGTGGTGATCAGCGCGCGCCTGCGGGAACTGGATCGTTCGATTGAAGAAGCAGCGATGGATTTGGGCGCGAACCCGCTCAAAGTCTTCTTCATTATCACGGTGCCGATGATTGCTCCTGCGCTACTTTCCGGTTGGCTGCTGGCGTTTACGCTGTCGCTGGACGATCTGGTTATCTCCAGCTTCGTGGCGGGGCCGGGTTCGACAACGTTGCCTATGCTGGTGTTCTCCAGCGTAAGAATGGGCGTTAATCCACAAATTAACGCATTGGCTTCTCTGATATTGTTAGTCGTTGGTATTATTGGGTTTATCGCCTGGTGGTTTATGGCAAGAGCAGAGAAGCAGCGCTATCGTGATATGCAAAAAGCGAGACGTGGCTGATTCGATTTCACTCCATAATTTGCTAGCCTAGCGAAGATTTTCCAGCAACGCCGCCAGAGGATGGGGGCGTTGTTGTTTTATATGGCTATCACGTTTTACATCCGTACCACGTTTTATATTGGCATCGACATTTATATTGGTGCTGTATTTTTGGCCGATCAATGGCCGCATGAAGGGAGATCGTTGAAATTCTGTATACGAAGAAGGAAATGACGCAACGCAAAGTTTATGCCCCGGTGCCAGTGATGGTGGCGGGGATTGCGATTATTGCTACCCGTTTTTTGGGGATTGTGTTGTTGGTATGGGAGTTAGGCCTAAGTGATTTAAGCGGCTGGATTGGCAGCACCTCGGAGGCCTGGGATTCGACACTGGTATTATTGTTATCGCTCGTTATCGTCGGTGTTGAAATTCGCTGTGGCTTTGCTGTTTTGGCCGGTGCGAACTGGGGACGATGGGGTTATGTCGCCTGTCAGGGGCTGGTGGTGTGCTATCTACTTCTCGCATCCCTGAGCGAATTTATGCCAGCGATATTCCATATTTCAGGGGAAAATAACGCTGCTGTGCTACATCAACTCCTGCTACAAAAGATCCCGGATCTTTTGGTTATGGTTTTACTGTTTCTACCACGACGCAGTAAGCGATTTTTTCTGCGCCAGAAATAGAGATGTCTCTCTCCTGAGCCAGTCGGTTGCTGGCGTCGCCCATAAGCGAACGAAAAGGTCGCAGGGTGATGCCGTCAGGATGGTATAATCCTTTCATTCTGTATTTCTTCTTATAGTTAGATTGTCTATGCATTGTGCCCGCTACAGCACGGGAACCTGTCGTTCCTGCCAATGGCTGGAAAAAGCCTACCCACAGCAATTGTCTGATAAGCAGCAGCACCTTGAAGGCTTGTTACAATCACATGCCGTACAGCGCTGGTTACCCGTGCAACCTTCTGCGCAGTCTGCATTTCGTAATAAAGCCAAAATGGTGGTGAGTGGTAGCGTGGAGCGCCCGCTGTTGGGGATGTTACACCGTGATGGAACCGCAGTGGATCTCTGCGATTGCCCGCTTTATCCGTCCAGTTTCTTGCCAGTTTTCGACGTGCTTAAAGCCTTCATTGCCCGTGCGGGGCTGACGCCTTATAACGTGGCGCGCCGACGTGGAGAACTGAAATACCTGCTGCTGACGGAAAGTACGCAGCACGGTACGTTCATGCTGCGCTTCGTCTTGCGCTCGGAAGCCAAGCTGGTACAGCTACGTGCCGCATTGCCCTGGCTACAGCAGCAGTTACCCCAGCTTGAGGTGATATCCGTCAATATCCAGCCCGTGCATCAGGCGATTATGGAAGGGAAAACGGAGATTATCCTGAGTGACGCTGCGGCGCTGACTGAACAGTTTAATCAGGTGCCGCTGTATATCCGCCCGCAAAGTTTCTTCCAGACAAACCCACTGGTGGCAGCGGCGCTGTATGCGACGGCACGCGACTGGGTTGCAGAATTGAATATTACCAGTATGTGGGATCTGTTTTGCGGGGTAGGGGGTTTTGGCCTGCACTGTGCATCACCCGAGATGCGTTTAACGGGCATTGAAATCAGCGCTGAAGCAATAGCCTGTGCGCGTCGCTCCGCAGAACAGTTGGGGCTAAAGCAGGTGGAATTTCAGGCGCTGGATTCCACGCAGTTCGCGACAGGTAAAGCGGAAATCCCCGATCTGGTGCTGGTCAACCCGCCGCGCCGTGGCATCGGCAGCGAACTGTGCGCCTACCTGAGCCGGATGGCACCGGACTATATTCTCTATTCCAGTTGTAACGCTGAAAGCATGGCAAAAGACATGACGGAACTGGCGAATTACCGCGCGCTGCGCGTACAACTGTTCGATATGTTCCCGCACACGGCGCACTACGAAGTACTGACGTTATTGAAGCGCGCTTGATAAGCGATAACTGTATGTAATAAAAAATATCTCGGTAGCAATTTACTACGTTGTTGTATCCATGTTCGACAGTATGAAAGTTTCGGGCGTGTCAATTCTAGTGCTTTTCTATGATTTCATCACATGCCCGACAAGGAGCGCTCAATTGCCGCAGCTCCTTGACCACTGGCTTTTGGCGTGAATTGCGCCGCTGCGCGGTGCCTTCGGTGATCGTTCCCGCTTTTCGAGCCGCCAGTGACGCGTTCCCGACGCGGCACTGTCTTTCGCGGCGTCCTGCCGCTCACTGACGGTAACGATCACCTCAGCGCAATTTTTTACGCCTGGACGACAAAAGCGGCGTTATATGCATGATTTCATACGATATCGCGCCGCGCAGACCGAACCTTATTGCGGGAACCACTTGTCGTTGATGGTTTTATAAGTGCCGTCCGCTTTGATAGCGTCCAGCGCTTTATTCAGTTTCTCCAACAGCGTTTTGTCATCGGGGCGAACGGCGATGCCCAGTCCGGTGCCGAAGTATTCCGCGTCAGTCACATGCTCGCCAACCGTTGCCAGTTCAGGGCTCGCCTTGATCCATTCGTTGACGACGGCGGTATCACCGAATACGCCGTCGATACGGCCATTCTTCAGATCCAGCACTGCATTCTGATAGCTGTCATAAGAGACAGTTTGTACTTCTGGGTGCTTATCGTGCATGTATTTCTGGTGTGTCGTGCCATTTTCCATACCGATACGTTTGCCTTTCATCGCGGCAAAGTCGCTGAATTTCCCTTTTTGCGCGATAACCACGGCAGAGTTGGCATAGTAGGGCTGGGTGAACGCCACTTGCTTGCTACGCTCTGGCGTGATGTCCATACCGGAAATCACCGCGTCATAGCGGCGGAATTTCAGCGCAGGGATCAGGCTATCAAACGCCTGATTGGTGAATGTACAGGTGGCTTGCATTTGTTTGCACAGTGCTTTCGCCAGATCCATATCGAAGCCGACAATTTCGTTGCTGGCATCCAGTGACTCAAAGGGTGGGTAGGTGGCCGATGACGCAAAACGGATGGTGTCTGCGGCGGTGGCGCTGAAGGTGATTCCTGCCAGTAAGGTGGCGAGTACTAATTTTTTCATTACCTACTCCTGTCTGTTTTTCTTATACGGTAGACTTGCGGAAGTATTCCGGCGTCATGGTAATCACCATGCCAGCAATTGAATTTATATGCAATTAAAATGATTAATAAATCGATATATTGCATATTTTTACATCAGCAGGTAATAAAAAATTTCTGGGAGAAATTTTTAACGTTGTGTCAGCCGCGGCCCGTAAGGGGGGCGGTCAGGGATGGCACGCCATAAAAAAGCAGGCTATTAAAGCCTGCTTTTGAGGTGAATAAGTACGTTAAGGATCAGTTGCGGCGCTCGAATACCAGCGACCGGCGTTCAACCCAGCGCATCAATAATGTCAGTAACCCATTGACACACAGATAGATAATTCCGGCTGCGCCAAAAACCATCACATCATATGTGCGGCCATACATCAGTTGGCTGTAGCCCATGACTTCCATCAGTGTGATGGTATAAGCCAGCGACGTACTCTTAAATACCAGAACGACTTCGTTTGAATAAGAAGACAGTGCGCGCTTAAATGCGAACGGCAGTAAAATACGTAATGTCTGTTTCTGATTCATTCCCAAGGCCGCGCAGGATTGCCACTGTCCGGCTGGAATAGCTTTTACCGCCCCATAGAACAGTTGCGTAGTATAAGCGGCGCTATTGAGTGCCAGCGCCACCATCGCGCACAGCCATGGCTGTGAAAGTAGGTTCCATAGCCAGGGAATTTGTTGGATAGCGGTAAATTGCCCAGGGCCGTAGTAAATCAGAAAGATTTGTACCAGCAGCGGCGTACCAGTAAACAGCGTAATGTAGACCTTTGCCAACATCGATACGACGGGCGTTTTGAGCGTCAACACGACAGTCAGCAGCAGTGACAGCACCAGCGCCACGACGATCGAGACGGCGGTTAACGTCAGGCTGGTATGCAGGCCTTTTAATAGCTCAGGCAAATAAGCGAGCATCAGGACGGTCTCCGCTCAAAACGCGTGGTGTGCAGGTCAATGCGTTTCAGCACATACTGACTTAACAGCGTAATCACCAAATAGATAGCCGCTGCGACGACGTACCAGGTAAAGGGCTCCTGTGTTCGCGTGGCAATGCTTTTGGTTTGCAGCATCAGATCGTTAACGCTAATCAGCGAAACCAGCGCGGTATCTTTCAGCAATACTAGCCACTGATTGCCTAACCCCGGTAAGGCATGACGCCACATCTGCGGCATGATTAGACGGAAAAAGATCGCGGATTTACTGAGCCCCAGTGCCTGACCCGACTCCCATTGTCCTTGCGGTACCGCTTTTAGCGCACCGCGCAGCGTTTGAGATGCATAGGCCGCATACAGCAGCGCCAGCGCAATCACGCCACACAGAAACGGGCTGATTTCAAACATGCCGATATCCAGTTTTACCGGAATCTGCACAATGAAAAGGTTCAGGGTAAAGCCATCTGCCAACATCATCAGCAGTTGGGAAGAACCGAAATAGATAAACAGCACCACCAGAATTTCTGGCAGGCCGCGCAATAATGTGACTACCGCTGTACCCGTCCAGCTAACGACTTTCCAGCGGACGGTTTCCCAAACGGCAAACAGCATCGCCAGCACAAGGCCGAGCACCAGTGCACAAACGGCAAGGCCGACGGTCATCCCGGCGGCGCTTGCAAGAGGTTGAAATTCAATCATTGAGCGTCAGATTACTGCTGAAACCATTTTTTGTAGATGGTCTCGTAAGTACCATCCTGCTTGATTTTGTTGAGCGCATCGTTGAATTTTTTCAACAGCTCATCGTTATTCTGACGCACGGCGATACCCAGACCGATACCGAAGTAACCTTTATCCGTCACGCTTTCACCGACGGAGGCCAGTGTCTCGTTCTGCTTCAGCCATTCGTTAACTACGGCAGTGTCACCGAATACCGCATCCAGACGGCCATTTTTCAGATCCAGTACCGCATTCTGGTAGCTATCGTAAGGTACAGTTTTGATGTCGCTGTGTTTTTCCATCAGATATTTCTGGTGGGTTGTGCCATTTTGCACGCCAACGCGTTTGCCTGTCAGCGCCGCGACATCGGCAACTTTCCCTTTCTGGGCGATAAACAGAGCCGCGTTATCATAGTAAGGCTGAGAGAATGACACCTGCTGCTGACGTTCAGGGGTAATATCCATCCCCGCGATGACAGCTTCAAAACGACGGAATTTCAGACCGGGGATCAGGCTGTCGAAAGCCTGATTGCTGAACGTGCAGTTGGCCTGCATTTCTTTGCACAGTGCATTAGCCAGATCGATATCAAAACCCTGAATCTGGTTATTGGCATCGACAAATTCGAACGGAGGGTAGGACGCTTCGGTCGCAAAACGAATGGTGTCTGCGGCGTTGGCGGATACAGCGCCAGCAGCGAATAAGGCTGCAATAATCAATTTTTTCATTATCATTTTCCTGATAGTAATCAATGTGACAAATAACCAGCGAATTCAGGCGTCTGCGGCTGCGTAAAGTGCGTCGCATCCCCTTGTTCAACGATGCGGCCATTTTCCATATAAACGACTCGGCTGGCCGTTTTGCGGGCAAACTCGACTTCGTGGGTCACGATCACCTGCGTAATTCCGGTTTGCGCCAATTCACGGATGATGTTGACGACCTGCGCGGTAATCTCTGGGTCCAGAGCGGCAGTGGGTTCATCAAATAACAGAACCTGAGGTTCCATCATCAGTGCACGCGCAATCGCGACACGCTGCTGTTGCCCGCCAGAAAGGTGAAGAGGAAAGCGATCGGCAAAATCATTGAGGCGCAGGCGCGTTAGCAGCTTGTCCGCACGTGCTTTGGCTTCTTCTTTACTCAGCCCCAGCACGCGGCAGGGGGCTTCGATCAGGTTCTGCGCCACGGTCAGATGTGGCCACAAATTATATTGTTGGAACACCATGCCGACGTTCTGACGCAACTCACGGATCGCGCTGTCGGATGGCGTGCGCTGAAAATCAAACTGATTACCGGCGATGGAAAGCGTGCCAGAACGCGGCATTTCCAACAGATTAAGAACGCGTATCAACGAGCTTTTGCCCGCTCCGCTAGGACCAAGAAGAACCAGCGTCTCACCCGCAGGACACTCTAAGGTGATATCAAATAGCGCTTGGTATGTGCCGTAGAAACAGTTAATGCCGTTTAGTTGAATACTCATGCGTAAGAATTGAATAGACATTGATGCGGCGAATGTTAACGTTGGCAGAATAGTTATGCAATCACCGTGGGTTAAAATTTGCCAATAAGCGATTTGTTGGTTAAATAATAGCACAAAATAATGGCTTACGGCGTGGGGACCGGGTTTCCCGTCGCGGGTATTCGCACCGTCGTACTGATATGCAGTAATAAAGGAGACAGCATGCAATTATCTACTACCCCGAATCTGGAAGGCTTCACGATTACTGAATATTGTGGCGTCGTGACTGGCGAAGCCATTCTGGGGGCGAACATCTTCCGTGATTTTTTCGCCAGTATTCGTGATGTCGTCGGTGGCCGCTCTGGGGCTTATGAGAAAGAACTGCGTAAGGCAAGGCAGATTGCGTTCAAAGAGTTGCAGGAACAAGCCGAAGATTTAGGCGCAAACGCCATTGTGGGCATTGATCTCGACTATGAAACCGTTGGGAAGGATGGCAGCATGCTGATGGTGACCGTCAGCGGTACTGCGGTAAAAGTTCGTCGCTAGCAGGTGAAAGGATGAGAGAGGTGGTGGAAAATAAGCACAATGGTGGAATTACGCTGTTGAAATGGGCGAGTTGCATCGCGTTGGGGCTGTTGGCGGGGTGCCAATCACTCCCTTCCTCGTTGCAGGAACAGAATAATTATGTACTGGAGACCGCATTGCAGTCGCGGGCTCAGGAGTCTCGTATCCGTTTTTTGGTGATTCACTACACGGCAGAAGATTTTGCCACTTCGCTGAATATTCTGACTGATGAGCACGTCAGCGCCCATTATCTGATTCCTGCACACCCACCGTTGCAGCACGGCAAGCCGCTTGCGTGGCAATTGGTGCCTGAGTCTCAGGCCGCCTGGCATGCGGGAGCCAGTAGCTGGCGCGGGTTTAGCCGATTGAATCATTCTTCTATCGGTATTGAGATCGAAAACGCGGGTTATCAGCGCACGCTGACGGGCTATACGTGGGAGTCGTTCACCGCTTCTCAGATTCAGCTCGTGACCGCGATCACCCGCGATATTATCGATCGTTACCAGATTGCGCCGCAGAATGTTGTGGCGCACAGTGATATTGCTCCACAGCGGAAGCAAGATCCTGGGCCACTTTTTCCCTGGCAGGCCTTAGCTCAAGCGGACGTTGGTGCCTGGCCGGATGCACAACGGGTGGCATTTTATTTGAACGGACGACCAACGACGCAGCCGGTGGATGAATTGGTTCTGCTGGAAAAGCTGGGGCGCTATGGTTATTCGGTGCCGGAAACGATGACGGCGCGTGAGAAGCGGCAGGTGATTGCCGCTTTCCAAATGCATTTCCGACCTGATAACTATCAAGGTCAGCCAGATGCGCAGAGCGAAGCGATCGCTGATGCGCTGCTGGAAAAATACGGCAGTCGCTAAACCGCGTTTTTTGCCGCCAGTTTTGCAATACGGGCCGCCATGCCACGGAAGATAAACAGGTGAGCAGGCATCATCAAAAACCAGTAGACCAGCCCGTTAAACCCAGAGGGATGCCAGCGGGCGCGAACATCCACGGTCCGATGAGTGCCTTTATCCGTGATAGTAAAATTGAGTTTACCCAGCCCCGGCGCTTTCATGCCGAATAATAGTACCAACTGACGCTGCGGCTTGATCGAGATAACCTTCCAGCCGTCAATCTTGTCGCCGACTTCCAGCGTTGGGCGATCGGGGCGTCCGTAAGTTACGCCGTTGCCGCAAAGATCGTCCAATCGGGCGCGGATATTCCACAGCGTATTCGCGTAAAAATAGCCTTCCTTGCCACCGACCTGCTGGATGACCCGCCAGAGTGCCTGACTGGATGCGGGCGTTTCAAGCGTATAGCCCGCCTGTTTGGGGTAAAAACCGTAATTTGGCTTCCAGCGCGCGCGAACCTCGGTGTCGTCCCCCCAGTCGGCTTGCTGTACGCTCTCCATTTCGCTTTGCAGCGTGAGGCGCACGGCGTCATCAAAGCTCATCAGTTTTTGTGGAATCAACGTTTGTAGTGCGTGGCCATCGGCCTGTAAATCGTGCTTTAACCCTTGAATCAAGGCTCGAGCGATGGATGGGGGAACCGATGTCACCAGATGCAAGAACCAGACAGACACCAAATGTGTTGGCATAGGAACAGGGATCAGCAATCTGCGTTTGCCGCTGATCTGAATGAAGCGCTCGAACATGGCTTGATAGCTGATGTATTCGGGGCCTGCGGCATCCATGATGCGATTTTCTGTCGCTGGGTGATGCACGATGTCGATCAGGTAAACCAGCAGGTTTTCCAGCGCAATGGGAGACGATTTAGAACGTACCCAGCGCGGGGGCGTCAGTATCGGCAGGTTATAGACCATATCGCGCATGATTTCGAACGCTGCCGATCCGGCACCGATAATAATGCCTGCACGTAGCTCCGTGACGGGAATACCGCTGCTGCGCAGGACATCACCGGTGATCTGGCGTGCCAACATGTGCGGTGAGGTGTCATCCTTCGCCTGAAGTGAACCCAGATAGATGATCTGTTTTACGCGGCTGGAGGCGAGTGCCAGCAATAAGTTCATGGCCGCCATGCGTTCTCTGGCGACGAAATCCGCGCCGTCACCCATGCTGTGTACCAGATAATAGATCGTCTCCGCGCCCCACAGGCCATCAGGCAGGCTTTCTGGTTTCGCGAGGTCAACCTGTTGGCAGTCGACGCCCGGCCAGTTCCGCGAGGCGAGGGACTCGGTATTTCGACCGGCGGCAATAATTCGATTGCCCTGTTTGCTCAATCGCTCGGTTAAATGGCGACCTATGTAGCCAGTTGCGCCCAGAATCAAGATCGGGGCTGAGGGGGATGTCATGCGGCAGTGGCTCCATAGCAAAATATAACCATGGCTTACTATAACGGGGAAAAAGCAGAAAGTGAGGAAAAGTGTGCGACAACAGGGGGATATTTAACACGACCTACCTGCCCGATAGCAGGTGCTATCAGGCAGAAGGGGGTAAAACGAGGGAGATATCAGGCCAGAACGGTGTCGCCTTGCAATTGGCAACTACAGGCCAAAACATAACCTTGTTCGATCTCGGCTGGTGTTAGCGTCATGGTACTGCTGGTGGTGTAATTGCCGGACAGCACGCGGGTTTTACAACTCCCACACACACCGGCGCGGCAGGCGGCAAGAACCTGCACCTTATTAGCTTCGAGTGCGGCCAGCAGGCTGATACCCACTGGTACACGCAGATTCTTCAGCGGACGGCTGATGGTCAGCGTGAGCTGCTCGGCATCCTCATCCACGATTTCATCTGTCGGGCGGAACTGCTCTTTAAAGATGCGGTTTGACGCCACGCCAAGCTGTTGACTCAGGGTTTCAATCTGATTCATGTACGGCGCAGGGCCGCAGGTCATCACGGTACGGTTGGTGATATCCGGCACGCGCTCGACCAGCAGATCGCCGCTGATGCGTCCGGCAAGGAAACCGGGTGCGGCGTCAAATTCTGCTATCAGAGTAAGATGCAGTTGCTGCGGATAACGCTGTACCAGATCTTGCCATTCGTTGGCGAAAATCACCTGCTGCGGATTGCGCACGTTGAAGATAACGTGGATATCGGTCTGCGGTTTGTTTGCCAGCAGCCAGCGGCACATCGACATAATCGGCGTGACGCCACAGCCTGCTGCGGCCATCAGGTAACGATCGCTGACTGCGCTGGCGCAGGTAAATTCGCCCTGAGCATCGGACAACCACAGATAATCACCGACTTTCAGCGTTTGAGTCAGCCAGCGGGAGCCGACGCCGTCATCTAGCCTTCTCACCGTCAAGGTAATGAAACGGCTGAGACCCGGCGAAGAAGAGATCGTATAAGCCCGTAACGTCTCCTCGCTGTTAGCGATGCTGACGAGTGCATACTGACCCGGTTGATACGGATAAAAATCATGATTAACCAGTGATATCGTCCAGACATCCGGCGTTTCCTGGGTAATCGAGTGCACCTGCATGCGGTTAGAACAAAGCGGTGTCGGCCCAGCGTGTGGTACTGGCATCGTCATAGTCAATCTCCATAACAAACGGATACGGTGAAGCGTGTAAAGATAGCGGCCCATAAGAAACAGGCTTAGCGTGAGGCGTTACTGTAAACACCTCACGCTGCGTGACGAGGAACGCGCTCCTCCGTCCGCGTTGATTCATCAAGCGGCCAGAATGGTGTTCATGTCTTGTTCAACGGTGGTAATTGCCCGCATACCGAATTTGTCGTTCAGAATGGCAAGCAAATTGTCCGTCAGGAAGCCCGGTGCAGTTGGCCCGGTGTAGATGTTCTTCACGCCGAGAGACAGCAGGGTAAGCAGGATGACAATCGCTTTCTGTTCAAACCACGACAGCACCAGACTCAGTGGCAGGTCGTTGACGCCGCAGCCCAGTTTTTCCGCCAGTTTGACGGCCAGAATAATGGCTGCATAGGCATCGTTACATTGACCGACATCCAGCAGACGTGGCAGGCCTTCCAGCGTACCGAAGTCCAGCTTGTTGAAACGGTACTTACCGCATGCCAGCGTCATAATCAGACAGTCTTGTGGAACGTTCAGCGTAAAGTCGGTGAAGTAGCTACGTTCTTCACGGCTGCCGTCGCATCCACCAACCAGGAAGACGTGGCGCAGTTTTTTCTGTGCAACCAGGTCGATCACCGTATCGGCGGCGCTCAGCAGGGTTTCACGACCAAAGCCGACGGTGATCATGTGCTCGATTTCGCTGTACGGGAAGCCAGCCAGACCTTGTGCCTGTTCGATAACCGGGCTGAAATCGTCACCTTCCAGATGGTTCACGCCCGGCCAGCCGACGATGCTGCGCGTCCAGATACGATCGCCGTAGTTGCCCACGTTAGGATCGATAATGCAGTTAGACGTCATGACGATCGCACCAGGGAACTTGGCAAACTCAGTCTGTTGGTTCTGCCAGCCGCTGCCGTAGTTACCTGCCAGATGCTTGAATTTTTTCAGCTCAGGGTAACCGTGTGCAGGTAGCATCTCGCCGTGTGTATAAATATTCACGCCGGTGCCTTCGGTTTGCTCCAGCAGCATGCGTAGGTCTTTCAGGTCATGACCAGAAATCAGAATCGCTTTGCCGGCAATCGGGCGCACGTTAACCGAGGTCGGCTGCGGGTGGCCGTAAGCATCAGTTTCGCCACGGTCGAGGATTGCCATGACGTTGAAGTTCATTTTACCGATGCCCATTGCGTTGTTCAGCAGGGTATCGACATCGGCTGGGTGTGTGCCCAACCACGCCATGAAAGCATGATATTCGGCATAGAGTGCGTTGTCATACTGACCGAGAACGTGGGCGTGCTCCATATAGGCTGCCGCCCCTTTCAGGCCATAAAGGTTCAGCATGCGTAAGCCGTGAACGTCATCACCGATGCTGGCTTTATCACTATCCAGTGCAAAGTCTTCCGCCTGTTGCAGCAAGGTCGGAATATCGTTGCCTGCGAGTTGCAGCGCCGCCATTGGGTGATCGACGGTTGCCGTAGCATCGTGCAGACGGCAGCGAACCGCCAGCGATTCACGCAGCGTGATGGCTTCCTGTGCGTAGCCAATAATACGTTGGGAATCGAAGTTAACGTTGGTCAACGTAGAGAAGAAGGCGCGTGGCGCAAAACTGTCGACGTCATGATCGATAATATCCAGCTCGCGTGCTTTCAGCGCCCAAGCAGAAAGCCCTTGCAACACAGCGACCAGCAGGTCTTGCAGATCGGAGGTTTCTGCGGTTTTACCGCACATGCCCTGCGCGTAAGAGCAGCCGTTTCCAACAGGGGTACGAATCGTTTGTTCACATTGCACACAAAACATAATGACTTCCTTTTTTTAAGTTGCATTTAAAATGCTTGTTTAAAGCATAGTGTCAGCCGAGGCAGGTAAAAAGGCTTTTTTACTGCAACTTTAGGTAAATTTGATTTAGCGCAATTTTGGTGATGGGCAATGAAAATCACTCTCAATCACAGCCCATAAACGAGGGGGGGAAACGGTAAAGAGTACGCGCTTATGAGGTAAAGAACGCCATCAATATCGGTGCGGCGAGACTTAATAAGAAACCGTGTACGATGGCCGCCGGCACAATATCGACACCCGCGCCGCGCTGTAAAACGGGCAGGGTGAAATCCATCGATGTCGCGCCGCAAAGGCCTAATGCACATGAGCGATTGTGCTGTGCCAACGCTGGAATCAGCATAATCGCCAGCAGCTCGCGGGTCAGATCGTTGAAAAATGCCGTACTACCGATGACGGGCCCAAGAGCGTCGGTCAGCAGAATGCCTGATAGCGAATACCACCCATAGCCGGATGCCATCGCCAGACCGGTTTTCAGCGGTAGCCCCAGAAGCCACGCGGCAAGCAGGCCGCCACCAAGTGCGCTGATACCGACGATGAGCGCAATGACCAGCCCGCGACGGTTTAATACGATCTGGCGTAGCGTCATCCCGCTGTTACGCAGTTGAATACCGACCAGAAATAGCAGAAAAATCAGTGCATATTCGCTGCCTTGACTGGCGTAGGTGAACCCTGACCATTGTGTTAACCCTAGTAAGAATCCACCGAAGACGACGCCGCAGAGAGTGACCGATTCAAGAATCATATGCAGGCGGGAAAATGGAGCGACGGTTTTAAATTTACTGTGCCATACGCTACGTTTTTCCCACAGCCACAGCGCAATACCGTTTGCTGCGAGAATGCAAAATGCGAAGACGGCTGTGTAACGAAAAATCAGTAACAAATTGCTGCTGAGGTCTTCCAGAAAGGCCAGGCTCATGCCCATCAAAAACAGAATAATGTACACCATCCAACCCAGTAGTTGGTTAACCCACTGTAATGCTTTTTTGGCATGCAGCGGCACCAGATAGCCAATGATGAGCGGCAGTAAAATAATTAACAATCCTGAATACATCACAGAATCGGTGTCCTTACGCGAAAAAAATGGTGTTAACCCGTATGTTAGCGTTGCCGGGGTTGCCGTCGTCAGACATGGGATTCATCGGCTACACTTGGCGGGAAGGAATGCGATAATCTATTAAAATTAAACAAATTATCGGAGTGAGTAAAGCGCTGTTTGGCAGGATGTTCTATACAATGGCTATCCTGACAGCAGAAAACCGCAGGCAGTCGCTACAGGAGAGAAGGATGCATCTGGAAAGTATTGAAATCCTGGGATTTCGGGGAATCAATCGTCTGTCGCTGATACTGGACGAGAATAATGTGCTGATTGGCGAGAATGCCTGGGGGAAATCCAGCCTGCTGGATGCGCTTTCGCTGCTGCTGGCACCCACATTGCCGCTTTACCATTTTGATATGCAGGACTTTCACTTCACGCCGGGGGATGAAAACAGTCGGGAAAAACACCTTCAGGTTATTTTCACGTTTTGTGAAACCGCGCCCGGTCATCATCTCTCTCCTCGTTATCGCTCGCTGAGCCCCGTTTGGGTGGAAGGCGATGCGTCGCTATATCGCGTTTTTTATCGGCTGGAGGGGGAGGTGGACGAAAGTCAGTCGGTCTTCACCTGGCGCAGCTTTCTGGATGCCGATGGGCACCCGATACCGCTAGATAATATTGATGAGCTGGCCAGAGAAATCATCCGCCTGCATCCGGTATTGCGGTTGCGCGATGCGCGTTTTATGCGGCGTCTGCGTTCTGGGACGTTGGCGGCGACGTTAGATAACAGCAATGAAAAGCTGGCTCAGCAGTTTGAGCAACTGATGCGAGAGTTGGTGCAAAACCCGCAGAAATTGACGGATAAAGAGTTGCGCCGAGGCTTGGTGGCGATGCGGCAACTGCTGGAGCACTATTTTTCCGAGCAGAATGCGACGGGCAACGACCGGCGCCATCACCGCCATGCGCGAACACACAACGGTAAATCGTGGCGATCGCTGGACAACATTAACCGCCTGATTGCCGATCCCAATAGTCGCAGTCGCCGAATTATTCTGCTGGAGCTATTTTCCACGCTGTTACAGGCCAAAGGTTCCGTGGCGTTGGATCCGCACGCTCGTCCGCTCTTGCTGATTGAAGACCCGGAAACCCGTCTACACCCGATCATGCTGTCGGTCGCCTGGGGACTCCTGATGCAACTGCCGCTCCAAAAAGTCACGACGACCAACTCTGGGGAGTTACTGTCGCTGGTGCCTATGGAGCAGGTGTGTCGTTTGGTGCGGGAATCTTCACGCGTTGCAACCTATCGCATTGGCCGTCAGGGAATGAGTGCTGAGGACAGTCGACGTATTGCTTTTCACATTCGTCTGAATCGACCAGCTTCGCTTTTCGCTCGTTGCTGGCTGTTGGTGGAAGGGGAGACAGAAGTCTGGATGTTGAATGAACTGGCACGCCAGTGCGGTCATCATTTTGAGGCGGAAGGGGTGAAAGTGATTGAGTTTGCCCAGTCAGGCATCCGGCCATTGTTGAGATTCGCACACCGTATGGGAATTGAATGGCATGTGCTGGTCGATGGTGATGATGCCGGGAAAAAATATGCGGCGACGGCGAGAAGCCTGCTATCTGCGCAGAATGAGAGTGAACGCGATCATCTGACCGTCTTGCCCGCATCGGATATGGAGCACTACATGTACCGTGAGGGATTCAGTCAGGTTTATCACCGCATCGCGCAATTGCCGGAGAAAGTACCGCTGTCGATGCATAAAATCATCATCAAGGCTATCCATCGTTCATCCAAGCCTGATTTGGCGATTGAAGTAGCGATGGAGGCGGCGGCCATGGGCAGCGATGCGATCCCTCCGCTCATTCGTAGCATGTTCTCTCGCGTGCTGTGGCTGGCCCGTGGGCGTGCGGATTAATGTTGTGCCATGATAAAAATGCCGTTCAGTATGTGAACGGCATTTGTCGCATTATATTCGTTTTTACTGTTTAGCGTCGCGTATTCTGAGTAGAAGTGTAGGGTGTGGAAGGAATCAGGATATGGCCTCGACGATTTGCGGGACGATCAGGCAAGCATGATTGCCTTTCGGCCCTTGATGTACGTCAAATCTGACAACCTGTCCGGCTTTCAGCGTTCGGTAGCCATCCATCTGAATGGTTGAGTAGTGTGCGAAGATATCGTCACCGCCCCCTTCTGGACAGATAAAACCAAACCCTTTGGCATTATTGAACCATTTAACAGTACCTGTCTCCATGCATTGACATCCTTCGCAAGAGTGTTCTTTTTCAGTAAGGTGTGGTTATTTGGTTACTACGAATACGAATTGATTAAAACCTCATCAATTCATCCGTACACTTTAGTGAAATCGATCCCGACGTCAAGCAATCTACCGTGTGGTGGGCGAGGGAGTTTGTCAAAATTTGATGCAGATAACGCTATTGCCGTACCCGCGATCGCGGGGCGTAATCAAGATATCGAGCGTTGGCCTTGAATTTTACTTTCCGGGAACCATTTATTCCCTCAGGTGGTAAAATAAAAAGTAGACGTGCTACTGTAAATGTAGAAATACCCGTAATGTCGATCGTTTAAGGATCGAGATATCGAGGGAAACACGGCGCGAGGCATCGCTACGGGAGCCTCATCCCCGTGTTTCCCCCTAAAACCAGACTTAAATGGCCAGCATTAAGAGATACCCGTCATCTTTCAAGTTGCAGGTGCTCGTTTCCTGCTTCTCGGATTTATTGGGAATAAACAGACCAATGTCGTGAATCACGATATTCGTTACATGATGTGGATAGAGAATGGGAAACAACAGCACGTGGTCACAATCTGAGAACCTGACCGCTGATAAACAGAAAGAAAAATTGCAGCCGCCCTCCATGTATAACGTGGTGTTGAATAACGATGATTACACCCCGATGGAATTTGTTATTGACGTTCTGCAAAAGTTCTTTTCTTATGATATTGAACGTGCCACACAGCTTATGTTAACTGTGCATTATCAGGGTAAAGCAATTTGTGGCGTATTCAGCGCTGAAGTGGCTGAGACCAAGGTCGTACAAGTCAATCGTTATGCCAGAGAAAACGAGCACCCGCTGCTCTGTACGCTGGAAAAAGCCTGAAGTCAGGCGATTTATTGGGAGAGGTGCCTATGCTCAATCAAGAACTGGAACTCAGTCTCAACATGGCTTTCGCCAGAGCGCGTGAGCACCGACACGAGTTTATGACCGTGGAGCACCTGTTGCTGGCTCTGCTCAGTAATCCGGCCGCGCGTGAAGCGTTGGAGGCCTGTACGGTAGATTTAGCCGCACTGCGCCAGGAACTGGAAGCCTTCATTGAACAGACCACACCAACATTACCGCAGAGTGACGATGAGCGCGAAACTCAGCCGACGCTCAGCTTCCAGCGCGTATTGCAACGCGCCGTCTTTCATGTGCAGTCTTCTGGCCGCAGCGAAGTGTCTGGCGCCAACGTTCTGGTTGCCATTTTTAGCGAACAGGAATCTCAGGCCGCCTACCTGCTGCGCAAGCATGACGTTAGCCGTCTGGATGTCGTGAACTTTATTTCTCACGGTACGCGTAAAGAAGAAACCGATCAGGCACCGAACCCTGAAAGTCCCGTCAATGAAGAACAGGCAGGAGGGGAAGATCGTATGGAAAACTTCACCACCAATCTGAATCAACTGGCTCGCGTTGGCGGTATCGATCCGCTCATTGGCCGGGAGAAAGAACTGGAGCGCACGATTCAGGTATTATGCCGCCGCCGTAAGAATAACCCGCTGCTGGTCGGCGAATCCGGCGTGGGTAAAACCGCGATTGCAGAAGGGCTGGCCTGGCGTATTGTGCAAGGCGATGTACCGGAAGTGATGGCGGAATGCACCCTGTACTCACTGGACATCGGTGCGTTGCTGGCAGGCACCAAATATCGCGGTGACTTTGAAAAACGGTTCAAGGCACTGTTGAAACAGTTGGAACAGGATAAAAACAGCATCCTGTTCATTGATGAAATCCACACAATTATCGGTGCGGGTGCTGCGTCAGGTGGTCAGGTGGATGCCGCAAACCTGATTAAACCGCTGCTCTCCAGCGGCAGGATCCGCGTCATTGGATCCACCACCTATCAGGAGTTCAGCAATATCTTTGAAAAGGATCGGGCGCTGGCGCGTCGTTTCCAAAAAATCGATATCACTGAACCCAGTGTGGAAGAAACCATACAAATCATTAATGGTTTGAAGCCGAAGTATGAGGCTCACCATGATGTTCGTTATACCTCTAAAGCCGTTCGTGCTGCGGTAGAGCTGGCGGTGAAATATATCAACGATCGTCATTTACCAGATAAAGCCATTGATGTGATTGATGAAGCTGGCGCGCGCAGTCGTTTGATGCCAGCCAGCAAACGTAAGAAAACGGTCAACGTGAGTGATATCGAATCGGTTGTCGCCCGTATCGCCCGCATTCCAGAAAAAACGGTTTCTGCCAGCGATCGTGATGTGCTGAAGAATCTCAGCGATCGCCTGAAAATGCTGGTGTTTGGACAGGATAAAGCGATTGAAGCGTTGTCTGAATCCATCAAGATGAGCCGTGCAGGGTTGGGTCAGGAGCGTAAGCCGGTAGGGTCCTTCCTATTCGCTGGCCCTACGGGTGTCGGTAAGACGGAAGTGACGCTGCAACTGGCGAAGGCGCTGGATATCGAGTTATTGCGTTTTGATATGTCCGAATACATGGAGCGTCATACCGTCAGCCGCTTGATTGGTGCGCCTCCAGGCTATGTTGGCTACGATCAGGGCGGCCTGCTGACGGATGCTGTTATTAAGCATCCTCATGCGGTACTGCTGCTGGATGAGATCGAAAAAGCGCACCCTGACGTCTTTAACCTGCTGTTGCAGGTGATGGATAACGGTACGCTGACGGATAACAATGGTCGCAAAGCGGATTTCCGCAATGTCATTGTTGTTATGACTACCAATGCGGGCGTGCGGGAAACACAGCGTAAATCCATCGGTATCATCCATCAGGACAACAGTACGGATGCGATGGAAGAGATCAAGAAGGTGTTTACGCCTGAATTCCGTAACCGTCTGGATGGCATTATCTGGTTCAACCACCTATCTACCGACGTTATCCAGCAGGTTGTCGATAAATTTATCGTTGAACTTCAGGCGCAGTTGGATGCGAAAGGCGTATCGCTGGAAGTCAGTGATGAAGCACGCGATTGGCTGGCAGAAAAAGGCTATGACAAAGCGATGGGGGCCCGACCTATGGCGCGCGTAATGCAGGAAAGCCTCAAGAAACCGCTGGCTAACGAGCTGCTGTTTGGTTCGCTGGTGGATGGGGGGTCTGTCACGGTGGAACTGGATAAAGAGGCGCAACAGCTCACGTATGGCTTCCAGAGTGCGCAGAAGCGTAAAGCGGAAAGCGTTAATTAATTGATACTGCGTATTGCCTAAGAGGGATGCTGATGCATCCCTTTTTTATTGGTGCGCCGACTACGTTAATGTTCATTGTTAATGGGATACAGAGGACAACACACCTATCTATAGGTCGCTTCTGGCTAGGAGATGTTACTTGTGTCCGTCGCGCAGACTCTCAATCGATGCCCATCAGGATCTATGGCAACAAAGGTATAACCGAAATCAAGATTTATTGGCTCCAGTTCAAATTTGACGCCTAATTCTTTCCATTCCTGATATATCGTGTCCACATCACTTGGGGTGACATCGGACAGGCAAATTTCAAACCCACCAAATTGAGCTTGAGGTTTTGGATCAATTCCTGATTTAGACTGAATGCCTAAAATAAACTCGGAGGCGAGAGGAAAAACAGAAAATTCCTCATAGGTTTCTAACGGTTCTAATTTTAATATTTTTTTATAAAATTCAGTGCTTAATGAAACATCTTCAACATAAATGATTAAGCTATTTGGTTTAAACATGTCACGTCCTTATATGAGCATCTCATCAATTATATCTTTAATTTATATCCACATGAACTATACGCCAATTATCTTTAAAAAAGAGATGATTTTATTTGGTGCGATCGTTCAATCAGGATTGAAAGTCGATGAGCAGGATGATGCTAGGGTGAAAGTAGGGACGGGGAGTATCAAAAAAACAAAAGCCCTTGCCATAAAGGAAAGGGCTGGAGAAGGAGTCACATCCTCATATATCGCCGTTATCAGCGATGAGCTAACCGGTTAACGGCTGCGGAAGACAATGCGGCCTTTACTCAGGTCGTACGGGGTTAACTCTACAGTGACTTTGTCACCCGTCAGGATGCGGATATAGTTTTTACGCATTTTACCGGAGATATGAGCGGTAACCACGTGCCCGTTTTCCAATTCAACGCGGAACATGGTGTTGGGCAGCGTATCAAGCACGGTGCCTTGCATTTCAATATTGTCTTCTTTGGCCATCGAATCCTCTAGGTCTAACTACCTTTATTTTTTAACCGCAAGATAATGCCGAAAAACCGACATTATGTAAAGAAGCGTTCACGTTTGGAGCGTTATTTACCCGGTTTCCTTTATCGCTATGTCGGTTCGGTGAGCTGTTGTGGTAACCAACAACCGTCATCAACAGCGATATCCTGCCATTGGGAAAGCTGCTGCAGAAAGCGATCTCGGGAAATTTCATTCACGCCCAGCGAGGCTGTGTGAGAATTTAACACCTGACAGTCAATCAACTGGCCGCCATGATGAACAAAATGCTGCTGAAACGCCAGCAACGCATATTTTGAGGCGTTATCCATACGGCTGAACATTGATTCACCGCAAAATAATCGCCCTTGTTCAATGCCATATAACCCACCAACCAGTGCGCCATTGTGCCACACTTCGACGGAATGTGCTTTCCCAACCTGATGAAGCTGGCGATAAGCTGAAATTATGTCCGGCGTAATCCAGGTTCCGTCATGGTGTTCGTGCGCACACGCGTGAATGACATCATCAAATGCCTGATTCAGCGTGGCGATAAAAGTATGGCGCTTCAGAAATTTTTTCATACTACGGCTGAGATGGAATTCGCCGGGAAACAGGACTGCGCGCGGATTCGGAGACCACCATAAGATCGGTTCACCGGGGGAGAACCAGGGAAAAATTCCCTGTCGGTAAGCCGCGTTTAACCGGGCAACGGAGAGATCGCCGCCAACGGCCAGCAGGCCATTGGGGTCATCCAGCGCATGATTCGGGTCAGGAAACTGAAGCGAGTGAGACGATAGCTGATATAGGCGCATATTTTTCAAACGTTGTATTGCAACGGCGTTTGCCTTAAACGTGTTGGCGGAATTGCCAATAACGACCTTGTTGTGCCATCAAAGCCTGATGGCTGCCCTGTTCGATCACGTTACCATCGTCCAGAATACAGATGCGATCCATTGATTCTAAACCGTATAACCGGTGAGTGATGACAATTAAGGTTTTATCGGCACAGTGTTGGCGGAGTAACAGCAGGATACGTTTTTCGGTTTCGGCGTCCAGCCCCTCGGTGGGTTCATCTAACAGAACTAATGGCGCGTCATGTAATAATGCACGCGCTAAGGCGATGCGACGTTGTTCGCCACCGGAGAGTTGACGGCCGCCTTCTCCCAGCCAGGCATTCAGCCCTTCGTTTTCTAGCAGTTTTTCCAACCCTACCTGTTGTAATACCTCGTTCAGTTTTTCGTCCTGTGCCGTCGGTGCAGCCAGTAACAGATTATCACGTAGCGTTGCGCTGAAAATGTGCACACGCTGCGGCACCACACTCATCATGGCGCGGAGATCGTCTTCCCGCCAATTGGCAAGCGGGTGCCCATTGAGCGTAATGTCCCCGTATTCACAATTCCATGCCCGAGTCAGCAATTGTAATAACGTCGATTTCCCGCATCCGGTGCGCCCCAGCAGTGCCAGATGCTCGCCTGCCTGAATAGAGAGCGTGATATTTTGCAGCACGGGCTGTGGCTGACCGGGATAAGTGAAGTTGACATGTGAGAGTTCAAGTAAAGCTGTGCGTGAAGTTTCTGGGCCACGCGTTGGGAACGTGACGTCAACAGGCTGACGAATGATTTGATCGACCCTTGCGGCGGAAGCAATGACTTGTCCCATATGCTGGAAGGCCACTGTGACCGGTGCCAGTGCTTCGAAGGCGGCAAGTGACGCGAACACGAACAGGGCGATTAACGCACCGGGCTGTGTGTTACCGCCAACACCATCGGCGGCAAGCCATAGAATCAGCGTAACGGTCAGCCCACTGCATAAAATCATCACCGCCTGAGACAGACCGGTAAGGTTGGCCTGCTGGCGCTGGCGACGCAGCCAGTTAATTTCTACCAGTGCCAACTGTTGACGGACACGGTCGAGTGCGCCGAAAACGGTTAACTCCGCTTGACCTTGCAGCCAGGTCGTTAGCAGCAGGCGGTATTGCGCGCGCAGTGCGGTCAAATCCTGCCCGATGCCGTTACCTGCCCGATAAAACACAATCGGCAGGCAGAGCAAGAGCACCAGCATGATGGCACCAAGCGTCAGAGCTAATGTGGCATCAATGAAACTCAGACCGTAACAGACGATGAGAATGACGGCAAAAGCGCTGACAATAGGCGAAATAACGCGAAGGTAGAGGTGGTCAAGTGTATCAACGTCTGCCACAAGTCGGTTTAGCAGTTCAGCCTGACGAAACTGTGCCAGCCCACCCGGAGAGAGCGGCAGAATACGAGAAAAGGTGAAAACACGCAGACGCAGCAGAACACGAAATGTCGCATCGTGGCTGACGACTCTTTCTCCATAACGTCCTGCGGTACGTGCGATAGCGGCACCCCGCACGCCTGCAGCGGGTAGCATGTAGTTAAAGGTGAGTAGCCCGACGATCCCTGCCAGTGCGGCTCCAGCGAGAAACCAGCCGGATAGGGCGAGCAGGCCGATGCTGGCCAGCAATGTGGCGATTGCCAGCACCACACCCAGACTTAAGCGCCAAATATGCTGACGATAAAGTGCCAGAAATGGTTTTAATACTCGCATCGTTTTTATCTGAGCCATTACAGCGCCCCCTGTCGTTGTGCCAGCAGTGCCGCGAAAGGGCCTGTTTCGGCGCGAAGTGTTTGATAGTCCCCCTGCTGGACCAGGCGACCCCCGTCCATCACCCAAATCGCGTCATAGTCGGTGATATCGTTGAGCTGATGCGTGACCAGCAGCGTGGTTTGGGAACGTGCTGCTGTGTTCAACGCACTCATAACCAACTCCTCGCTATGGGCATCGAGGCTGGCTGACGGCTCATCCAGCAGTAATAAGTTGCAAGGATGGATAAGCGCACGGGCAACGGCGACGCGCTGCGCCTGCCCGACAGACAAGCGTGCAGCGCCGTCACCGATCGCGGTTTCCAGACCCTGTGGGAGTTGCAGTAGAAATTCCTGCACATAGGCACGCTCAATCGCCTGCTGTAACGCCACAATGCTGGCCTGCGGGTTACCGAGCAGAATATTGCTGCGCAGCGTTGGTTCCGGCAAATGGGGATTTTGCCCGACCCAGCTCAACTGTTTACGCCACGATTCAGACGTCAGTGTGTTTAGTGCTTTGCCATTAACGGTTAATGAACCGCGATAAGGCAGAAACCCCAATAGCGCGTTAAGCAGAGAACTTTTCCCTGCACCGCTGATGCCGACCAAGGCGATACGTTCGCCAGCACGGATATCGAAGGTTAACGGTTGGGTTAACGGCGTGCCATTGGGGGCGAGGACCACCAGGTCTTCCGCGCGGATGGCAATGGCGGTATCACTGCTGAATTCATGTGTGCCAAAGCCAACCGATTCGCCTTCTTCGGCTAAAAAGGTCACTAGTGATTCCGCTGCGCCGATAGCCTGAGCTTTGGCATGGTAGAAGGTGCCCAGATCGCGTAAAGGTTGAAAGAATTCCGGCGCAAGAATCAGCACGAGAAAACCGGCAAAGAGCGTCACGCCCATTCCATAATGGCCAAAATCTAGCTCCCCGAGATAAGAGAAACCGAAATAGACGGCGACAACCGCGATCGAAATAGAGGCGAAAAACTCCAGCACACCCGAGGAGAGAAATGCCATGCGCAGCACTTCCATGGTGCGGCTACGGAAATCTTCGGAAGCATGACGGATTTGTTCAGTTTCAGCCTGACCGCGATGAAACAGGCGTAGTGTCTCTATCCCACGCAGGCGATCGAGGAAGTGTCCGCTCAGGCGAGCCAACGCCAAAAAGTTACGTCGATTGGCATCCGCTGCGCCCATGCCGACCAGTGCCATAAACAGAGGGATGAGCGGTGCAGTCAGAAACAGAATCAGACCCGCTGCCCAGTTGAGCGGAAAAATGGTGATCAAGATAAGCAGCGGGATCAGTGCGGCAAGATACATTTGCGGCAGATAGCGGGCGTAGTAGTCCTGCATATCATCTACCTGTTCAAGGATCATCGTTGCCCAACTGCCGGCGGGTTTACCCTGAACCCAGGCTGGGCCAAGCTGCTGTAATCGATCCAGTACCAGTTTGCGGATGTGCTGTCGAACCGCTTGTCCGCAAAGAAAACCGACACGTTCACGCAACAGGTTGTTAAGCGCACGCAGAATAAAGGTGGCGATCAGCAGAAGGAAGGGGGAAAGCAGGGATTCTCGGGGGGCATGCTCAATGATCAAGGCATGAAGCAGAGTAGCTAATAGCCAGGCTTGCGCCACGATTAACGCGCCGCTCAGGAATCCAAGCAGCAGTGAAAGGCGTAACCACCGTTGTGCCAGCTTACTTTGTTGTTTCAGCCAAGCGGTTAGTTCTTGCTGTCTGGTTTTTTTCATCGGGCACCAGTTCGTTATGTTGCAGAAATGGACTTAACAGAAAATAACCATCATGTAACTGTTAGGTAACAAAATTATCTTCTATCATACAGAATGCCGCCATGTTACCGCGACAGGAACGCGCTGCAAATGAAAAGGAGAGGGGAAATGAGGGAGGCGATCAATTTTTGTGTTGCGGCAGGCAAATCGGAAGGAAGAAAACGGAACGGCCGCCGCCGCTCCGTTTCGGTATCGCACTACTTGTTGATGGTCAGTCCATCCAGGTAACGTTCAGCATCCAGTGCAGCCATACAACCTGTACCTGCGGAGGTAATCGCCTGACGGTAAATGTGGTCCATTACATCGCCTGCGGCAAAGACGCCAGGAATGCTGGTTTGTGTCGCGTTACCATGAATACCAGATTGCACTTTGATATAGCCGTTTTCCAGCGCCAATTGGTCGCCAAACACGGCAGTATTCGGGCTGTGGCCGATAGCGATAAACACGCCAGCCAGTTCCAATTCTTCAGCGGCATCGCTTTGCGTATCACGGATACGTACACCCGTTACGCCCATATCATCGCCCAGCACTTCATCCAGCGTGCGGTTGGTGTGCAGGATGATGTTGCCGTTTTTGACTTTGTCCATCAGACGGTCGATCAGGATCTTCTCTGAACGGAACGTTTCACGGCGGTGGATCAAATGGACTTCCGCAGCGATGTTAGACAAATACAGTGCTTCTTCGACAGCGGTATTCCCGCCGCCAACGACGGCAACTTTCTGATTCCGATAAAAGAATCCATCACAGGTTGCACAGGCGGAAACGCCTTTGCCTTTAAACGCGTCTTCAGACGGTAGGCCAAGGTAGCGAGCCGATGCGCCCGTGGCGATGATCAGCGCATCACAGGTGTATTCGTCGCTATCGCCGAATAGACGGAATGGACGGTTCTGCAAATCAACACGTTCAATATGATCAAAAATCACTTCGGTATTGAACTTGGTCGCATGGGCGTGCATACGCTCCATCAACAGCGGGCCAGTTAAATCGTCGGCATCGCCCGGCCAATTTTCTACTTCGGTCGTGGTCGTCAGTTGACCGCCTTTTTCCATACCCGTGATTAATACTGGCTGTAAATTCGCGCGTGCAGCATACACTGCGGCAGTGTAGCCAGCGGGGCCTGAGCCCAGAATCAATAACTTGTGATGTTTAACGGTACCCATGCTTTCCTCATTTCATGACGGCGGATAATGTTCATAGAACCAGCCTTTACGACAAACACGTGTCTTTAGCAACGAACATATCTACCACGAACAATGAGAACGATTGTAAGGAAATTACAAGAGTAAAAAAAGTATGCAGAAAAGTTGCTGGCTATTTGTTTAATCGTTAACGACGATGGAGATGATAAATTGCTGAAAAATCAGACGCATTCATAAGTAAAATGATTGAGCTTACCCCTGCGGATGGCTCTGGCTTATCGGATCTGGCAGTTTCTTCTGATTTTCGTTGTTTTACTTTGACAATCGGCTGTGCATTTGCGAAAACATCTAGGTAAGAGGAAATTTTTTGTATGTGGACAGTTAAAAGCTCGGCTTTTTTATTCGTTTTTGCGCAGGTAGGCCTTTGGGCCACGGATATGACGTGATGGTCTTCTTCGCGGGTGAGCAATACGTGGGGCGAGAGCGAAAAGTTAATGACTGTTGATAGACAAAATAGGCAGCGTGTCTTCTTTAAGGGTAACTCTGATACATGAGGTCTATCGGGGTAAAGCGGGTGCAGGGAAAAGTGAAGAGAGACAATAATAATGGTAGACACTAAAAAGCGACCAGGAAAAGATCTCGATCGTATTGATCGTAACATCCTGAACGAATTGCAAAAAGATGGGCGTATTTCCAATGTCGAGCTTTCCAAACGGGTTGGACTGTCGCCAACACCTTGTCTGGAGCGTGTACGTCGTCTGGAAAGACAGGGTTTCATTAATGGCTACACAGCGCTGCTAAACCCGCATTATCTGGATGCGTCACTGCTGGTTTTTGTTGAAATAACGCTAAATCGCGGTGCGCCTGATGTGTTTGAACAGTTTAACTCTGCGGTGCAGAAGTTGGAAGAAATTCAGGAATGCCATCTGGTTTCCGGTGATTTTGACTACCTGTTGAAAACGCGCGTACCGGACATGTCCGCTTACCGTAAACTCCTGGGCGAAACGCTGCTGCGTTTGCCGGGTGTAAACGACACCCGTACTTACGTAGTGATGGAAGAAGTGAAGCAAAGCAACCGTCTGGTCATTAAGACTCGGTAAACGCGTGGGTGCAAAACCCGATAAATTCAGCTACACTCCTGTGAATTTATACAGTCCCAGCGCCGGGTTTTCTCGGCGCTTTGTCATAAACCTTACAGGCCCCTGGAGAGACTCTTGAGCCAGGAATATACAGAAGATAAAGACGTTACCCTGAAGAAACTCAGCGGAACACGTCGTTTGCTTGAAGCGATTTTAATCGTTGTGGCACTTTTTGCCGTTTATCTCAGTGTCGCATTGCTTAGTTTCAGCCCCTCCGATCCCAGTTGGTCGCAGACTGCGTGGCATGAGCCTATCCATAACGTTGGTGGTGTGGCAGGTGCCTGGCTGGCGGATACGCTGTTCTTTATTTTTGGCGTTCTGGCCTATGCCATTCCACCGATTATGTTATCCCTGTGCTGGGTGGCTTTCCGCCAGCGTGATAACCACCAATCCATTGAGTACTTTACTTTTTCACTTCGCCTGATTGGGACGTTGGCACTGATCCTGACCTCTTGTGGTCTGGCTGCGTTAAATATTGACGATCTCTACTATTTTGCTTCCGGTGGTGTATTGGGAAGCCTGTTGAGCAGCTCAATGATTCCACGTTTCAATAGCATGGGGGCGACGCTGGTTCTGCTGTGTGTCTGGGGGGCTGGGTTAACGTTGTTTACCGGCTGGTCATGGTTAACGATCGCCGAAAAAATTGGCGCTGGAGTGTTGGGTTGTCTGACATTCATGTCAAACCGTTCACGTCGCGATGAGGACTATCGTGATGAGAATTATCGCGAAGAAAACGATCGTGAAGAGGATGAGAACGATGTGCTTAACCTGCATCACGATGAAACCTCCGGTGAGGCGATAACGCAACCGCGAGATGACGATGACGTTCTGTTTTCTGCCCCTTCCGTTGCTGATGCCGTACACGACACGGTGGCAGATAACGCGATAGAAGAGGCATCATCTTCAATTGAAAACGTGCCGACTGCTACACAATCGATGCTCTCGGCAGAAACGCCAGCGGCAGCATTGTCTGACTCGTCATTACCTGGCATTGTGTCGCCTGTTACGCCATCTGCGATTGACTCGACGCCACCGCTGAATCCGCCGCTGTATTCGTTTGAGATCCCTGAACCTCCTGTATCGATGCAGGAGAACGTAACCCCGCCTGAGCCCTATGGCAGTGCATCTATGCCTTACGGGAATGCTTACGGAAATAGTGTCGTACCGGCGATCGTAACGCCGCCAGTGGCTCAACCGTTTGCTGATCCGTCACAATCTGCACGTGATATCGATTTCAACGCGAATAACACCTTTATGCCGGCGTTCAGTGCTGATGCGGATGATAACCCGCAGATTAAACGCGGCGTAGGGCCGGAACTGCCACGTCCTAACCCGGTACGCATTCCTACTCGCCGCGAGTTGGCGTCATATGGAATCAAGTTACCGTCGCAGCGGCTGGCCGAAGAGCAAGCAAGGCTACAGGCGCAGAGCGATAGCGTAGAAACGGAATTGACGAACGACGTGTATCAGGAAGAGACACCGGATGACATCGCGCAGCAAGAAACTGCGTTGCAACAAGCGTATCTGGACCAGCAGCGCCAGCGTTATGGTGAAGCGTACCCGTTACAGGAAGACGATGAAGATGCACTTCTGCAAGCGCAGTTAGCCAGAGATTTCGCTGCGCAGCAGCAGTCTCGTTATGACGCCAGCGCGCCGCAGCCTGATGAGGAAGCCCCTGTTTCGCTAGCGTCACCTGCGGTCAGTGAGCCGGTTCACCCAACCCCTGTGGCTCCATATAACGCCTTTTCGTTCTCGCCGTTTAGTGCGGGGAATGAACACGAATCTGAACCGCATACGTTTAACGAATCTGAATCCCCGTATTCGCCGCCGTCCTATCGCGCCGAGCCAACGCTTCCACCGATGCATGCTGGTGAAGATGAGGATGACGACGAGGGGCGCAGCCCGCTGATGTTTGGTCAGCCAGTGCAACCGATGCCAGCGCCTATTGAGGAAGCGAAACAGGAAAATGCACTAGCGCACCATCCTGCAATGGATGGCCTGATTCATCCGTTCCTGGTGCGTAATGAACAACCGCTGCAGAAACCGACAACACCGTTGCCAACGTTGGATTTGTTGACTCCTCCGCCTGCCAGCGAAGCGCCTGTTGATAATTTCGCGCTGGAACAGACTGCGCGACTGATTGAAGCGCGTCTGGCTGATTTCCGGGTAAAAGCGGATGTGGTCGATCACTCTCCTGGTCCGGTGATCACGCGTTTTGAACTCGATTTGGCACCGGGCGTTAAAGCGGCACGTATCTCGAATTTGTCACGCGATTTGGCGCGGTCACTGTCAGTTGTTGCCGTGCGTATTGTTGAGGTGATTCCCGGTAGACCGTATGTTGGGCTGGAATTACCGAACGCGCATCGTCAGACGGTATATCTGCGAGAAGTGCTGGACTGCGACGCATTCCGACATAACCCTTCACCGCTGGCGATCGTGTTGGGGAAAGATATTGCAGGCGAACCCGTCGTTGCTGATTTGGCAAAAATGCCGCACCTGCTGGTTGCGGGTACCACGGGGTCGGGTAAGTCAGTTGGTGTCAACGCCATGATCATCAGTATGTTGTATAAAGCCACGCCAGAAGACGTGCGCTTTATCATGATCGATCCAAAAATGCTGGAACTTTCCGTGTACGAAGGCATTCCGCATTTGTTGACAGAAGTTGTGACCGATATGAAGGATGCGGCAAATGCGCTGCGCTGGTGTGTGGGTGAAATGGAGCGTCGCTATAAGCTGATGTCAGCGCTTGGTGTGCGTAATCTGGCGGGATACAACGAACGCGTGATGACAGCAAATGCGATGGGTCGTCCAATTCCCGATCCGTTCTGGAAGCCGGGCGACAGTATGGATATGACACCGCCAGTGCTGGAGAAACTGCCGTATATTGTCGTCATGGTCGATGAATTTGCCGATCTGATAATGGCGGTGGGGAAGAAGGTTGAAGAACTGATTGCTCGATTAGCACAAAAAGCGCGAGCTGCGGGGATTCACCTGGTACTGGCGACACAACGTCCTTCCGTTGACGTGATCACTGGGCTTATCAAGGCGAATATTCCGACACGTATCGCGTTTACCGTTTCGAGTAAAATCGACTCACGGACTATCCTCGATCAAGGGGGCGCGGAATCGCTCTTGGGAATGGGGGATATGCTGTATATGGCTCCCAACTCCTCGATCCCTGTCCGTGTGCATGGGGCTTTTGTGCGCGATGAGGAAGTCCACGCGGTGGTTCAAGACTGGAAAGCACGTGGTCGCCCTCAATATATCGATAATATCGTCAGCGGTGGCGACGATGGGGAAGGCGGGAGTCTCGGCCTTGATGGCGATGAAGAACTCGATCCTTTGTTCGATCAGGCCGTAGGATTTGTGGTCGATAAACGTCGTGCATCAATCTCTGGCGTACAGCGTCAGTTCCGAATCGGCTATAACCGCGCAGCGCGAATCGTTGAGCAAATGGAGGCTCAGGGCATCGTCAGTTCTCCTGGACACAATGGTAACCGCGAGGTGTTAGCGCCACCATCAATGGAATAACCACGCGGTATCAGTTGAAATCACTCCATCATAAGGGCTGCATGTGCAGCCCTTATGCAAAGAAGCGTAAAAGCAGTAATAAGCAGATAATTCATCTACCACTGTCCGAGTGGGTTCAGATAACATAGATTCATAAATCGCAATGGTTCACAAATAACTGTGATCTACAAAGAACATCGGCGTAACACTAAGCGTTTGGTCTTGATAAAAAAGGCCTGTTATATCAGGAAATACAAAGGATTATGCGTATGAAAAAGTGGTTAGCTATCAGTTGCCTGATTGCGGGAATGACGTCAACCGCTGTCTATGCAGACGCGGCAAAAGATTTGCAGGGGCGGCTCAATAAAGTAAACAGTTTCCATGCAAACTTCAGCCAGACCGTCACCAGCGCGGATGGCGCAGCGGTGCAGGAAGGGGAAGGTGAGCTGTGGTTAAAACGCCCTAATTTATTTAACTGGAAAACAACATCGCCTGATGAAAGTGCATTGATTTCTGACGGGAAAACGCTCTGGTTCTACAATCCCTTTGTTGAGCAAGTCACGGCGACCTGGTTGAAAGATGCGACAGGTAACACGCCATTCATCCTGATTACGCGTAACGATACCGGCGATTGGGATAAATACGATGTGCGGCAGAAAGGTGATGATTTCGAGCTTACACCGAAGTCAGAGAGTGGCAATCTGAAACAGTTCGCGATTAATGTGACGACAAACGGCACGATCAAGCAATTTACCGCGACGGAACAAGATGGGCAGCGTAGTACCTATGTGCTGAAAAATCAGCAAAACGGTGCTGTTAATGCCGCGCGATTTACATTCACGCCACCTAAAGGCGTCACGCTGGACGATCAGCGTCAGTGAGGCCAGCGTGAGCAACCTGTCACTTGATTTTTCCCATAATGAATTCCAACCGCTGGCTGCGCGTATGCGGCCAGCAACATTGGCGCAATACATTGGTCAACAGCACCTGTTAGGTGCCTCTAAGCCACTGCCTCGAGCCATTGAGGCAGGGCAGTTGCACTCGATGATCCTCTGGGGGCCGCCAGGAACGGGAAAAACGACGCTGGCAGAATTAATTGGACATTACGGGCAGGCAGATGTTGAGCGAATTTCTGCCGTGACGTCCGGCATCAAAGAAATTCGTGAAGCGATTGAGCGCGCTCGGCAAAATCGAAATGCAGGGCGACGTACCATTTTGTTTGTTGATGAAGTTCATCGTTTCAATAAAAGCCAGCAGGATGCGTTTCTGCCACACATTGAAGATGGAACAATTACCTTCATTGGTGCAACAACCGAAAACCCTTCTTTTGAACTTAACTCGGCGTTGTTATCACGCGCCCGCGTCTATTTGCTAAAAGCGTTGACGGCAGAAGATATCGAACAGGTGTTGCTGCAGGCGATGAGCGATCGCGAACGCGGATACGGTGAACAGAATATTGTCCTGCCTGCTGAAACCAGTCGAATGCTGGCAGAGTTGGTCAATGGCGATGCCAGACGTGCGCTGAATAGCCTGGAAATGATGGCGGACATGGCGGAAATTGATGCGCAGGGTATGCGTGTCCTAACGCCAGCCCTCCTCAATGAAATCGCTGGCGAACGCAGTGCCCGTTTTGATAACAAGGGCGATCGCTATTACGACCTGATTTCTGCTTTGCATAAATCGGTGAGAGGGTCTGCGCCGGATGCGGCACTTTATTGGTACGCTCGAATCATCACCGCTGGCGGCGATCCGCTGTATGTTGCGCGGCGACTATTGGCGATTGCTTCGGAAGATGTCGGCAACGCCGATCCGCGTGCGATGCAGGTGGCTATCTCTGCCTGGGATTGTTTCACTCGCGTTGGGCCGGCAGAGGGAGAACGTGCTATTGCACAGGCTATCGTTTATCTCGCCTGCGCGCCTAAAAGTAACGCGGTATATAGCGCTTTCAAAGCGGCGATGCAGGATGCGCGCGAGAAACCAGACTATGATGTTCCCGAACATTTGCGCAATGCGCCTACCCGGTTGATGAAAGAAATGGGGCTTGGAGCAGAGTATCGGTACGCGCACAACGAACCTAACGCCTATGCGGCGGGAGAGAGTTACTTTCCCCCGGAAATGGCGGATACGCACTATTACGCGCCTACCTCGCGTGGTCTTGAGGGCAAATTTGGTGAAAAGCTCGCCTGGCTAGCGACTCAGGATCAAAATAGCCCGACAAAACGCTATCGTTGAACTAAGCGTTGCGGTAAGGTTATTGGGGTATTTTCTGAAGCCGGCCGCGTAGCGCGCCGTGTACGCCACCATTTCATTTGATAATCATAAGCACAGGATTAGCATGCTCGATCCCAATTTACTGCGTAATGAGCTAGACGCAGTCGCCGAAAAGTTACTGGCTCGCAGAGGCTTTAAGCTGGATGTTGAGACCCTGCGTAAGCAGGAAGAACGTCGTAAAGTATTGCAGGTAGAAACCGAAAGCCTGCAGGCAGAGCGTAACTCCCGATCGAAAGAGATTGGTGCAGCGAAAGCACGCGGTGAAGATATCGAGCCTTTACGTCGTGAAGTTAATACATTAGGCGAAAAGCTGGATGCTGCGAAAGCAGAGCTGGATCAGTTGCAGAATGAGATTCGCGATCTGGCGTTAACGATCCCAAACCTACCGGATGATTCTGTGCCGTTAGGTAAAGATGAGAAACAAAATCAGGAAGTTGCCCGTTGGGGTGAGCCGCGTAAGTATAATTTTGCCGTGCGCGATCATGTTGAACTCGGCGAGATGGCTGCCGGACTGGATTTTGCTGCCGCAGTGAAACTAACTGGTGCGCGTTTTGTCGTGATGAAAGGACAGATTGCTCGTCTGCATCGTGCACTTGCTCAGTTCATGCTGGATTTGCATACACAACAGCACGGTTATCAGGAAGCGTATGTACCCTATCTGGTAAACCACGCCACGTTATACGGTACGGGCCAGTTACCTAAGTTTGGTGAAGATCTGTTCCACACCAATCCGTTAAGCGAAGAAGCAGAAAGCAGCCAATATGCATTGATCCCGACGGCTGAAGTTCCGCTGACTAATCTGGTGCGTGACGAGATTCTTGATGAAGAATCCTTGCCATTGAAAATGACCGCACACACGCCTTGTTTCCGTTCTGAAGCGGGGTCGTATGGACGCGATACGCGTGGGTTGATTCGTATGCACCAGTTTGACAAAGTTGAGCTGGTACAAATCGTCCGCCCTGAAGATTCTATGCAGGCGTTGGAAGAATTGACGACCCATGCTGAAACGGTACTGCAACTGCTGAAATTGCCTTACCGTAAAGTATTGCTGTGTACGGGGGATATGGGCTTTGGTTCCACCAAAACTTACGATCTGGAAGTGTGGTTACCAGCGCAGGACACGTATCGTGAAATCTCTTCCTGCTCAAACATGTGGGATTTCCAGGCGCGTCGTATGCAGGCTCGCTGCCGTAGCAAGTCCGATAAGAAGACTCGACTGGTTCACACGTTGAATGGTTCTGGTCTCGCGGTCGGCCGGACACTGGTGGCTGTTCTGGAAAACTACCAGCAGGCCGATGGCCGAATTGAAATTCCTGAAGTGCTGCGCTCCTATATGGGCGGGCTGGAATTTATTGGCTAAAACCTCAGTTATCTGAATCAAGCGCCTAAGGGCGCTTTTTTTACGTCCCATGTTCGGTAATATTTTTTTATCGTAAAAATAATTTATCTATCCCATCTCGCTTTTGTTACTTAATGTTTAAGCTGAAAATGTTTTAAAATCATATGAGTAGTAACCTTCTGTTTTCAAAGTAATGGCCCTTTCTGTGAATATTGATTAATTCTTTCAATCCATAATTTAAGAAAGAAGTTTTAGCACTTTTGCCCGGATTGACTTTTATATACGCAGTGTCATGATGCGCCCACTCTTCTCCGGTTGTTTGGTTATCCACTTCGCTATGTCTGCTTATTCTCGCCCAGTGCTGCTATTGCTCTGCGGACTTCTGCTGCTGACGGTTTGTATTGCGGTGTTAAATACTCTGGTTCCACTTTGGCTGAGTTATCAGGCTCTGCCCGTCTGGCAGGTTGGTCTGGTTGGCTCATCCTATTTCGGTGGCAATTTGGTTGGAACACTATTCGCCGGCAAGTTAATCAAACTTTATGGGTTTAACCGCAGCTATTATTTCGCCGCTTTATTATTTGGCATCGCGATTGTGGGGCTTGGTATTGCTACGGATATTGGCAACTGGTTATTCTGGCGTTTTCTTGCCGGGATTGGTTGTGCATTGATCTGGGTTGTGGTCGAAAGTGCCTTGTTGTGCAGTGGAACATCTGCGCAGAGAGGGCAACTACTGGCTGCTTATATGATCGCTTATTACCTCGGCAGTGTGATTGGACAACTGTTGCTTGGCGTGTTGCCTACGGCATTATTGAGCGTGCTGCCGTGGATGGTTGCATTAGTTATTTTGGCGGTATTACCGCTGTTGTTTACTCGTCTCCCCGTTCCGCCAGAACAGCACGAAAAGCCTGTGAATATGTGGAAAATGCTGACGTACCGCAGTGCGCGTTTAGGCGTACACGGCTGTATTATTTCCGGCGCAATTTTAGGCTCATTGTATGGTCTGATGCCGCTGTATCTTTCCCATCAGGGAATGAATGATGCACAGGTTGGATACTGGATGGCGCTGCTAATCAGCTCCGGTATCATCGGCCAATGGCCTGTTGGACGATTGGCCGATCGCTATGGTCGATTGTTGGTTCTTCGGGTGCTGGTTTTTGTGGTGATTGTTGGTTGCATTGCCATGCTAAGTATCAGCCACTATGCTATGGCTCCGTCGCTGTTCCTACTGGGATGCGCGGGGTTTACGTTGTACCCCGTTGCTATGGCGTGGGCATGTGAAAAAGTGAGCCCTGATGAGCTCGTCGCCATGAATCAAGCGCTGCTCCTCAGCTACACGCTTGGCAGCCTTTGTGGGCCAAGCGTTGCTGCGGTATTGATGCAAAACTATTCCGATCGGCTACTGTTTGTTCTGATTGCTGTCATTGCGATGAGCTACCTGATGCTGTTGCTCAGAAAAGCCAATCACCATCCAACGCCGTTAGCTACTGCTTGAGTTAGCGGCATCTAGGCTGGCAAGCGAACTTTGTCCCGCTTCGACCATATTATTCCACAGCGCTTCGGCTACTGGGCTAAGGCGCTGTTTTGCATTTCGCACTAGATAAAATGTGCTGGTTAGCTTTAAGCGATCCGGAGCAACTACCGCAAGTTTCCCTTTTTCCACCCAAGATGCAGCATAATGGTCGGGAAGATAACAAATATGAGTTCCCGCCAGCACGAGTAATAGACTACCTTCAAGATGCCATGCTGTTTGGTGGTAGCCTTGTTTTGCTACGGGACCGAGTTGTTTAGATATTTCGTTGAAAGCATGCCCACCGATTATTACCCTACGAGG